>NZ_JBEXQJ010000024.1:0-144159 GCF_040612515.1 Streptomyces sp. NPDC006372 | reverse complement strand
CGACCACCACGACGCGCACCAGCGCGGCGGCGGCCGGGTCGTTGGGGGCGAACAGCATGCGCCGGCCGCCGGCGAGGCACCACGCTGCAGAACACTGATCAGGAATCGGCGAGAGTGGTGTCGACTCCCGCGTAGGTCGCCCACAGCAGGCAGCAGGCGTTGCTTCCGCCGCCGACGTTGTCGAGCTGGAAGAAGTAGTCCGACTCCTGCGGCAGGCCGTTGTACTCGCCCCGGCTCGCGTAGGTCGAGCCGTTGAAGCAGTTGGTGAAGGTCTTCTCACCGTAGAAGTCGTTGGACGACAGCGCGTCGTAGTCCCACAGTTCGACCCCGGTGGTCTTGCTGCCGCCCTGCACGCTGCAACCCTTGAAGATGATCTCCGAGTAGCTCTCGTCCGCCCAGTAGCGGGACTGTCCGTTGCTCCCGCCGCCGTCCGTCCACCCGCTGATGCTGCTCGACCAGTTGGCCCAGGCACCAGAGGACATCGCGAGGGTGAAAGCTGACGCCATCGCGACCACGGCGGATACGCGCTTGGAGGATCTGCCCGACATGCGGGAACTCCGAATCTCCCACCCGATGCGGCCCCCCCATGAGGCCTGTCCACATCAGGCGAGGCGTGGAAGCTATCGAACAGATGATCTTTAAGTCAATGTGACGTGAACATTGCGTGCCCCTGATCACCGATCCGAGCTGACCAGGTGAAGGGTGTGAACGGCCTTCACAAAGGCGCTGATCCGGGTGGTCGGGCACTGCGGTCGCGAAGGAACCTCCAGGCCATGCGGGTGGCGACGGCCTGCTCGACGAGCGGGCGAATCCTCGCGGAGGAGCGACCGTGGCAGGCGGCCCGGATCTCCTGCCGCACCGCCTCCGGCGACAGCGACCGAAGCGTTTCGGCCGACCCGCCTTGCAAGAGTTCTCAGCTACTGGTAAAAGCCCGGCTCTGACCCAACTGCCCATCGGAGAGGGACAGTTACCGCAGGGCGGGCACGGCGGTCGATCACATCAATGGGGACGCCGAAGCCGGGAGCGGCTCCCGGTACGATGACAGGCGGCTGGCGGCGGTGGCGCAACGGCGACGCAGCAGGTTTAGGTCCTGTGGCCCCTGACCGGGCTTGAGGGTTCGAATCCCTTCCGCCGCACACAGAAGGGGCCGCCCTGCTCGGGCGGCCCCTCCCTCGATCCTCAGCCCAGCAGCTCCCGCACCACCGGCACCAACGCCCGAAACGCCTTCCCCCGATGGCTGATCGCGTTCTTCTCGTCGGGGGTCAGTTCCGCACAGGTCCGGGTCTCGCCCTCCGGCTGGAGGATCGGGTCGTAGCCGAAGCCGCCGGTGCCGGTCGGCTCGTGGCGCAACACTCCCCGTAGCCGACCCTCGACCACGCGTTCCGTGCCGTCGGGCAGGGCGAGGGCCGCCGCGCAGGCGAAGTGGGCGTCGCGGTGGTCGTCGGCGATGTCGGAGAGCTGGGCGAGGAGCAGGTCCAGGTTGGCCTTGTCGTCACCATGCCGGCCCGACCAGCGCGCGGAGAAGATGCCGGGGGCGCCGTTCAGGACGTCCACGCAGAGGCCCGAGTCGTCGGCGACGGCGGGGAGGCCCGTCGCCCGGGCCAGTGCGTGGGCCTTCAACAACGCGTTCTCGGCGAAGGTGACGCCGGTTTCCTCGACGTCGGGGATGTCCGGGTAGGCGTCGGCCCCGACGAGTTCGTGGGGTAGCCCGGCTTCGGCGAGGATGGCGCGAAGTTCGGTGATCTTCCCGGCGTTACGGGTGGCGAGGATCAGGCGACTCATGGCCACACAGTAGCGAGCGGGCCAGGTCACTCGCCCGAGCAGCCCGGCCCGGCCGGCGCGCGTTACGGCGTGCAGACCTTCGTCAGTTCGCCCGCCGCGTCCGTGACCGGGCTGATGTCGGGTGTCTCGTCGCCGTTCTTGATCGACGTGCGGACGTTGTCCACGGCCTTGTTGAGGTCGTCGACGGCCTTGTTGACGTCCGTGTTGTCGGTCTTGTCGCCGATCTCGCCGAGGTTCTTGTCGATGGAGTCGAGGGACTCGTCGAGCTGTGTCGGGTCGTCGGCGGCGCTGTCCACGGCCTGCTGGAGTTCCGTGACGCTGTCGGCGATGGCGTCGGCGGTCTGGACGCAGTCCAGTGCCTTGTCGACGGCGGCGCAGCCGGTGGTGAGTCCGGCGGTGAGCGCGACGGCCGCCAGGGTGGCGGCGACGGCTGCGGTGCGGCGTCGGCGGCTCGCGGCCATGGAGCGGTCCCTCTCGTTCGGCGGGCCGGTCGGGCCCGTACGGCTGGCCGGGCGCACAGGGATGAGCCCGTGCGCCCGTACTCCTTCAGACGCGAGCGTGCTCGGCGCGGTTGCCCGTGCCGAGCACCTGTTTTTGGTGCGCCCTTTACTTTTCGAGGACGGTATCAAGCGCGGTGCGCTGGTGGGCGGCGAGTTCGGAGCAGCCGGCGACGGCGAGGTCGAGGAGGGCGTTGAGTTCGTCGCGGGCGAAGGGTTCGGCCTCGGCGGTGCCCTGGACCTCGACGAAGCGGCCGTCGCCGGTGCAGACGACGTTCATGTCGGTGTCGGCCTTGACGTCCTCTTCGTAGCAGAGGTCGAGGAGGGGGACGCCGCCGACGATGCCGACGGAGACGGCGGAGACGGTGCCGGTGAGGGGCTGGCGGCCGGCCTTGATGAGCTTTTTGCGCTGGGCCCAGGCGACGGCGTCGGCGAGGGCGACGTAGGCGCCGGTGATGGCGGCGGTGCGGGTGCCGCCGTCGGCCTGGAGGACGTCGCAGTCGAGGACGATGGTGTTCTCGCCGAGGGCCTTGTAGTCGATGACGGCGCGCAGCGAGCGGCCGATGAGGCGGCTGATCTCGTGGGTGCGGCCGCCGATGCGGCCCTTGACGGATTCGCGGTCGCCGCGGGTGTTGGTGGAGCGGGGAAGCATGGAGTACTCGGCGGTGACCCAGCCTTCGCCGCTGCCCTTGCGCCAGCGGGGGACGCCTTCGGTGACGGAGGCGGTGCAGAAGACCTTGGTGTCGCCGAAGGAGACGAGGACGGAGCCTTCGGCGTGCTTGCTCCAGCCGCGTTCGATGGTGATCGGGCGGAGTTGCTGGGGGGTGCGGCCGTCGATTCGAGACATGGCGCTGAGCCTATCCGCAACCGTGGAGCGGGCTCCTCCCGTGGTGGGGATGCGAACGCGTGTGCTTGTTGTCGCTGGTCGGGGTGGTGGCTGCGGGATCGGGGGACGGGTGTGCGGGGATCGTACGTATGGTCCTTGGCAGGGTTCGGGGACGCCTTGTCATGGGGGGAGGCGGGATGGTGTACGCGGAGGGAGCCGGGCATGCCCGCTACACCTTCCGGCTGCGTGTGTCCTGCGCTGCCCGCAGGCTGCTGGTGGCGGAGTGGGACCGGTGCCGTTGGCTGTGGAATGAGTGCGTGGCCAAGTCCAGGGCCGTGTATCTGCACAATCGGACGACGGGGGAGAAGCGGACGTGTGGTCCAGCGCAGCTGGACCGGATGCTGACTGAAGCCCGGCGGACGGTTCCATGGCTGGGTGAGGGTTCGTCGGTTGTCCAGCAGCAGGTCATTCGCGACTTCGGCCGCTCCCGTGCCAAGGCCCTCAAGGACATCAGGGAACGTTTGCCCGTGGGGCGTCGGGCGGGGATGCCGACGTACAAAAAGAAGCGTGAGGCGCTGGCGACCCTGAACTACACCCGGCGTGGCTTCCGGTTGAAGGACGGCCGGCTGCACCTGGCCGGGGGCATCGTGGTGCTGGTGGTGTGGTCGCGGCACCTGCCGGCTGAGCCGTCCTCGGTACGCATCTACCAGGACAGTCTCGGGCACTGGTACGGCTCTTTCGTCGTGCCCGCCGAGGTTCAGCCGCTGCCTCCCACCGGCCGGGCGCTCGGTGTCGACTGGGGCGTGAAACAGACCGCGACCACCACGTCCGATGTGCACGACCTGCCGCACGCCGAGCACGGCCGGAAGGCCCAGCAGAGGCTGACCCGGTACGACCGGATGATGGCCCGCCGCAGGCCGAAGAAGGGGCAACCCGCATCGAAGGGCTACCGCGAGGCGAAGAAGCTGCGGGCGAAAGCGCACAAGAAGGTCGCACGGCAGCGGCAGGACACTGGGCGCAAGTGGGCCAGGAAGGTGGTCCGTGACCACGACGCCATCGCCGTGGAGGACTTCAAGCCCTGGTTCGTGGCCAAGAGCACGATGGCCCGCAAGGCCGCGGACGCCGCCATCGGCGCCACCAAGGCCGCTGTGCTGGAGATGGGCCGCAAGCACGGGGGTGACATCCGCCTGGTCCACCCCGCGCACACCACGATGGACTGCGCCACGTGCATGACGAGAGCCAAGCATGCACTGCCGCTGGGTGAGCGCACCTACACCTGCACCGCATGCGGAGCCGTGGCCCCACGGGACAAGAACTCCGCATACGTGATGCTCCACCGGGCTGGTCTCAACCCGGCTGGTGCCGATGGCAGAAGACCTCCTGGAGCGCTGCTCCAGGAGGCGGCCTGAGCCAGGAATCCCCTCCCCTACAGGGAGGGGAGGATTCAAATCAGGTCTTCGATCTCCGCGGCGATGGGGTCGGCGTCGGTGCCGATGACGACCTGGATCGCGGTGCCCATCTTGACGACGCCGTGGGCGCCGGCGGCCTTCAGGGCGGCTTCGTCGACCTTGGCGGGGTCGACGACCTCGGTGCGCAGGCGGGTGATGCAGCCTTCGACCTCTTCGATGTTGTCGATGCCGCCGAGCCCGGCAACGATCTTCTCAGCCTTGCTGGCCATGCTTTCTCCCTGATCCGAACCGCTCTGTCGCAGTAATGCAGTTGTCTACACCACAAGTCGGCCTCTCGACAAAGTGCCGGTTCTTGATCGTCGAAGCGGGCGGAATTGGCGGGTTCCACTCGTTCGGCCTACCGTGCTACAACTGGTCTACACCACTCACCGGTGGGGGTCGCGCGGCGGAGACCGCGCCCCTTTTCTGAGACGCCGCCGTCCCCCTGTCGACTCTTCCCCGGGCGGCGCCTTGCCCCATGGAGGAAGTTCATGTCCACAGCCACTGCCGCGCCCGCGGGTCCGAAGAAGGGCTCCGCGGTGATGGCGGTCCTGCAGCGTATCGGCCGCAGCCTCATGCTGCCCGTCGCCGTGCTGCCGGCCGCCGCCCTCCTGGTCCGCCTCGGCAACACCGACATGCTGGGACGGGACTCCTTCCCGGAGTTCATCACCAAGATCGCGGGGTTCATGACCGCGGGCGGCAACGCGATCCTCGACAACATGCCGCTGCTGTTCGCCGTGGGCATCGCGATCGGCTTCGCGAAGAAGTCGGACGGCTCGACCGCGCTGGCCGCCGTGGTCGGCTACCTGGTGTTCAAGAACGTGCTGGGCACGTTCACCGACCCGACCCTGCCCAAGGTGGCGGCGAAGGTCGGCGACAAGGCCGTCATGGTGGACGCTCCCGCGGACGCCAAGGTGCTGGGCGGTGTCGTCATGGGCATCGTGGTGGCCCTGCTCTACCAGCGCTTCTACCGGACCAAGCTGCCCGACTGGGCGGGCTTCTTCGGCGGTCGGCGCCTGGTGCCGATCCTGTCCGCCTTCGCGGGCCTGGTCATGGGCGTCGTCTTCGGCTACATCTGGCCGGTCCTGGGGACGGCCCTGCACAACTTCGGTGAGTGGCTGGTCGGCTCCGGAGCCGTCGGCGCGGGCATCTTCGGTGTGGCCAACCGTGCGCTGATCCCGGTGGGCATGCACCACCTGCTCAATTCCTTCCCCTGGCTGCAGGCGGGCTCCTACGAGGGGAAGAGCGGGGACATCGCGCGCTTCCTGGCCGGTGACCCGACCGCGGGGCAGTTCATGACCGGTTTCTTCCCGATCATGATGTTCGCCCTTCCTGCCGCGTGCCTCGCGATCGTGCACTGCGCCCGGCCCGAGCGCCGCAAGGTCGTCGGCGGCATGATGTTCTCCCTCGCGCTGACGTCGTTCGTCACGGGTGTCACCGAGCCGATCGAGTTCACGTTCATGTTCATCGCCCCGGTGCTGTACGCGATCCACGCGGTGCTCACCGGTGTCTCGATGGCGCTGACCTGGGCGCTCGGCATGAAGGACGGGTTCGGTTTCTCCGCCGGTGCGATCGACTTCCTGCTGAACCTCGGCATCGCGACCAAGCCGTGGCTGCTGGCCCTGGTCGGTCTGTGCTTCGCGGCGGTCTACTACGTGGTGTTCCGGTTCGCGATCACCAGGTTCGACCTGCCGACGCCGGGCCGTGAGTCCGACGAGGAACTCGCCGAGCTGCAGAAGGCGGAGGCGAAGTAGCCCGCACACGGTGAAGGCCCCGGAACCGCTCGGTTCCGGGGCCTCTTGCGTGCGTGGAGGTCAGATGTCGTACGTCTGCCTGGGCGCGGCGAGGTGCACCGGGCCGTCGTACACCTCGCGGGCGTCGGCGAGGTTGACCTGGGGGTCCGTCCACGGTGGGACGTGGGTGAGGACGAGGCGGCGGGCACCGGCGCGGGCGGCTGTCTCGCCGGCCTCGCGGCCGTTGAGGTGCAGGTCGGGGATGTTCTCCTTGCCGTGGGTGAACGCCGCCTCGCACAGGAACAGGTCGGCGCCCTGCGCGAGTTCGTCCAGGGCGGGGCTCACGCCGGTGTCGCCGGAGTACGTCAGGACCTTGCCGTCGTGTTCGATCCGGATGCCGTAGGCCTCGACGGGGTGGGCCACTCGCTCTGTGTGGACCGTGAAGGGGCCGATGTCGAAGGTGGACGGCTTGACCGTGTGGAAGTCGAAGACCTCGCTCATGGAGGAGGCGGTGGGGGTGTCCGCGTAGGCGGTGGTCAGCCGGTGTTCCGTGCCTTCGGGTCCGTAGACGGGGAGCGGATCGCAGCGGCCGCCGTCGTGGCGGTAGTAGCGCGCGACGAAGTACGCGCACATGTCGATGCAGTGGTCGGCGTGCAGGTGGCTGAGGAAGATCGCGTCGAGGTCGTAGAGACCGCAGTGGCGCTGCAGCTCGCCGAGGGCACCGTTGCCCATGTCGAGAAGCAGCCGGAAGCCGTCGGCCTCGACGAGGTAGCTCGAGCAGGCCGATTCCGCGGACGGGAACGACCCCGAGCAGCCGACGACGGTGAGCTTCATGAAGCAGAAACCTCCGCTGGCGGGAAATGTCTGAGAGGGGCGTCGGGGGTCGTGCGGTTCGTCGAGCGTAAGGCGCAAAACCTCCGGTAGCTCCTCCGCCAAGGCCTGTTGTGGGCGAACTCACCTGTGGTGTCACCGGTTCGGATGGCAGGTCCGGGTGTGATCCTTGCGAGGAAGGGCGCGGGGGAGGGATGGCGCCGGTAACGTCTCAGTATGGACACGTCCTGGTGGCTGGCGCTCGCCGCGGTGGTACTGCTCGCGCTCGTCGCCACGCTCGTCGACGGCTGGGGGCGGCGGTCGGGCGGGCGGCGGACCCGGGCGGCGGCTCCGGCCGTCGCGCTGGCGGGCCGGCCGCAGCCGGCGGAGATCTGGTGGGCCGACGTGCCGTACGAGGACCAGGCGCGTACGAAGGACCGGCCGTGTCTGGTGCTGGCGGTGCGTGGGGAGCGGGCGACGGTCGCGAAGATCACCACTCGGTTCCGGCACGAGCGCACCGGTGTGATTCCCCTTCCCCCGGGGTCGGTCGGTGACGTCCGGGGGCGGGCGAGCTTCCTGGAGACGGACGAGCTGCGGGAGGTTCCGGTGTGGGGCTTCCGGCGGCGGGTCGGGGTGGTGGATCCGGCGTTGTGGGACCAGGTGCGGTATCTGGCCGGGTGAGGTGCCGGGAGCGGGTTGACCTGAGGAGAAAGAAGGGCTGGAGTCGCGACTCCAGCCCTCCTGTGTGCTCTTGGTGACGGCTACGCCCAGAGCTGGCCCTGGAGCGTCTCGATGGCCGCTTCGGTCGTGGCCGCCGTGTAGACGCCCGTCGAGAGGTACTTCCAGCCGCCGTCGGCGACGACGAAGGCGATGTCGGCCTGTTCACCGGCCTTGACGGCCTTCTTGCCCACGCCGATCGCGGCGTGCAGCGCGGCGCCCGTGGAGACCCCGGCGAAGATGCCCTCCTGCTGGAGCAGCTCGCGGGTGCGGGTGACGGCGTCCGCGGAGCCGACGGAGAAGCGGCTGGTGAGGACGGACTCGTCGTACAGCTCGGGGACGAAGCCCTCGTCGAGGTTGCGCAGGCCGTAGACCAGGTCGTCGTAGCGCGGTTCGGCGGCGACGATCTGGACGTCCGGCTTGTGTTCGCGCAGGTAGCGGCCTACGCCCATGAGCGTGCCCGTGGTGCCGAGGCCTGCCACGAAGTGGGTGACGGAGGGCAGGTCGGCGAGGATCTCCGGGCCGGTGGTGGCGTAGTGGGCGCCCGCGTTGTCCGGGTTGCCGTACTGGTAGAGCATCACCCAGTCCGGGTGCTCGGCCGAGAGTTCCTTGGCGACGCGCACGGCGGTGTTGGAGCCGCCCGCGGCCGGGGAGGAGATGATCTCGGCGCCCCACATGCCCAGCAGGTCCCGGCGTTCCTGCGAGGTGTTCTCCGGCATCACGCACACGATGCGGTAGCCCTTGAGCTTGGCCGCCATGGCGAGGGAGATGCCGGTGTTGCCCGACGTGGGCTCCAGGATGGTGCAGCCCGGGGTGAGGCGGCCGTCCTTCTCCGCCTGCTCGATCATGTGCAGGGCGGGCCGGTCCTTGACCGACCCCGTCGGGTTGCGGTCCTCCAGCTTCGCCCAGAGGCGGACGTCGGGGGACGGCGACAGCCGCGGCAGGCGCACCAGGGGGGTGTTGCCGACCGCGGCCAGGGGGGAGTCGTAGCGCATCGTTGATCAGACCATGCCGCCGGCCACGGCCGGCAGGATCGTGACGTTGTCGCCGTCCGACAGCTTGGTGTTGATGCCGTCGAGGAAGCGGACGTCCTCGTCGTTCAGGTACACGTTGACGAAGCGGCGCAGCTGGTCGCCGTCGACGATGCGGGCCTGGATGCCGGCGTGCCGGGTCTCGAGGTCGGTGAACAGCTCGGCGAGGGTGTCACCGCTGGCCTCCACCGCCTTCTGACCGTCGGTGTACGTGCGGAGGATGGTCGGGATGCGGACCTCGATGGCCATGGCTTCAGGGCTCCTGTCGGGAGTAGTCAGTCGGGGCGCGCGGCAGCGCAGGAACAGCGGGGTGGTGCGTGTGTGCAGCGCCGCGGCTCAGGCCGTACGGCGGCAGGTTGCGGCGTCAACAGATGGCGCTGGCGAGCCTGCACAGGTCGACGTGCAGCCGCGCAACGAGCATCTCGCCCGGCGTCTTGTCGCTCACGTCCTGGACAACCATGGGGTCATCGTATCGATTCCCGGTCCGGGTTCTGGAATGTGATCCCACATGGCGGACTGTTTCCGGCCGGGGAGTGAGACCGTGCTGTTCAGGCCGGATCGGCCGGTGTCTCAGTAGGCCTCGACGACCTCGACTTCTTCCTCTGTGACCTCGCCCTCGACGATCCGGAAGGAGCGGAACTGGAACTCGCCGGCCCCGTCGGTGTCGGCGGTGGAGACGAGGACGTAGTGGGCGCCCGGCTCGTTGGCGTAGGAGATGTCGGTGCGGGAGGGGTAGGCCTCGGTCGCGGTGTGGGAGTGGTAGATGACCACGGGCTCCTCGTCGCGGTCGTCCATCTCGCGGTAGAGCTTGAGCAGGTCCCCGGAGTCGAACTCGTAGAACGTGGGCGACATGGCCGCGTTCAGCATGGGGATGAAGCGCTCGGGGCGGTCCGAGCCCGCCGGGCCGGCGATGACGCCGCACGCCTCGTCGGGGTGGTCCTTGCGCGCGTGGGCGACGATCTGGTCGACGAGGGCCTGGGTGATGGTCAGCATGCCGGCAAGGATAAGCAGAAGGGCCGTTCCGTACCGATGGCTGGTACGGAACGGCCCATATGCCGGACGCCCTGAGCGGCAGCGGCAGGGGGTGCCACGAGTACTCCCTGCGGCTGGGCGTCCTGGCGGGTTGGTCAGCCGACCTTGTCGAGCTCCGGGGAGCGGCGCTCGGCGATCTGCGGGTTGCGGCTCTTGAGGATCGCCCAGCCGATGGCCAGGGCGACGGCCCAGCCGGCCGCGACGTAGAGGCAGACCCGGGCGTCCTTGTCGTACGCGATCATGCCGGTCACGCCGATGAGGAAGAGGAGCGCGACCCAGCTGAAGAGCGCTCCGCCGGGGGCGGGGAAGGACGAGGCGCGCAGCCGGCCGGCGTCGACCGCGGAGCGGTAGCGGATGTGGCTGACGAGGATCATCATCCAGGTCCAGATGCCGGCCGCGGTGGCGACGGAGGTGACGTAGAGGAACGCCTTCTCCGGGACGACGTAGTTCAGGACGACGCCGATGCCCATGAGCGCCACGGAGACGGTGATGCCGACGGCGGGCGTCTTGCGGGTGTTGAGCTTGCCGAAGACCTGCGGGGCCTCGCTGTTGGCGGCGAGGTCGCGGAGCATGCGGCCGGTGGAGTACATGCCCGAGTTGCAGGACGACAGGGCGGCGGTGAGCACCACGAAGTTGACGATGCCCGCGGCGAGCGGGATGCCGATCTCGCCGAACGCGTGGACGAACGGGCTCTCGCCGGCGGAGAAGTCGGTCCACTTGACGACGGAGAGGATCACCAGCAGCGCGCCGACGTAGAAGACGATGATGCGCCAGGGCAGGGTGTTGATGGCCTTGGGCAGGGTCTTCTCGGGGTTCTCGGACTCGCCCGCGGTGACGCCGACGAGTTCGACGGCGAGGTAGGCGAACATGACGCCCTGGAGCGTCATCAGGCTGGAGCCGATGCCGTTCGGGAAGAAGCCGTCGTGGGACCAGAGGTTGGAGACGGTGGCGGTGTCACCGGCGTCGGAGAAGCCGAGGGTGAGCACGCCGAGGCCGATGACGATCATGCCGAGGATGGCCGTGACCTTGATCATCGAGAACCAGAACTCGACCTCGCCGAAGATCTTGACGGAGATCAGGTTGACGCCGAAGAGCACCACCAGGAACACCAGGGCGCTGACCCACTGCGGGATGTCGGGGAACCAGAAGTGGATGTAGATGGCGGCGGCCGTGAGTTCGGCCATGCCGGTGACCACCCACATGAGCCAGTACGTCCAGCCCGTGACGAACCCGAAGAACGGGCCGAGGAACTCGCGGGCGTACTCGGCGAAGGAGCCGGAGACCGGACGGTAGAGCAGCAGCTCTCCCAGGGCCCGCATGATGAAGAAGATGACGACGCCCGCGAGGGCGTACATGAGGATGATGCTGGGGCCGGCCTTCGCGATGTTCGCCCCGGCGCCCATGAACAGGCCGACGCCGATGGCGCCGCCGATCGCGATCATCTGGACCTGGCGGCTGCCGAGTCCGCGCTCGTACCCCTCTTCGGAGACGTTTTCCGTGTCGACCTGCGCAGAGGTCATGTGTGGTGCGCCTTTCTCCATGCCGACCCGGACCTGTTGTCGGTCTCGGATCGGGTCTCGATCCCCCCGGATGATGGAGTCGAGCGGGCCTGCGGGGCCCGCTCATGCCTGGCCGACGATCCGTCGGCCACATGGCGCACCCGGCCGAACATTCGGGTGGTGTTCGCCGGGCGGTCGTGAAGATTTATCACGGCCGCAATAGTGATCACACGGGTGATTTGTGACGCACAGCACAGGGAGAATTGGACAAAGCGCACCCGAAGGGCCCATAGAAGGCGGGCGCGGTGACGCGATCGTTATCCGGATTTGAGTGTCCTCTGAGCGAACACCGATCGGTCACCCGGCGGTCACAGAACCTGCACGCATCAGGGCATAAGGGTCCCGACCAGCGTCTCCTGCAGTCCGCCCAGCCACAGGTAGGCCATCACCATCGGCTTGCGCGGGTCGTCGTCCGGGAGGCGGTAGAGGAGGTCGGTGTCGTCCTCGTCGGTGATCTCCAGCCGGGAGCCGATCGCGAGCCGCAGGTCGTTCAGGGCGTTCAGCCACTGCTGGGACTCCGCCACCGACAGCTTGAGCACCGCGCCGCCCTCGCCGGCCGAGGTCGAGGACAGCGCGTCCAGGGTGCGGACCACCGTGAGGGCGTTGTCCCGCTTGCCGGCCCGCAGGTCGTTCTCGGTGTAGCGGCGGAACTCGGCGGAGTACGCCCGCTGCTCCTCGGCGTCCCGGGCCGTGGCGGGCTGCTCGGGGTCGCTGTACGCGTCCGGGAAGAGCCGCTTGAGCACCGGATCGGCGGGCGGCTCGCTCGGGCCCTCCGCGAACAGCTCGGCGAGCGGGTCGTCGGGGGCGTCCTCGGCGGGGCCGGGGCCGATGAGTTCCAGAAGCTGGACGGCCAGCGACCGGATGATGGAAATCTCGACGTCGTCGAGGGCGACGGCCGCGCCGCCGCCGGGAAGCGGTTCGAAGGTTCCGGGCATGAACGCCTTTTCGCTGCTGGGCGGGGTGCTGGCTACTTGCGGTCCTGCTGGAGGGTGGCCCACAGGCCGTAGCCGTGCATGGCCTGCACGTCGCGTTCCATCTCCTCGCGGCTGCCGCTGGAGACGACCGCCCGGCCCTTGTGGTGGACGTCGAGCATGAGCTTGGTGGCCTTGTCCTTGGAGTAGCCGAAGTACGTCTGGAAGACGTACGTCACATAGCTCATGAGGTTGACCGGGTCGTTGTGGACGATGGTGACCCACGGAACGTCCGGCTCGGGCACGGCGAAGACCTCCTCCGCCGACTCGGTCTTTTCGATCTCCAGGGGTGCGGGTGACGTCACACAGCCCATGCTGCCACCCGAGGGGGGTAGACGCACAAACTGGCCTGGCAGTAAGGCGATCGCGTCCCTCGGGACCGCAATCGTCAGATTGACGAAATGGGGGTACGATCCCGCCATGAACACAGCGGACCTTGGGCTGCCGGTGGATGTTCCGTCGACGGCGCTCTTCACGGACCAGTACGAGCTGACGATGCTGCGGGCCGCGCTCGCGGCGGGCACGGCCGAGCGGCGGAGCGTGTTCGAGGTCTTCACCCGGCGGCTTCCGAACGGGCGGCGCTACGGCGTCGTGGCGGGCACCGGGCGGGTGCTGGACGCGGTGGAGAACTTCCGCTTCGACACGGCCGTCCTCGACTTCCTGCGCGAGCGGGAGATCGTCGACGAGGAGACCCTCCGGTGGCTCGCCGGCTACCGCTTCAGCGGGGACATCTGGGGCTATCCCGAGGGCGAGGTGTACTTCCCGGGCTCGCCGATCATGCGGGTGGAGGGCACGTTCGCCGAGTGTGTGCTGCTGGAGACCGTGATCCTGTCGATCCTCAACCACGACTCGGCGATCGCCGCGGCGGCCTCGCGCATGTCGGCGGCCGCCGGGGACCGGCCGCTGATCGAGATGGGCGCCCGGCGCACCCACGAGCTGGCGGCGGTGGCGGCGTCCCGGGCCGCGTACGTGGGCGGCTTCGCCACCACCTCGGACCTGGCCGCCGGGTTCCGGTACGGCATCCCCACCGTGGGCACCTCCGCGCACGCCTTCACACTGCTGCACGACCGCGAGCGCGACGCCTTCCAGGCCCAGGTGAACACGCTGGGGCGGGGCACGACGCTGCTGGTGGACACGTACGACGTCGCCGAGGCGGTCCGGACGGCCGTCGAGGTCGCCGGGACCGGGCTGGGCGCGGTGCGGATCGACTCCGGGGACCTGCTGCTGGTGGCGCACCGGGTGCGGCAGCAGCTGGACGAGCTGGGCGCGAGGGACACGAAGATCGTCGTGACCTCGGACCTGGACGAGTACGCGATCGCCTCGCTGGCGGCGGCGCCGGTCGACGCGTACGGCGTCGGCACGCAGCTGGTGACCGGGTCCGGGCACCCGACGTCCTCGATGGTCTACAAGCTGGTCGCGCGGGCGGAGGCGGCCGGGCCGAAGGCGCCGCTGGTGCCGGTGGCGAAGCGGTCCACCGGAGGGAAGACGTCCGTGGGCGGGCGCAAGTGGGCCGCGCGGCGGCTGGACGCGTACGGGGTCGCCGAGGCCGAGGTGGTGGGCACCGGGCCGGTGCCGGGTGAGCTGGCGGACCGGCAGCTGCTGGTGGAGCTGGTCAAGGGGGGTGAGGTGGTCGCCCGTGAGCCGTTGGACGCGGCGCGCGAGCGGCACGCGGCGGCGCGCGAGGGGCTCCCGATGTCGGCCACGCAGCTCTCGCGCGGGGAGCCCGTCCTTCCGACGGAGTACCTGCACGGAGCCTCGGGTAGCTAATTGCGGTGTGCCGTGATGCGCCGACCCATGACCCCTCCCGACCCCTCAACCATGGCAATAGGCTCGGAAGTTCACCGGCCGGGCTTGCCGACCTCATAGCCGAAGGACACCGACCATGCGCCGCGCCTTGATCGTCGTAGACGTGCAGAACGACTTCTGCGAGGGGGGCAGCCTCGCGGTGTCCGGCGGTGCCGATGTGGCCGCCGCCATCACGGAGCTGATCGGGCAGGCGGCCGGGTCCGGCTACCAGCACGTCGTGGCCTCGCGCGACCACCACATCGCCCCCGGTGGCCACTTCTCGACCAACCCCGACTACGTCCGCTCCTGGCCGGCGCACTGCGTGGCCGGGACGGAGGGCGTCGGCTTCCATCCGAACTTCGCTCCCGCCGTCGCGTCCGGCGCGATCGACGCCGTGTTCGACAAGGGGGCGTACGAGGCGGCGTACAGCGGCTTCGAGGGAACCGACGAGAACGGCACGCCTCTGGCCGACTGGCTCCGGTCCCGCGAGGTCACCGAGGTGGACGTGGTCGGCATCGCCACGGACCACTGCGTACGCGCCACGGCCCTGGACGCCGTGCGGGAGGGCTTCCGCACCCAGGTCCTCCTCGACCTCACGGCGGGCGTCTCCCAGGAGACCACCGAGCGCGCGGTCGAGGAGCTGCGGGAGGCGGGCGCGGAGCTTTCCGGGAAGCCGGTCGTGCAGTAGCCCGCGTGCCCGCATCCCGGGTCAGGTCCGGGCCGTCGGGCGTCTCAGGAGGGACCGGATCGGGCGCCACAGTTCTGTGGTGAGGTCCGGGCCCAGGACACCGTTGTCAGGAGCCGTGCGCCATATCAGGCCGTCCGGGTGGTGGAGGACGGCGGTGACCTCGTCGGGGGTCGGCGGGGCGGCGTTGCCGCGCAGGTAGACCGACCGCAGGCCCAGGTTGCGGAGCCTGGTCAGGGCTCGGGCGCGGTTCGCCGCGTGGACGAGTACGCGGACGGAACCGGGGCCGTCGGCGGCGGGGCTGGGCAGGTTCAGCGCCACCACCACGGTGCCGTTCGGCAGCTTGCAGAAGCCTCCTGCGGCCATGTGGTCATACCCCCGTGTCGGTCGGTGTGTCGGTCGGTGTCAATAAGAGAACCACAGGACGCACCTAAACACGGATCGGCGGTGACCCGCCAGGGGGTCACCGCCGATCACGCTCTGACCTGCTAAAACGCGTTTTACTTCACCGCGGGGCCGACCTCGAGCTCGATCGTCGAGCCGTCCTTGGCCTCCTTGATGATCTTGATCTTGGTGTTGGTGTCAGTGACCTTGACGCCACCGGTCTTGTTCGCCGGGTCGTAGTAGGTGCTGGTGCGGTCGTTGAAGACCGAGACACCCTTCGACGACTTGATCTTGGTCGCGACGTCCGCGTTGTGCAGCGTGATGCCGTCGGTGCGGTACAGGCTGAAGGGCGAGTCGTAGGCCTGGACGCGGTTGCGCATCAGTGTGCCGTCGGACCACTTCAGTGCCTTCGGGTGCGAGTCGATCGGCAGGACCAGACCGGTGCCCGGGTGGGCGCTGGTGTTGTTGTCCGCCTGGGAGGTGTCCCACTTCCAGATCAACAGGCCGTTCTGGTACGGGTAGTGCTCCACCCAGTCCGGACGGGCCTTGGAACCGAAGTTGTACGGGCCGACCTTGAGGGTCTTGTCGTACGACACGTACTGGCGGTTCTCCGCGATGTAGTACTGCGCGTAGTCCTTGGTGAAGGACGCGCCCATGCGGGAGAAGCCGTTCGCCTTCCAGGCCGGGTCCGCGGACTCGGCGTCGTCGGAGAAGACGGCGGCACCGTCGGCGGTCACGGTGATCCGGTCGGCCGCGAAGCCCTTCATCGCCAGGCCGCCGTCGGTCTGGTAGCGGAAGCGCAGGTCGATCTTCTTGCCCGCGTAGGCGTCCAGCGGGAACGCCAGCTTCTTGTACGCGTCGACCGTGCCGGTCAGGGCCGGCTTGTCGCTGCCGTCACGCGGGATCGGCTGACCGTCCACCGTGCCGTCCAGAGCGGTCCAGTTGGCGCCGCCGTCGGTCGAGACCTCGGCGTAGAGGTAGTCGTAGTTGGCCTCGATCTCGTACCAGCCGTCGAGGGTCAGCGACGCCGACGTCTTGCCGGTCAGGTCGACGGAACGGGTCAGCGTGTTCTTCAGGTCGTTGCCGCTGCCGCTCCACCACTGGGTGGCGCCCTGGGCGGGCTTGACGAGTTCGGTGGTGACGGCCCGCTTCGGCAGGTCGACCACGAGCGCCTGCTTGTGCTTGGTGTTGTACTCGGCGAGACCCAGCTTGTGCCAGGAGTTCGTCGCGGCCTTCGCCGTGTCGTACTTGAGCCAGCCCAGCTGCATCTTGTCCCAGGCGGTCATGTCGCCCGGCAGGTCACCGATCTCGTTCTTGCCGGTGCCGAGCCAGGAGCCGGAGGACATCAGGGTCCAGAAGCCGGTGGAGTTGTCGCCGGCGCCGGTGGTGTCGTAGTGGTCCGGCAGGCCGAGGTCGTGGCCGTACTCGTGGGCGTAGACGCCGAGTCCGCCGTTCTCCGGCTGGACGGTGTAGTCGCCGACCCAGATGCCGGTGTCGCCGATCTTCGCGCCGCCGAGCTTGTTGTCCGCGGGGCCGGTGGCGCCGGCGTCGGTGCCGAAGGCGTACCAGCGGTGGGCCCAGATCGCGTCCTCGCCCTGGACGCCGCCGCCGGCGGACTCGTCCTCACCTGCGTGCACGACCTGGAAGTGGTCGATGTAGCCGTCCGGCTCGTTGAAGTCGCCGTCGCCGTCGAAGTCGTAGCGGTCCCACTGGTCGTACTGCTTGACGTCCGCCTTGATCTGGGCGTCGGTGCGGCCGGCCGCCTTCTGCTGGGCGACCCAGGCGTTCAGACCGTCCTTGACGACGTTCCACACGCTCGGGCAGTTGGTGTCACCGCAGGCGTTGTTGCCGTAACGCGCCTCGTTGTAGGGGACCTTGACCCAGTCCGAGACCTCGCCCTCGACCGAGTAGCGGCCGGAGGACTGCCTCTCGTAGTACTTCTTCACCGACTCGGTGTTCTTGCCGGTGCCGAAGTAGAGGTCCTCGAAGTACTTCTGGTTGTAGTCCGCGCGCCAGGCCGTGGAGTTGTCCTTCTTGCGGTCCGGCTTGGCTATCTTGTTGTGCAGCGGGCCGGGGGTGCCGCCGAACTCGCTGATCTGGTCGCCGAACTCGACCAGGATCGTGAAGATCTTGTCGGTCTTCTCGCGGCCGAGCTCGACGTACTTGCTGTCGCCCTTCTTGCTCTTGAGCTGGACGACCTTCGAGCCCTCGCGGTCCTTGACCTTGGTCTTGCCGGATATGACCTGCTTCAGGGCCTCTTCGCGCTGCGCCTCCTGGGTCTTGCTCAGCGGGCCCTCGAGGTCGTGCTCGGAGCCGTGGCGATCCGCCGGGTCGTGCCGGTCCACGGTGGTGGACCTCGGGGCGGAGGCGTCGTCGGCCTGCGCCACACCGAGAGCCGAGCCGGTGGCGGTGGCCGCCGCGAGCGCCACACCGATGGCGGCGGCTCTGAACGTCCAGGGTCTTCTGGTCACTTGAGTTCCTCCCCCGCGTTCGGGCGCGCGGAGGGAAGGGTCCTGGGTCTGGCAGGGTCCGCGCGCGCGTGATCAACGCGTGTAGTCAAGTGACGACATTTGACTAGAGGTTAAGCAGAAAAGACAGACCTTGACTTGGACAAGTCAAGTGCACTATGCGGAGGTGGCGTTCGTTTTACGGACAACCAGTGGGATGCCCATCCGGCAGTGGGCGCGTGCATATGTCCACCCCTTGGACGCCATGACTCCGTGCGCCCCCTGTGCTCCGGCCCTGTTGATTAGGTCACGCTTACCGCGCGTTCCGCTCGGGCACCCTGCCGGTTAGAGTCGCTTGGCGGAACGCCCGGAAGCTGGCGGAATGCCAGGCCGACACCCCCGTGGACACCCACTTTCGAGGACATGATGGCCATGCCCCGTCCGACCGCCGCACAGCTCGCCTACGGTTCCTGCACTGTGATCCTCTCGACCATCGCCATGCTGCTGCTGTCGCAGACGAGTTCGGGCGTGGGGATCGCGATCATCGCCGTCGCGGCGCTCGCCCTCGGGCTGCTGGTCGCCATGACGGTGCCGCTGCCCGGCAGGCGCCCCGCCTCGGTGGAACGGCCCGCCCCCGCGGAGCCCGTACGGGCCACGGTCACCGCGCCGGCCCCGGAGCCGGTGCGCGAGCGGGCGGTCTCCTGACCGCCGGGTGATCCACCCGTGCCTCAATCGGTGCTGACCACGACCGTTTTTGCCGCCTTGTCGTGCAGGCCCTGCTTGTAGGGCCGGTCGAAGTAGCTCCAGCCGCCGCAGATCGCGGTCCAGACGCAGGCACAGCAGAAGGCGAACGGGATCCACAGCACCGCGGCACGTGAGAGCGAGCCCTGCACGGAGGGCGTGCTGCCGTCGTCGAGGTCGGCCACCCGCATGTGCAGCAGTTTCTTGCCGAGGGTCTGGCCGGTCCTGGTGGTCAGGACGGTGTCGTAGGCGATGTAGAGGACGGCGGCGACCGCCGACTGCCACAAGGACTTGCTGACCTGGATGCGATCGCTGTCCACGTCGAACTCGCTGACGCCGATGCCCCAGGTGAGCAGCCAGACGACGACACCCACGAGGATCATGTCGATGATGCGGGCGAGCGTGCGCTTGCCGCTGTCGGCCAGCGGGGGCATGCCGGCGAGGGGGTCGGCTGGGTAGGAGCCACCGCCGTACGGGGAACCGCCGCCGCCTCGCTCTCCGCCCTGGCCGCCCCCTTGGTCCCCGCCCTGGCCGCCTCCCGAATACGGCGGGGGTTCGCTCCCGTAGGGCGAGCCCGTGTCCCCACCGGGCGGCTCGTGCGGGGGCCGCTTCCTGAACGGGTCGTCTTCCGGGGGCTGCTGACCGGAGCCGGGGGGCGGTTCACTGCTCATGGCCCGAGTCGACCGCGAACACCCCGGCTCCGCATCCGGCAGACGGCCGTCCGGGGTACGGGCGGTCGGGGACGCTCAAGGGCCCCTCAGCCCGCCACGAACGTGTGCGCCGCCTTGTCGTGCCAGCACTGGCGCCACGGCTTGTCGAAGACGCACCAGACGACTCCGACGATCCCCACGACGAGGAGTCCGGGCACGCTGTAGACCAGCCAGCGGCGCAGGGCCGCGCCGAACTCCGGGGCCTCGTGGCCCTCGATGTCCCGTACCTCGAGACCCATCAGCTTCTTGCCGAGGGTGCGGCCCCACTTGACGGTGGGCAGCACCTCGGCGACGACGCCGACGAGCAGCAGGACCGCCAGGACGATGCCGAGGTACACCGACGTGGTGCCGTCGAGCAGCCAGACCGTGACGGTCTCGCCGGAGAGCTTGGCCGCGTCGATCTTCTCGTCGACGTGATCGACGGCCTTGATGCCGAGCGGTACGGCGGCCCCGGCGGTGAGGCCGGCGAGGACGACGGTGTCCAGCAGCCGGGCGACCAGCCGCTTCCCCAGCCCCGCGGGGCGGGCCGCCGCCTGCCGCCGGGCCGCTGCCTGGAACGGGTCCTCGACCGGCGGCTTCCAGGGCGCGACGGGCTGCTCGTCACCCCCGCCCGCTCCGGCGAGCCGGTGCACCTGCTGCGCCCAGGAGGACTGGCCGCCGCCGGGGCCGGCGGCGAGGGGGGTGGCGGCGGAGGAGGCGGGTGCGCCGGACTGCGGAGGTACGACGGGGGCCGACTGGGGACCCGACAGGGCTGTCGGGGCGGCGGAGGCCTGGGCTCCGGCGCCCCCGGGCCCGCTCTGCGCGGCGGCGGCACGGGCGGCCGCGGCCTTGCCGGCACCGAAACCGGGGCGGTTCGAGGGATCGGCCGGGGCCGCCGCGCCGAAGCCGGGGCGGTTCGAGGGGTCGGCCGGGGCCGCCGGGCCGAAGCCGGAGCCCGCCGGGCCGGCGCCGGGGCCTGCCGCAGGGGACTGTGCGCCGAACCCGGGCCCTGCCGAGCCGCCCCCGGAGCCGCCCCCGGAGCCGCCCGCCTGCGCGCCGAAACCGGACCCCGCCGGACCGCCCCCGGACGCAGCACCCCCGGAAACAGCTCCGCCCGGGCCCGTGCGCGGCGGCACCGCGCGGAACGTCATCGTGCCCTCGTCGGGTGCCTCGGCGGAGGCCCCTTGCTCGCCCCCGGACTTCCCCGTCGGGCGGCGGAAGACGAACGTGTTGCCCGCGGCCGCCGCCCCGGACTCCTGGTCGGCAGCGGCGGGCGGGACGTTCGCCGTGCCCTCGGTGCGGGCGGACTCGCCGGAGGGCCCGCCGTCGGCGTGCGCCACCCTCGGGTCGGCGCCCTGCCCGCCCGTCTCCTGCGCCACCGGCGGTGACCCCCAGGAGACGCGGCGGTCCTGGCCGCCGAAGCCGGACTGGTGGGAGCGGTCGGCGCCCCAGGCGGACGCGGGCTCGGGACGGCTGCCGTGCTGGGAGTCGGCGGCGGAGGGCTCCTCGACCGGGTCCTCGTCGAAGAAGTGCGGGCCGGTCTCCTCGACCGAGGCGGCGGCGCCGGACTGCCCCGCACCGGGCGGCGGCGCGAGCGTCTCGCCGTCCTGGGGCGCCGGACGGCTGGTGCCCGGTACCCAGGAGGCACCGTTCCAGTACCGGACGTATCCAGGAATGGACGGGTCCGGGTAATACCCTTCGCGGGGCCTGTCGTCACCGGGGGCCGGGGTTGGGGCGCTCATCTCCGTCGTCCCGCTATCTGCTCGAGGGCCAAATGGGGGCCTCCACATCTATCAGACGAGCGCAACCCCCACCGCCGCTCCCACGGGACCCACCCCTTTCGAGCACCGATGTGCTACGCACCGCGCCGCTTCGGCGGATCCCCCTGCGAAAAAACTTCCGGGAAGGCGCGTAATGCCGGCGCCCCCGCGCGCTCTCTCCCCCTGACCGGCCCTCACGGGCAGCCGTCAGGAGAAGGGAACACCGCCATGCACACCGTCGTGGAGCGGGAACTGGAGCTGAAACTCGTCCTGTCGCCGGAGCGCCGGATCCCGGTGCCCGCCCGGCTCGGGTACGCCACCGACGATCCGTACGCCGTGCACGTCACCTTCCACACCACCTCCGAGCACCCCGTGCACTGGACGTTCGCCCGGGAGCTGCTGGTGGAGGGGGTGTTCCGGCCCTGCGGGCAGGGGGACGTGCGGGTCTGGCCGACGAGGACCGAGGGCCGCGGCGTGGTGCTGATGGCGCTGAGTTCACCCGACGGGGACGCCCTGCTGGAGGCCCCGGCGGGGGTGGTGTCGGCCTGGCTGGAGCGCACGCTGCGGGTCGTCCCGCCGGGGACGGAGGGTGAACGGCTCGGTCTCGACGACGAGCTGGACCAGTTGCTCGCCCAGTGACCCCCTCGGTGTCAGAAGAGCTTGCCCGGGTTCAGGATGTTCAGCGGGTCGAAGGCCTGCTTCACGGCCCGCTGCATCTCCAGCCCCACGGGGCCGATCTCGCGCGCCAGCCACTCCTTCTTCAGGACGCCGACGCCGTGCTCGCCG
Organism: Streptomyces sp. NPDC006372; assembly: GCF_040612515.1. Lineage (NCBI taxonomy): Bacteria > Bacillati > Actinomycetota > Actinomycetes > Kitasatosporales > Streptomycetaceae > Streptomyces > Streptomyces sp. NPDC006372. The sequence goes on along the minus strand of NZ_JBEXQJ010000024.1, from coordinate 122,476 downwards.
GTGATGGTGCCGCCGAGCTCCAGGCCGAGGGCCATGATCTCGTCGAAGGACTCGCGGGCGCGCCGGGACTCGTCGGGGTCCGCCGGGTCGAAACACACCGTCGGATGGGTGTTGCCGTCCCCCGCGTGGGCGACGACCCCGATGGTGAGCCGGTACTTCTCGGCGATCCGGTCGACCCCTTCGAGCATCTCGGCGAGCCGGGAGCGGGGCACGCACACGTCGTCGATCATCGTCACGCCCTTCACCTTCTCCAACGCGGTGAGCGACAGCCGCCGCGCCTGGAGGAGCAGTTCGGACTCGGCGGCGTCGTCGGCCGGTACGACCTGGGTGGCGCCGGCGGCCTCGCACAGCGCGCCGACGGCGGCCAGGTCGGCAGCCGGGTCGGTGCTGTCGAACGCGGCGAGCAGCAGCCCCTCGGTGCTCTCCGGGAGGCCCATCTGGGCCAGGTCGTTGACGGCCTTGACCGTCGTACGGTCCATGAGTTCGAGGAGTGACGGGACGTGGCCGCCCTCCATGATCCGGCACACCGCGTCGCAGGCGGCGGCCCCGGAGGCGAACTCGGCGGCCAGCACCAGCTGCTCGGGCGGCTTGGGACGCAGACCGAGCACGGCCCGTACGACGATGCCGAGCGAGCCCTCGGAGCCGACGAACAGGCGGGTCAGGTCGTACCCGGCGACGCCCTTGGCGGTGCGGCGGCCGGTGGACATGAGACGGCCGTCGGCCAGCACCACGTCCAGTCCGAGGACGTACTCGGCGGTCACCCCGTACTTCACGCAGCACAGGCCGCCCGAGGCGGTGCCGATGTTGCCGCCGATGGTGCACATCTCCCAGCTGGAGGGGTCCGGCGGGTAGTACAGGCCGTGTTCGCCGACGGCCCGGGAGAGGGCGGCGTTGATCACGCCGGGCTCGACGACGGCGATGCGGTCCACCGGGCTGATCTCCAGGATCCGGTCCATCTTCGTCAGGGAGAGCACGACGCAGCCCTCGGAGGCGTTCGCCGCGCCCGACAGGCCGGTGCGGGCGCCCTGCGGGACGACCGGGACGCGCAGGGCGGTGGCGGTGCGCATCACGTGCTGGACCTGTTCGACCGTGCGGGGCAGCACGACGACGGCCGGGGTGCCGGCCGGGCAGAAGCTCGCCATGTCGTTGGCGTAGGAGGCGGTGACGTCCGGGTCGGTGAGGACCGCCTCGGCGGGAAGGCCGCTGAGCAGGAGGTCGATCAGGTTCCCGGACGTTTCGGTGTCCTCGGAGCTGCGCGCTTCGATACGGCTCATGATCAAAGGTTCGCACCCGGGGCCATCGGTGTGAACCCCGTCGGCGGCACCCTTCGCCTGCCCGGGTGTGGTCGTCGTACTGACGCACAGTGAGCGTCATGGAGAACCAGCAGGAGGGCCCGAACGGGGAGGCGCGCGGTCCGGACCGGGAGGCGCGCGGCCGTTCGAGACCCCGCTTGCGCGGCTCGCGGGTGGTGCTCGCCTGCGTCGCGGGGTGTGCCGTGCTCGGCGGGGTGCTGGTGCTGCTGCGTCCGGAGGAACGGCCCGAGCCGCCGGCCCCGCCGTCGCCGGGGGCGGTGGCCATGGCGGCGGTCACCACCGGGGTGCCGGCCGCGCTGCCCGACCTGGCGGAACTGATCGACGAGCGGGAGAAGCGGCTGCGCAAGCACCCGAAGGACGCCCGGTCCTGGGCCGTGCTCGGGGCGGCCTACGGCGAGCAGGGGCGGCGGCTGGCGGACCCGGCGTACTACCCGCGCGCCGAGAAGGCGTTGCGTACGTCGCTGAAGGCACGGCCGAAGCGGAACACGGAGGCCCTGGCCGGGCTGGCCGCGCTGGCGGGCGCGCGCCGGGACTTCCCCGCCGCGCGCCGGTGGGGTGAGGCGGCGCTGAAGCTGGAGCCGCGGAGGTGGACGACGTATCCGCTGCTCATCGACGCCTACACCGGGCTCGGCGAGCACGAGTCGGCCGAGCGGATGCTGGAGCGGCTGACGGAGCTGCGCTCGGGGCCGGCCGTGCTGGCGCGGGCCGCGGGCGTCTACCGGGACCACGGCCGGCGCGAGGACGCCGCCGCCGCGCTGGCGGACGCGGCGGCGGGCGCGCAGGCCCCGGCCGAACGGGCCGCCTACCTGGAGCGGGCCGGGCAGCTGGCCTGGGAGCGTGGTGACCTCCAGGACGCGCTGCGGTACTTCCAGGAGGCGGTGCGCCTCGACCCCGACCAGCGGGCCGCGCAGGCCGGGCAGGGCCGGGCGCTGGCGGCCCTGGGCCGGACGACGCAGGCGCTGAGCGCGTACCGGGTGGCGCTCGCCAAGCAGCCGTGCCCCCGGTACGCCCTGGAGCTGGGCGAGTTGTACGAGGCGCTGGGCATGCCGGAGGCCGCCCGGGTGCAGTACGACCTGCTGCGCGAGCGGGTGCGGGGCGCTGCCGCGGGCGGGGCCGACGAGGAACTGGTGCTGGGGCAGTTCGAGGCGGACCACGGCGATCCGCGGGCCGCGGTACGGCGGTTGCGCGCGGAGTGGCGCCGGCAGCCCGGGACGGAGGTGGCCGACGCGCTGGGCTGGGCACTGCACCGGGCCGGGAAGCACGAGGAGGCGCTGCGGTTCGCGGTGCGGGCGACGGACGAGAAGCACAGCGGCGGGGTGCGCAGCGCGGTGTACACGTACCACCGCGGCATGATCGAGCGGGAGCTGGAGCGCTACGGCGCCGCCCGGCGCCACCTCACGGAGGCACTGCGCATCAACCCGCACTTCTCGCCCCTGTACGTACGGGTGGCCCAGTCGGCGATCGACTCACTGGGGGAGCCGCCGGACGTGGGGGTGCCGGAGATGGGCGCGGGCTGACGGGAGCGGGGCCCGGGCGGGATCCACCGGGACGGGCCCCGACGGCCGAGGTCCGGGCGCGCACGCCCCGGGCGGGCCCGGACGGGCGCGGTCCGGGCGGGCGAATCCCCGACGGCCAAGGCCGGGACGGGCGGGCCGGACGGGCGCGGGCCGGACCGGCGAGTTCCGGGCGGGCCCGGATGGACGGCACCCGGCGGGGTCCCCGACGGCCGAGGCCGGGACGGACGGGCCGGAGGGACAGGCCCCGGGCAGGCGCGGTCCGAACCGGCGAGTGCCGCCGGCGGTGTAGCGGCGACTGCCGAGGTCCGGACCGGCGAACCCCCGACGGCCGAGGCCGGGACGGACGGAGCGGACGGACAGGCCCCGGGCAGGCGCGGGCCGGACCGGCGAGTGCCGCCGGCGGTGTAGCGGCGACGGCCGAGGTCCGGACGAGCGGGGCCCGGGGCGGGCGGGTGCCCCGTGACACCCGCACGGCCCTGGCCGGCTCTCGGGCTACAGGTTGCCGCGGCGGGCCTGTTCGCGTTCGATCGCTTCGAAGAGGGCCTTGAAGTTGCCCTTGCCAAAGCCCATCGAGCCGTGCCGCTCGATGATCTCGAAGAAGACGGTCGGACGGTCCTGGACCGGCTTGGTGAAGATCTGCAGCAGGTAGCCGTCCTCGTCGCGGTCGGCGAGGATCTTCAGCTCGCGCAGGGTGTCGATCGGGACCCGGGTCTCGCCGACCCACTCCCCCAGAGTGTCGTAGTACGAGTCGGGCGTGTTGAGGAACTCGACGCCGGCCGCCCGCATCGTACGGACCGTCTGCACGATGTCGTTGGTGTTGAGCGCGATGTGCTGGACGCCCGCGCCGCCGTAGAACTCCAGGTACTCGTCGATCTGGGACTTCTTCTTGGCGACGGCCGGCTCGTTGATCGGGAACTTGACCTTGAGCGTGCCGTCGGCGACGACCTTCGACATCAGCGCGCTGTACTCGGTGGCGATGTCGTCCCCCACGAACTCCTTCATGTTCGTGAAGCCCATCACCTTGTTGTAGAAGCCGACCCATTCGTTCATACGGCCGAGTTCGACGTTGCCGACGCAGTGGTCGATCGCCTGGAAGGTGCGCTGCGCGGGCGGTTCGACGATCGGCTGGGCCGCCACGTAGCCCGGCAGGTACGGGCCGTCGTAGCCGGAGCGCTCCACGAGGGTGTGGCGGGTCTCGCCGTACGTGGCGATGGCGGCCAGGACGACCGTGCCGTGCTCGTCCTTCTGCTCGTACGGCTCGGCGACCGAGCGGGCTCCGTGCTCCAGGGCGTAGGCGTACGCGGCGCGCGCGTCCGGCACCTCGATGGCGAGGTCGACGACGCCGTCACCGTGCTCGGCCACGTGCTTCGCGAGGAAGTGGCCCCAGTCGGTGGCGGGCTTGATGACCGAGGTGAGGACGAAGCGGGCGGAGCCGTTCTCGAGGACGTACGCAGCGGTCTCGCGGTTGCCGTTCTCCGGTCCGGAGTAGGCGACCAGCTTCATGCCGAAGGCGGTGGAGTAGTAGTGCGCAGCCTGCTTGGCGTTGCCCACGGCGAAGACGACCGCGTCCATTCCCTTGACCGGGAAGGGGTCGGCCTGCCGTGCGGTGTCGGGAGTGTGGTGTGTGGTCTGCGTCATAGCCGCAGGGTCTCCCCACTCGGCAAGGTGCGCAATAGTTTGCGTCTCCGCTGGGCAATCTGTTCAGCGGTACGGCCGTATCACCGGCCTTTCTGTACAGGATGACCACCCCCGGGAGGCTGCTGTGGCGATCGATCATCTGGACGGCCGGATCATCCTGCTGCTCGCCCGGGAGCCGCGGATCGGGGTGCTGGAGATGTCACGGCGGCTGGGCGTGGCCCGCGGCACGGTGCAGGCGCGGCTCGACCGGCTTCAGTCGAACGGAGTCATCCGCGGCTTCGGCCCCGAGGTGGACCCGGCGGCGCTCGGCTACCCGGTGACGGCGTTCGCGACGCTGCAGATCCGGCAGGGTCAAGGCGCCGACGTGCGGGCCCACTTGGCGACCGTGCCCGAGGTGCTGGAGCTGCACACCACCACGGGCAGCGGGGACATGCTGTGCCGGCTGGTGGCCCGCTCGAACGCCGATCTCCAGCGGGTGATCGACCGCGTCGTCGGTTTTGATGGCATCGTCCGGGCCTCCACGGCGATCGTCATGGAGAACCCCGTTCCGCTGCGGATCATCCCGCTCGTGGAGCAGGCCGCGGAGGAGACCTGACGTCTAGGGGTGAGCGCGTGTGAACTTCTGGGAGTACCTGCAGAACCGGCACCAGCAGCTGCTCACGGACGCCTACCAGCACGCGAGCGTCGTCTTCCAGTGCATGGTCGTGGCGACCGTGCTCGGGGTGCTCATCGGCGTGGTCACCTACCGCAGCGAGTGGGCCGGGAACGTCGCGACGACGACCACGGCCACCATCCTGACGGTTCCGGCGCTCGCCCTGATCGGTCTGCTCATCCCTGTCGTGGGGCTGGGCGTGCCGCCCACGGTCATCGCGCTGACGCTGTACGGGCTGCTGCCGGTGGTGCGCAACGCCATCGTCGGCCTGCGCGGGGTCGACCCGTCGCTGGTGGACGCGGCCGACGGCATCGGCATGTCCCGCCCGGTCCGGCTGCTGCGGGTCGAGCTGCCGCTGGCCTGGCCGCCGATCCTGACCGGGATCCGGGTCTCCACCCAGATGCTGATGGGCATCGCGGCCATCGCGGCGTACGCCTCCGGGCCCGGCCTCGGCAACGTCATCTTCCGCGGCCTCGCCTCGCTGGGCAGCGCCAACGCGCTCAACCAGGTCCTCGCGGGCACCCTCGGCATCATCGTCCTGGCGCTGTTGTTCGACGCCGCGTACGTCCTGATCGGACGGCTGACCATCTCCAGGGGGATCCGTGCCTGAGACGAGTGATCACGGCGCCTCCATCGAGCTGGAGGGCCTGTCCAAGCAGTTCCCCGGCAGTGCGCAGCCGGCCGTGGACAACGTCAGCATGGAGATCAGGGCGGGCGAGGTCGTCGTCCTCGTCGGCCCGTCCGGCTGTGGCAAGTCGACCACGCTCAAGATGATCAACAGGTTGATCGAGCCGACCGGGGGCCGTATCCGGATCGGTGGTGAGGACGTCACCGACATGGACCCGGTCAAGCTGCGCCGCAAGGTCGGCTACGCGATCCAGTCCGCCGGGCTCTTCCCGCACATGACGGTCGCCCAGAACATCGCGCTGGTACCGAAGATGATCGGCTGGCCGAAGGCCCGGATCAGGGAGCGGACCGAGGAGCTGCTCGACCTCGTCGGCCTGGACCCCGGCGAGTTCCACGACCGCTACCCGCGCCGGCTCTCCGGCGGTCAGCAGCAGCGCGTGGGCGTGGCGCGGGCCCTCGCCGCCGATCCCCCGGTGCTGCTGATGGACGAGCCGTTCGGGGCGGTGGACCCGATCACGCGTGACCACCTCCAGGACGAGCTGATCCGCCTCCAGCACGAGTTGCACAAGACGATCGTCTTCGTCACGCACGACTTCGACGAGGCGATCAAGATCGGCGACCGGATCGCCGTGCTGCGCGAGCGGTCCCACATCGCGCAGTTCGACACCCCGGAGGCCATCCTCACCAACCCGGCCGACGACTTCGTCTCCGGGTTCGTGGGCGCGGGGGCGGCGCTGAAGCGGCTGAACCTGACCCGCGTCCGGGACGTGGGGATCACCGACTACCCGACCGTCATGATCGACGATCCGTTGCAGCAGATCTTCAACCGGCTGCGGGCCGGCGGCACCAACGAGGTCCTGCTGCTCGACCGGCGGCGCCGCCCCTACAAGTGGCTGCGGCGGGGCGACCTGATGCGGGCCCGGGGCTCGCTGGCCCGGGCCGGGACGCTGGTGCACGACACGGTGACCCGGGACGCGACCCTGCGGGACGCGCTGGAGGCGGTGCTGACCGACAACGCGGGGCGGGTGGCGGTGACCGGGCGGCACGGCGAGTACACGGGCGTGGTCGACATGGAGACCCTCATGAACTCCGTGCACGACCTGCTGGAGGCCGACCGCCTCGACGCGCTGGAGCACCAGCACGAGCTGGAGGAACTGCGGGCGGCGCAGACGCACGCGGAGCAGGAGGGTGACCTGGGCGTCACCGGCGCCGGCGGCGTCGGAGGGGCGCGGTGACCGCTCCCGAGGTGGAGCAGGAGGTCACCGAGCCGGCCGCGCAGGCGCCCCGGACCGCGCCCGTGCCTCGCATCAGCCGGCAGAAACTGACCCTCCTGCCCGTCGCCCTGGTGGCGGTGCTGCTCGCCACCTGGCTCTGGTTCCAGCAGGCCGACCTGGACGCGCTCACCCGGAACGCCCTGTCCGGCGGCCAGGTCTCCAAGGCGCTGTGGCAGCACATCCAGCTGACCGCGATCTCCACGTTCTTCGTGCTGATCATCGCGATCCCGCTGGGCATCCTGCTGACCCGCGGGACGTTCCGCAAGGCCACCCCGGTGGCGATGGCGTTCGCCAACACGGGCCAGGCGACCCCGGCGATCGGCCTGCTGGCGCTCCTCGTCATCTGGCTGGGCATCGGCCGCAGAGCCGCCCTGATCGGCATGATCATCTACGCCATCCTGCCGGTGCTGTCGAACACGATCACCGGGCTGCAGGCGAACGACCCGACGCTGCTGGAGGCGGGCCGGGGCATCGGCATGTCGCCGACGGGGGTACTGACCCGTGTGGAACTGCCGCTCGCGGTCCCGCTGATCCTCGCGGGCGTGCGCACGGCTCTCGTCCTGAACGTCGGTACGGCGACCCTGGCGGTCTTCGGCGGGGGCGGCGGCCTCGGCGTGCTGATCACGACCGGGATCACCAACCAGCGGATGCCGGTGCTGGTCCTGGGCTCGGTCCTCACGGTGGCGCTCGCGCTGCTGGTCGACTGGCTGGCCTCGCTCGCCGAGCTGCTGCTGCGGCCGCGGGGACTGCAGCCATGAGGGGGCGTACGGGGCTGGTCGCCCTGTCGTTGCTGGTGGCGGCTTCCGGCTGCGGTCTGACCAGCGGCTCCCCCATGAGCGACGACGTGCAGCCGGGCTCGATCGGCCGGGGCGAGCCGCTGAAGGGCGCGCATCTGACGGTGACCTCGAAGTCGTTCACCGAGCAGCTGATCCTCGGCTCGATCATGGGCATCGCGTTCGAGGCGGCCGGTGCGGACGTGATCGACCGCACCGGCATCCAGGGCTCGATCGGCAGCCGCGAGGCCGTCCGCAAGGGCGACGCCGACGCCGGGTACGAGTACACGGGCACGGCCTGGATCACGTACCTGGGCCACAGCAAGCCCATCGTCGATGCGCACGAGCAGTGGGAGGCGGTACGGGAGGAGGACGCGGCGAACGGACTGACGTGGCTGCCGCCGTCGTCGCTCGACAACACCTACGCGCTGGCGATGAACCAGGCGAACGCGAAGAAGTACGGCACGAAGACGATGTCGGACGTGGCGAAGCTGGCGAAGCCCGACCCGGAGGCCGTGCGGTTGTGCGTGGAGGTCGAGTTCGCGAACCGGGCGGACGGGTTGCCGGGCATGCAGAAGGCGTACGGGATGGATCTGCCGGCGCGGAACATCACGCAGATGGACACGGGGATCATCTACACCCAGACCGCGAAGGGGCGCTGCACGTACGGGGAGGTGTTCACGACCGACGGGCGCATCAAGTCCATGAACCTCGTGGTCATGGACGACGACAAGAAGTTCTTCCCCAACTACAACGCGGCGCCGATGGTCCACACGAAGACGCTGAAGGAGTGGCCGGCGATCGCGGATGTGCTGGACCCGGTGACGGCGAGGCTGAACAACACGGTGGCACAGGATCTCAACGCGAAGGTGGACGTGGAGGGGGAGGATCCGCATCAGGTGGCGTTGGACTGGATGGTGAGGGAGGGGTTTGTCAGGGAGGGGTGAGTTACAAAGAAGGTGTTGCAAAGATATCTTTGCAAGGCTATCTTTGCACGCATGCCCGACGAACCGGCTCCCCGACTGCTCGATGCCCGCTCCCTGCGAGGTCTGGCTCATCCTCTGCGGATGCAGCTGCTGACCGCGCTGCGACACGGCGGTCCCGCCACGGCCTCCCAACTAGCCGAGAAGCTGGGCGAGTCGAGCGGTGCCACCAGCTACCACCTACGGCAACTCGCCGCGCACGGTTTCGTCGCCGACGCCCCTGAGCGCGGAAAAGGACGGGAGCGCTGGTGGAAAGCGGCGGACCAGGGCATCCGGATCGACGAGACCCTGATCAAGGACCCGGATCCGACCGTACGGGGAGCCGTGGCCCTGCTCCGGTACGAGATGGCCAACGTTCACACCCGGGAGATCGCAACCTGGCTCGGCAACGCGAGCGAGTGGGGCGAGGAGTGGGACGGCGCCACGGACCTCAGCGACTTTTCGCTGAGGCTCACTCCCGAACTCGCCCGTGAGCTGGTCGGCAAGATGCACGAGCTCGTCCAGAGCTACCGCCCCCTGCCCGAAGGCACCCCGGACGCCGAGACGGTACGCGTCCACACGCACGTCTTCCCCAGCCAGACGAAGCTGTGAAAGGCCATAACCCATGCACCCGGACATCCACCTCGCCCTGCACCACGCCCGCGCCGCGGAACTCCGCGCCGAGACCGGCACCCGCCCGGTCACCCGGAACCACGACCTCCGTACGCGCCTCGGCTGGACCCTCATAGAGGTCGGTCTGAAGCTCGCCACACCGCCCAAGCCGGCCACTGCCTAACAGCTGGGCACGGACCCCTTCCCGGTCTCCAGAGCCACCAGCGAACTCACCGCACCCTTCAGGCTGGTCACCGGAACCAGCCGCAGCCCCTTCGGCAGTTCGGCGCGGGCGTCGGCGCACTCCGCCTTCGGGACCAGGAAGACCGTCGCGCCGTCACGCCTCGCGGCCTGGGTCTTGAGGGCGACGCCGCCCACCGCGCCGACCTTGCCGTCGGCTTCGATCGTGCCGGTACCGGCGATGACCCGGCCCCCCGTGAGATCCCCACCCGTACCGTCCCCGTCGAGCTTGTCGACGATGCCCAGGGAGAAGAGCAACCCGGCACTGGGCCCGCCCACGTCGGCGAGCTTCAGGCTGACCTTGACGTCCTTGCCGTCGAGGCCGAGGTAGCCGAGCGCGGCGTCGGTCGCCGCGTTCTGCGACTCCTTCATCTGTGCCTCGTTGTGCCGCTCGATCTCCTTGACGCTGTCCCCGCTCGGGTAGACGGAGTCGCGCGGCATGACCGCCCGGTCGCTGCGGAACCAGCTGTCGACGACGTCGGGAAGGGAGACGCGGGTGTCCGGGGAGGTCGCCTCGATGGTCGTCATGCGCAGTTGCCCGCGGGTGTCCCGGGCCGGCGCACCGGAGATGGTGATCACCTGGGTGCCCTTGTTCTTGCCGAGCACGTTCGCCGTCAGCCCCGGCTGCGCCACCGAGAACGGCAACGGCGCGAACACCGCCGTGGCGATCAGGGCCACGACGGGCAGGGCGCAGACGGCGAGGGCCTGGGGGCGCGTGAGGCGAGAGAACACGGGATCAATCTAACGCGGGGGCCGGATCCGGTCCGGACCAGGTCCACGAGGGCCTGACCGGCGGCTCCGCGGACGTCAGCTCAACGCCTCCGCGACCTCCCGTGCCGCCTCGACGACCCGCTCCCCCACCCGCTCCGGCACCACGTCCGCCAGCATCACCACGCCCACGCTCCCCTCCACGCCGGTCACCCCCAGCAACGGGGCCGCCGCCCCGCAGGCCCCGGCCTCCAGTTCCCCGTGCGTCAGGGTGTAGCCCGGGTCCGCCATCGAGTGCTGCCGGGCCGCGAGTATCGCCTTTCCCGCGGCGCCCCGGTCCAGGGGGTGCCGGAACCCGGCCCGGTAGGCGACGTGATAGTCCGTCCAGGTCGGCTCCACCACGGCCACGGCCAGCGCGTCCGCACCGTCGACCAGCGTCAGGTGTGCGGTCGCGCCGATGTCCTCGGCGAGCGACCGCAGCGCCGGCATCGCCGCCTCCCGCACCAGCGGATGGACCTGCCGGCCCAGACGCAGCACGCCGAGCCCGACCCGGGCACGTCCGCCCAGGTCACGGCGTATGAGCGCGTGCTGTTCCAGCGTGGCGAGCAACCGGTACACGACGGTCCGGTTCACACCCAGCCGGAGGGAGAGCTCGGTCACGGTCAGCCCGTGGTCCGTGTCGGCGAGCAGCTTGAGGACACGTAGTCCCCGGTCGAGCGTCTGAGAGGTCTCCGCGGTCACGACGCCCACTCCTTAGTGGTGAGGTCGGCGGCCCTCTGGCGGCGGATGCGTCACCGAGTCCCGTCGGCAACGCGCTTCAGAGGCCGCCCATCGGCCGGCGGCCCGGCCTGTCCGGACCGCGTCGCTTCACGGCTGCGCTCCGCGGCGGCGCTGCCACGGGGCGTGTGCGTAGCCGGACAGTAGCGAAGGGGGTTCGCTGAGCGGAAGGCTCCGTCCAGAATCCGGGCACGGGACGGGGCGGACTGCTCGAATATGCGGCGGTATGCGCACGCCCCACCCGCAGGGGACGGCGGCGTCACTTCATCCGCGTAGCCCACTCCTGCACCTTGGCGATCCGCTGCCGCAACTGCCCCGCCGTAGCCTCAGCCGCCGCGGGCCCCCCGCACACGCGCCGCAGCTCCGTGTGGATCACGCCGTGCGGCTTGCCGCTCTGGTGGACGTACGCGCCGACCATCGTGTTGAGCTGCCGGCGCAGCTCCATCATCTCCTTGTGGGAGACCACCGGCCGCCGCTCGGCGGGCACTTCGAGCAGGTCGGCCTCCGCGTCCGGCTTCTTGCGGCTGTGGGAGATCTGCTTGGCCTGCCGCTTCTGCAGCAGCAGCTGGACCTGGTCGGGCTCCAGCAGCCCGGGAATGCCGAGGTAGTCCTGTTCCTCCTCACTCCCCGGGTGGGCCTGCATGCCGAACTCGGCGCCGTTGTACATGACCCGGTCGAAGACGGCCTCGGACTCCAGCGCCTCGAAGGAGAACTGCTCCTGCTCGCCGGTGTCCTCGTCCTGCTCCCTGTTCGCCTCCTCCATCTCCTTCTCGGATTCGGCGTACGGGTCCTCCTCGCCCTGCTTCTTGGGCTTGTCGAGGACGTGGTCGCGCTCGCGCTCCATCTCGTTGGCGAAGGAGAGCAGGTCGGGCACGGTCGGCAGGAACACGGAGGCGGTCTCGCCGCGCCGCCGGGACCGTACGAAACGCCCGACGGCCTGGGCGAAGAAGAGCGGGGTCGAGATGGTGGTGGCGTACACGCCGACCGCGAGCCGCGGCACGTCGACGCCCTCGGACACCATCCGCACCGCGACCATCCACCGGTCGTTGCTGGCGCTGAACTCGTCGATCCGCTCGGAGGCCCCGGAGTCGTCCGACAGCACGAGGGTCGCCTTGTCGCCGGTGATCTCCCGGATGAGCTTGGCGTACGCACGCGCCGAGTCCTGGTCGGAGGCGATGACGAGGGCGCCCGCGTCCGGGATGGCCTTGCGGACCTCGGTCAGGCGCTGGTCGGCGGCGCGCAGCACGGACGGCATCCACTCACCGCGCGGGTCGAGGGCGGTCCGCCAGGCCTGGCTGATGGCGTCCTTCGTCATGGGCTCGCCGAGTCGCGCGGCGATCTCGTCACCGGCCTTGGTGCGCCAGCGCATGTTGCCGCTGTAGGAGAGGAAGATGACGGGCCGCACGACGTTGTCGGCGAGCGCGTTGCCGTAGCCGTAGGTGTAGTCGGCGGCGGACCGGCGGATGCCGTCGTTGCCCTCCTCGTACGTGACGAAGGGGATGGGGTTGGTGTCGGACCGGAAGGGCGTACCGGTCAGGGCCAGCCGCCGGGTTGCCGGTTCGAAGGCCTCGAGACAGGCCTCGCCCCAGGACTTGCTGTCACCGGCGTGGTGGATCTCGTCGAGGATGACGAGCGTCTTGCGCTGCTCCACCCGGTTCCGGTGCAGCATGGGCCGGACGCCGACACCCGCGTACGTCACGGCGACCCCGTGGTACTCCCGGCCGAGCGGCCCGGCGCTGTACTCCGGGTCGAGCTTGATGCCGATGCGGGCCGCGGCCTCGGCCCACTGCTTCTTCAGGTGCTCGGTCGGCGCCACCACCGTCACCTGCTGGACGACGTGGTGGTGCAGCATCCAGGACGCGAGCGTCAGCGCGAAGGTCGTCTTGCCGGCGCCCGGGGTGGCGACCGCCAGGAAGTCCCGCGGCTGCTCCTGGATGTACTTCTCCATGGCGCCCTGCTGCCAGGCGCGCAGCTTGCTTGCGGTACCCCAGGGGGCGCGGCCGGGGAACGCCGGGGACAGGTGGTGCGAGGCGGAACTGGTGCCGGCGGTGGTAGTCACGGTCTCCGTTGGGGGTCGGGCGGCTCGTGCGAGGGAGCCTGACGGCTCGGCTACGTATGACAACCGGGCCACCCTACCGGCGCCCCGAGCCCGTCAACGCGCGGACCGGGCCACGTCACCTGTGGGTGGGACCGACGTCACAGCTCCCCCGTCACCGTCCGCGGTCGACCGGATCGCAGGATCACCGTCGCCGTCCCCTCAACCGCGTCGACACCCACGCCCCCACCAGCGCCACCGCCGCCATCGGCAGGAACACCGCGGTGAAGGCGGCCGGGTGGGAGCCGGATGTGTGGGTGGTCGTGTGGGACAGGGTGCCGCCGCCCAGCGCGGCGAAGGCGGCGCCGCCCGCGGAGAGCAGGACGACGTTGGAGAGGCCGTCGGAGATCTGGAGGGCGGCGGAGTTGGTGCCGGCCTCCTCGGGGGCGGAGAGTTTGAGCAGGAGGACGCTAGTGGAGGAGATGACGAGGCCCATCCCGAAGCAGCCGAAGGCCCAGGCGACCGCCAGGGTCCAGACGGGCACGGAGTCGATCAGCACACTCGGGGCCGTGGCGATGGCCGCCGTCACCAGCAGCATGCCGACGGTCGTCAACCGCTCCCGGTACGGCTCGACGCGCGACCGCGACTGCAGCCATGAGCCCAGCGCCCACGTCCCGCCGCCCGCGGCGAGCGAGAAACCGGCCAGTGTCGGACTGAGCCCGCGCTGAGTCACCAGCATCAGCGGCACGAACGACTCGGCGGCGATGAAGGACCCGGCGGCGACGCCGCGCAGCAGCACGACGGAGGGCAGTCCGCGAGCGGCCCGGTAGGTGCCCTTCGGCAGCAGCCCGAGCACGGCCGGCACCAGCAGGGCGAGTCCGGCGGCGCCGGGCAGGAGCGCGAGCGGGCGCAGGTCCTGGGCGGCGTACTGGAGCAGTCCGGCGCCGAGCGAGATGGCGAGGGCGAGGCGGATGCGGCGGCGGTCGAGGGAGGCGGGTGGGTTGTTCGCCGGGGCGGGCTGACCGGTCGTCTGCGACGGGGCAGGCGTGATGGGCCGGTCGGCGAGGGCGGTCCGTTCCGCGGGGGCGGGCAGATCCGCCGGGGCGGGTCTCTCCTCCGAGGCGGGCTTCGCAGCGGTGTGTCCCGCCGGTCCGGACGCCCGCCGCCGTATCTGCGGCAGTGCGAGCGCGAGCGGGAAGACGACGAGCACGGGTATCCCGGTGAACACCCACCGCCACCCCAAGTGCTCGGTCACCGTGCCGGCGGCGAGCGGGCCGACGATCGACGGCAGCACCCAGCTCGCGGCGAACGCGGCCATGATGGCTGGCCGCAGCCGCTCCGGGTAGGCCCGCCCGACGACGACGTACAGCGCGACGATCACCAGCCCGCCGCCGAACCCCTGCACGGCCCGCCCCAGGATGAACACCCACATCGACCCGGCGGTCCCGGACAGCAGCAGCCCCGCCCCGAAGGAGGCGATGCCCGTCGTCAACGGCCCGAGTGGCCCGCGCCGGTCCGACCACTGCCCGGAGAGCACCATCCCGAACAGACTCGTCGTGAAATACCCGGAGAACGCGAACGCGTACAGGGACACCCCGTCCAGTTCCCGGGCCGCGACAGGCATCGCCGTCCCCACGGCGGTCGCCTCGAAGGCGATGAGCAGGACGACGGAGACGATCCCGACGCTCAACGCCCGGTACGCCGCCCCCAGTACCCCTGTCTCCCCCTCGGCGTCCGAGGGCAGTTCAGCGGCCTCCACTACTTCGGCGTCACGCGGCTCAGGGACGGTCATGCCCGTCAGCGTAAGGTCCACGGGCCGCTATGACCCCTGTCCCGAGACGGTCCCCGCCTGAGACCTTGGTCGTACGCCCCTCCGCTCGGCCGGGCGCCCTTCATGAACTGCGTGTGGCAGTCACATTGCAGCCCGCCAGTCGCCCTTGAGCCCCACCCCACCCCGGCCTACGGTCACTACACCGAGTTCAAACACGGCCGTGTGCCAAGTGGTTCGTACTCGGCCCGGCCGTGTGCCCGAGTGGTTCAGGGGCTCGCCTGCAAAGCGAGTTACGTGGGTTCGAATCCCGCCACGGCCTCTACAGCCTGAACAGGTGAACAACAGGGCGGCACCCCTATACAGGGTGCCGCCCTGCTGTCGTCCGTCTCGGTTTCCGTCTCCGGCGTCGTCCATCCGACACCTCTGAACACCGCCTTCGGTCTCCAGGCAGTCGTCCCCAAAGGCGGCCTGCGTGTCAGTAGCTCGCCGTAACCTGATCCGCACACGACTTGAGGGGGATCGATGCCGAGGGTGCCGGAGAGCCGCCGCATCGGACGCATGGCGGTGAACGAGCTGCGTGCTCTGCTGGAGCGGCACGGTCACATCGTGCAGGAGATCGATGGTGGTAACGACCACGGCGAGGATCTGCACGTCACCTTCGTCCAGAACGGGCAGCGGACAGAGGATTCCGTTGCCATACAAGTCAAGGGCGGGGTTTCGACTCGGACCAGGCGCGGGCACCGCGTCCCCGTCGGCGATCACGGAGACAACTGGCGCGATGGCACCCTGCCCGTGCTGTGCGTAGTCCACGATGCCGAGAGGGGCGGCCTCTTCTGGGCCAATGCGACCCGTCAACTTCGTCGAGCCAGGGCGTTGCGCAAAACGGCGAAGTCCATCGTCGTCTCCCGGGATTCCGTTCTCGATGACGCGAGCCTCAACGCGTTCGTGCAGGGCATGCGGCACTACCTGGCCCGGGAACGCGAGGGAGTCGGAAGGTGGGCAGACATGGCCGATGTCGAATTCGCCCCGGACGACATAGTCAAACCCTTCGAGAACGAGGTCTACGAACCCATGGTCTTCTGGCAGCGCCGCGGCCAGGCCCACGCGGTCCTGCTCCACCACGATCTCGACTGGGAGCCGGTGCACATCCAGGAGGGGATGCTCCACTTCGGGCCGATCCCGTCGGTCGGCCAAGTCATCCTCGACATCGCGGAAGCACACTGGCTGATGGGCTGCTTCAAATCCACGGAGTGGTGGCGGCGGCCGATCGAGCAGCCCGACTCCGTCACTTGATGCGGCGGGCCGGCTGGTGATGGCGCCGGGGGCCCCGGGCCGCCACCTGGTACGGGTTAGCGGCGTCAGCCCGCGTTCGGGAGTGCCGGCGGGTCGGTGTCGCCGTCGGCCTTCCGGCGTGCCCTGCGCGCGTTTTCCGCGCGTACGGCGTCCAGCCATCGCCAGATGCCCGCCTCCTCCGGGCTCAGACCGGGGCAGGCGATGCGATGCGGGACGCGGCACACCGCACCGGGTGCGGGCTCGTCCTCGCGGCTGTTCCACGCCGTGCCGTCCGAGTCCACGTACCAGCGGTGCCATGCGGGCACCATGTGCGCGGGTACCGGCATGCCCGGTTCGAGAAGGACATGCGTGCCGTAGTAGGTGACGTGCCGCTCACCGGTCAGCCCGCAGTGGGGGCATTCGGGCGGGGCGGGCGGCTCGGGCCCGGCGGCGCCTTCCGTCGCGGCCTGTGCCCGGTCGGCGTTCTCCCACGGCCGCGGCGCATCAGGGGGCCGCTGCCGGTGTCCGTCGGGGCCTGGTAACGGGATGATGCTCGACTGGTCTGTGTCCCCCATGACCCCGAGCATGTGCGGGAGTTCAGGGGCGCGGAAGGGCGCGTTCAGGGCGCAACGGGGCAATCCGCCGAGCACCCGGAACGGCGCACCAGGCGATGTCCGGCCCGGGAGAAGTCCCGCACAACCTCAAGCGCCTCTCGGATGTCCAGAACATGACCGGTAGCCCACGCTCCGGTCGTCGTGCCTCCCGGGGCCGACGAGGAATCCGACGAGGAGAATCACCGTGCACCTCCGCCCTTCGGCAGCCGTCCTGGCTGCTGCCGTGATCGCCGTCGCCGGTCCCGCTGTCGCCGCGCCCCTGGCGCACGCGGAGGGCGGCGAGCCCGAGCTGGTCGTGTCGGCCCTGCCGTCCGCGACTCCCAAGCCGGGTGAGGTCTACGACAAGTCCGTCACCCTCACCAACAAGGGCACGGCCGCCGTGGACGGGGTCACCTTCCGGGTGCGTCTGACGCGTGGCCTCGACTTCCCCGAGCAGGTCAAGGGCTGCACCTACTCGACCGTCGAGGACCAGGTACGGCAGGCACTCTGCGAACTCGACACGGTGATCGCACCGGGCGCCTCCGTCACCACGCCCGTCCGCTTCAAGGCCCTGGACAAGGCCCTGATGGAGTCCGTCGAGTACGGCACGAGCGCGACCGGTGACGCCCCGGGCGAGGGATTCGACGACAGCTACCGACGGCTCACCCTGACCGCGGACAACACCGCCGATCTGGTCGCGGTCGGTGAGGAGATGGAGGCGCTGGCGGGCGGGGAGCAGTCGGTCACGGCGACCCTGCGCAACGACGGACCCGGCTGGGTGCAGAACCAGGAGAGCGACGACCTCCCGGGCCTGCTGGTGCAGATCCCGCCGGGCACCGTCGCCGTCGGCGTGCCCAAGGACTGCGCGCCGTTCGGGATCGACGGGCCGAGCGGACCGCAGGGGACCACGGGCGAGCCCAAGTACGTCTGCTGGCCGCAGGACGGGACCCTCGACGTCGGCCAGTCCCTGATGTACACCTTCACCTTGAAGATCAAGAAGTCCGCGCAGGACACCGAGGGCGAGATCAAGGCGTCGTCCGTCTACGACATCGCTCCCAAGTACGACAGGAACCGCGCCAACAACACCGCTCTGATCAGCATCGACCTGCCGAGCGACAACGAGCCCGGGCCGAGCCCCTCGGACGGTGCCTCCGACGGCGGTTCGGGCAACGGAGGGAACGGCAACGACCCGGAGGGCCAGGCCGTCGGCGGCACGGGGGCCACGGCCTCCGCCTCGGCATCGACCTCGCCCGGTACCTCGACCGGCGGCGCCTCCACCGGCAGCACGAGCGGCAGCACCACCGGCGGCAACCTCGCTTCCACCGGCTCCGACGGCACCCCGCTCCTCGCCGGTGCCGCGGCCGCCGCCGCGGTGCTCGGTGGCGGTCTGGTCTTCGCCGTACGCCGCCGCAGCGCCTCCAAGTCCGCCTGACGGCAGGGCGTCAGAGCACCCCGCCCGCCTCGTCCTGGAACGCGTCCGTCCAGTAGTGGCGGACCGGTCTGCCCGCCGTCACGCCCGTGGGGTCCACCGTCGACAGGACCTGGAGCATCGTCATGGCCAGCTGGTCGTAGGTGTCGGTCGTCAGCTCGTGGGACGACTGGGCGTCTATCGCGCGCTCGCGGTGCAGCAGCCAGAGGGTGAAGGCGAGGGTCGAGACGTCCGTGTTGAGGGGGTGCAGTGTCGCGTCGGGTTCGTTCCAGTTCAGGACCGCGCCCGTCTCGCCGTCGACGACCAGGCTGTTGTCCTCGACCAGGTGGCCGAGGCGGATCAGGCGGTGGGCTCCGGCGGGGAGTTCCGCCGGGACGTCGGTGTCGGCGTAGTACTCGGCGAGCGTCGCCAGGGGGACGTCCGTGTCCAGGGAGAAGACGTGGGCGTCCTCCGGGAGGCCGACCTCGCGCAGGAAGCGGCGGGTCGGCTGGTGGGTGAGGGTGGTGGGGAAGTCGACGTCCTCGAAGCGGGCGACCTTGCCGGGGCCGAACTCCTGGTCCAGGAGGCGGTGCGGGAGGTCCAGGGCGAGGCCTGACGCGCCGCCCCGGCCGGCCACCAGCGACAGGGGGCGGATCAGGGCCGCCATCTTCCAGAACGGGGCCGGTTCGCCGTCCGTCCCGTCGCGGAAGACCGAGAGCAGGTGCTGGGAGGCCTCCGCGACCGCCTTCGGGCCGTAGCGGCCGGCGTAGGAGGCGAACTGGCCGCGCAGGCCCGCCAGTTCGTCCGTCGCCTCGGCGAAGCGGACCAGCGTGCGCAGCGAGGGGGCCAGCGGGCGGCGGTCCATCAGGTCGGGGCGGTCGTGCAGGAAGTACGTCGTCGAGATCTCGCCCGTCGCGCCGTCCAGCAGGACCGACTCCGTCTCCAGGCCGCCGGGGCCGAGCAGTCCGCCTATCACCAGCTGCTCGCGCAGCTCCGCCGGCAGTCCTTCCGGAGGGACGTCGCCCGTCGAGTCCGCCACGCTCCGCAGGCCGTCGCGGCGGAGCTCGGTGAAGCTCACCACGCCGTTCCCGGAGGGCAGTCCGGGGCCGGTCAGCCAGTGCCGCGTGGACGCGTGCGTCACCCACGGGTCCAGCTCGGCCTCGGTCAGGGTGATCACCGCGGTACCGGCGTCGGTCGTACTCATGGGCTCCCCCGCATGTGCTTGCTCACCGTCCCCTGGCGGAGCACGGCGGACCGCCCGGCGATGCCCGGCAGCCGTCCCCCACTGCCCAGAACACTACGCCCGACCACTGACAACGCCCCGGACCGAACAGTGGCCTCTCCTCACGAGACGCTCAGGCGACCCTCGCGCGTTCCCTTTCCGTGAGGATCTTCTCCACCGTCTGTCCCACCGTCAGCTCCGAGGTGTCCAGCCACAGTCCGATCCGAGGTGTCTCCGTACGCAGCGCCTCGTCCAGCGCCTCGACGGTCCAGCCGGCGCCGTATCCCGTCTTCGGCCGCTCCGTCTCCCGTGCGGTCACCGCCTCGGGGCTCGGCGCGAGGACCACCACGTGCAGCGGGCGGGTGCGCACCAGGCCGACGTACGTCGTCAGGTCCTCGCCCAGCACCACGTCCTGTACGACGGCCGTGAACCCGGCCCGGGCGTACCCGTCCGCCGTCGCCGCCGACAGACGGTAGCGCAAGAGGAGTTGAGACCGCGCCTCGTCGTCCGCGCCGGGGACGTACTCCTTCCGGCCTGAGACGATCATGCGGCGGAACGCGTCCCCGCGGACGTGGGCCGCCTTCGGCAGGGCTTCCGCCAGTGCCTGGGCGACCGTCGACTTGCCGGCCGCCATGACGCCGGTGACGAGAACGATCCCTCCCGGGAGGGACATCAGGCCCGTTCCGTGACCACCGCTGCCTGGGGGCGGATCGGCAGGCGGTTCACGGGGCGGCCCGTGGCGGCGCGTACGGCGGAGGCGACGGCCGCCGGGGAGGTCACCACCGGTACGGCGCTCGCCGCCTTCGCCCCGAAGGGGGCGACCACGTCCCGTTCCTCGACCAGCCGGACGATGCGGATGTCGGGCACGTCCAGGGCCGTCGGGAGGGCGTAGCCGGTCAGGTCGGGGTGGCGGATCAGGCCGCGTGGCGTGCGGAGGTTCTCGGTGAGCGCGATGCCGACGCCCTGGGTCACGCCCGCCTCGATCCGGGCGGCCAGCTGGGTCGGGTTCAGGACCCGCCCCACGTCCTGCGCGACGGCCAGTTCCACGACCCGTACGGAGCCGATCTCGATGTCGACGTCCACCAC
This sequence comes from Streptomyces sp. NPDC006372, assembly GCF_040612515.1. Taxonomy (NCBI): domain Bacteria; kingdom Bacillati; phylum Actinomycetota; class Actinomycetes; order Kitasatosporales; family Streptomycetaceae; genus Streptomyces; species Streptomyces sp. NPDC006372. The sequence goes on along the minus strand of NZ_JBEXQJ010000024.1, from coordinate 101,996 downwards.
CGCGCGGATCGCGCAGAAGGCCATGCCGACGAAGGCGTCACCCTGACCGGCCTCGTTCAGCGGCTCGGTGGGGTGCGGGCGGCACTGGGCGGTGGCCCACAGTTCCTTGCCGTCCAGCGCCTCGGAGACGGTCGTCGAGAGGACCCCGTCGTACGACGTGATCTTGCCGTCGGTGATCTGGAGCAGCTCCGTGGACATGCCGAACTTGTGGGCGAGCGGCTGCAGGAGCTGGGTGCGGACCATCTTGGCCGCGCGCTCCACCGCACCGCCCGACACCCAGGTGTGCCGGCCGTGGCAGGCCGCGCCCGCCGGGGGCTGGTCGGTGTCGACCGGCGCCACGTGCACCTCGTCTATGCCGAGGGTCTCCTGCACGATCTGCCGGGCGAGGGTCGTGAAGCCCTGGCCGGTCTCGACGGCCGCGCACAGCACCGTCGCCACACCGTCGTGGACCTTCACGGTCGCCGTGGAGACCTCGTCCGCGCCCTCGGCGCCCAGCATGTGCACCATGCCGAGGCCGTAGCCCACGCCCCGGCGCACCGCGCCCGGTTCGCCCGCGCCCTCGGGGCCGCCGGGCAGCAGCCAGTCCTCCTCGGGGGTGTCCTTGGGCAGCGGCGGGAGGGGGAAGTCCCGTACCGCCTGGAGGAGTTCGGCGACCGGGGCGGGGCAGGTCACCGTCTGGCCGGTCGGGAGGACGTCGCCGGTCGCCATGGCGTTGCGCAGCCGTACCTCGGCCGGGTCGATGCCGAGTTTCTTCGCGATCTTGTCCATCTGCGCCTCGTAGGCGGCACAGACCTGCATGGCCCCTTCGCCGCGTACGTGGCCGGAGGGCGGGTTGTTGGTGCGTACGGCCCAGCCCTCGATGAAGGCGTTCGGGACGACGTACGGGCCGCAGGCGAACCCGACGGCGGCGGCCAGGGCGTCGGCGGAGGTGTCGGCGTAGGCGCCCGCGTCGAGCAGGATCTGCGCCTCGACCTTGACGAGTCTGCCCTCGGCGTCGGCGTGGTGGCGGTAGCGCAGCAGGGTGGGATGCCGGTGGACGTGGCCGAGGAAGGACTCCTCGCGCGTGGCGGCGAGTTTCACCGGGCAGCCCGTCCGCATGGCCAGCAGCCCGAGCGGGAGCTGGAAGCCCTGGTCCTCGCGGTCGGCGGTGGCGCCGGGGACGCCGGTGACGACGACCTTCACCCGCTCGGGTTCCAGGCCGAAGGCGGCGGCGGCCGTGTCGCGGTCGCTGTGCGGGTCGGTGGAGGCGAGGTACAGCTCCACGCCGCCGTCCGGGCGCGGTACGGCCAGGCCCGCCTCGGCGCCGATGGGCGCGGGGTCCTGGCGGCCGATGCGGTACAGGCCCTCGACGACGATCTCGCCGGCCGCCTCCGGGTCGCCGTGGTGCAGCGGGATGTGCCGGATCAGGTTGCCGTCGGGGTGCAGCGGCTCGGCCTCGAAGGCCTGCTCCGGGTCGATCACCGGGTCGAGCACCTCGTACTCGACGATGACGGCGGCGGCCGCCATCCGCGCGGTGTCCGGGTGGTCGGCGGCCACGGCGGCGATGGGCTCGCCGTGGTGGCGTACGACCTCGGATGCGAAGACCGGGCGGTCGGCCCTGCCGCGGCCGTGCAACGGGCTGCCGGGGACGTCCTCGTGGGTGACGACGGCGCGTACGCCGGGCATCTCGCGCGCGTGGGTGGTGTCGATGGAGACGATGCGCGCGTGCGGGTGCGGTGAGCGCAGTACGGCCGCCCACAGCAGGCCCTCGGCCCACAGGTCGGCGGCGTACGGGAAGGTGCCCTCCGTCTTGGCGCGGGTGTCGGCGGCCGGGAGGGAGACGCCGAGGCCGTGCGGCAGCGGTTCGGGGGCCGGGGCGGCCTCCGCGGCCTGCGTGGTGGTGGCTTCGTCGGTCACGCCGGGCCTCCGTCCTGGCCGTAGGGCTGGTCATCGAGGTCTGGGGAGTGTGCGTCCGGAGCGTGCGCTCCCGGGGGCAGGCCGAAGGCCGACGGGTTGACGCCGCCCGCCCCGGGGCCCGCCTGGTTCGGGATACGGGGCTCGTCGGTGGTGCCGTCGGCGGGGGCGGCGTGCGTCTCGCGCTCGGCGACGACCTCCTTCACGGCGTCCACCACGCCCCGGTAGCCGGAGCAGCGGCACAGGTTGCCGCACAGCGCCTGGCGGGTCTCCAGCTCGGTCGGCGCCGGGTTGCCCTCCAGGAGGTCGTGCACGGTCATCGCCATGCCGGGTACGCAGAAGCCGCACTGCACGGCACCGCAGCGCGCGAGCGCCCGCTGCACGTCCGACGGCTGCCCGTCCTCGGCCAGGCCCTCGACGGTACGGACCTCGCTGCCGGCGGCGGTCACGGCCGGGACCAGGCAGGACGCGACGAGCCGCCCGTCGACCTGGACGTTGCACGCCCCGCACTCACCCTGCGAGCAACCGTCCTTGGCCCCCGCCAGTCCGAGCCGCTCGCGCAGCACGTACAGCAGGGACTCGCCGATCCACGCGTCGGTGACCGGGCGTTCGGCGCCGTTGACGCGCAGGACGAAGGAGGCGAGGGGGTGCTCCTCCTGCGGCATCGCGGGAGGCGTGTCGTGGGACGCCTCGTGGGAGACCTCGTGGGGGTGGGCGGCCGGGTCGTCCGGTGACGGGGCGTCCGGGGCCGGGTCGTTCGAGGGCTCGGCCTCGACGGCCTCGGATCCGGCGTCCGTGACCGCCTCGGCCGGGAGGGGCCCGGCGGACGGCTCGCCGGGGCCGTCAGCGCCCGCTGGGGCCTCTGAGGCCTCTGGGACCTCTGTGGCGCCCTCCGAGGCCTCACCGGGCCCGTGGACGCCCCGTGAGGCCTCCTGGGCGGGCTCCGACGGCACGGCGGGCTCCGCGTGTGCCTCGGGGGCGGGGTCGCCGGGGGCTTCGGCGTAGGGCTGGGGCGAGGAGGTGGAGCGAGCGGGGTGCTCGGCCGGGTCACCGGCGGGGCCGGAGGGCTCCGGCGCATGACCGGGGGCGCCCGTCGGCTCCGGGCCGTGACCCCGTACGCCCGTCGGCTCCGGCGCGTGACCGGGGAAGCCGGAAGACTCCGGCCCATGGCCGGGCCCATGGTCGGGGTAGGCGGGCTGCTCTCGCCCGCCGTCGGTGAAAGCGGGCTGCTCCGGACCGCCGTCGGTGAAAGCAGGCTGCTCCCGCCCACCGTCGGCGAAAGCAGACTGCTCCGGACCACCGTCGGCGAAAGCAGACTGCTCCGGACCGTGGCCGGTGAAGTGGGTGGGCTCGGCGTCGTGGCCGGGGAAGCCGGACCGCTCCGGTGCGTGTCCGGTCGTCGTCGGCTCGGTCGCGTGTCCGGCCGCCCGGTGTTCCGGCGCGTGACCGGCACCGTCGGACGGCTGGTGGGTGTGCTCGGCGCCGGGCATCTCCGGCCCGTGACCGGCGTACCCGGGCGTCTCGGGCGCGTGGCCGGCGTCGGCGTTCTCGTACGGCTGCGGCAGGTGGCCGCCGCCCGGCGCGTGACCGGTGCTCCCGTGCTCTTCCGGGGCATGACCGGCCGCCGGGTCCGTCTCCTGCGGGAGGGGCGCGGCGTGCGGCTGCTCCGGGGCGTATCCGGAGGTCGGTCCGGCGCCCTCCGGCCCTCCGTGCTCGTAGCCGTGCTCATGGCCGTGCTCGTGTGGGTGGCCCGGTCCGGGCTGTTCCTGGGCCGCCGGGTCCTGCCCCCACGGCCGGCCCGCGGCCTGTGTCGCCCACGGCGCGGGCGCGCCGCCCGGCAGCGTGGGCGGCGGGGTGCCGCCCCACTGCTCGACCAGCGAGGAGGTGGTGAACTCGCCCGACTCGTCCGGGAGGTCGCCCCCGGCGACAGGGATGGACCACTGCCCGGTCACGTCATGGCCGGGAGCGGTCTCCGCCGACGCGGCCTCTTCGACGTTCCACTGCCCGGTGGCTCCCGGGTCGTACGTGAAGCGGTCGTTCCCGCCGTGCTGCCCCGCCCCCGCGCCGGAGCCGTACCGCGCACCGGAGCCGTAGGGCGCGTCGTAGGACTGCTCTCCGGCGCCGTACTGCTGCTGGTGCCCGCCGTGCTCGTGGCCCTGCTGGTGCGCCGTGTGCGGGTCGTGCCACTGGGCGCCGTCGACGGGCGCGCCGGGTACGGGCCAGCCCGTGGCCGCCGGGTCGGTGCCCGCGGTCGCGGCGGGGTCGGCCGCTATCTGCGGCGGTACGTAGCCGTGGCCGGGCGCGGCGAGGGGACTGTGGGCGGCCAGCAGGGCGTCGACGCCCCCTTCGGGAAGTTCGACGAAGGCGGTGGCGCCGTCGTCGTACTCGCCCTGGGGCAGCGGGTCCCAGCGGCTCCCGCCCCGGGGCGTGCCCTCTCCGTGCTGGTCGTCGGTCACGACAGCGCCCTCCCCAGTGCTCGTCGGGCCAGCGCGGCGACGGTGCGCCGCAGGTGCAGTACGGCGGGCGGGAGCTGCGGTACGGAGCCGTCCTCGGCAGGGGCCGCGTCGGGGATGCAGGCCGCGGCGACGTACTCCCCGAAGGCGCTGAGCGCCTCCGGCACGAGCGCGCGGTTGTTGTCCCAGTCGATGAGCCGGCCGACCCACTCCTCGGCCTCCAGGGGCCGGAGCGGCATCGGCGCTATGGCGCCCACCGCGCAGCGCACGCCCCGGCGCGCGGGGTCCAGGACCAGGGCGACGGACGCCACCGCGCGCCCCGGGCCGGTCCGGCCGGTCGCCTTCAGGAAGACCTGCGGGGCGTGCAGCAGCGGCAGGCGCACGTAGCCGATGAGTTCACCGGCGCGCAGCATGTCCACCCCGGCCAGCAGGTGCGACACCGGGATCTCCCGGCGGGCCCCGCCCGGGCCCGCGACGATCAGTGTCGCTTCCAGCGCGGCCAGCACCGGCAGCGCGTCGCCGGTGGGGGCGGCCGAGGCGATGTTGCCGCCCAGGGTGCCGGCGTTGCGGATGTGCGGCGGGCCCGCGGCGCGCGCGGCGGCGGCGAGCGCCGGGATCAGGGCCGCGAAGTCGGGGCGTCCCATGCGCGCGTGCGTGAGACCGGCGCCGAGCAGCGCGTGCCCGTCCTGGTACTGCCAGCCGCGGATCTCGCTGATCCGGCCGAGCCCCACCAGGGCGGCGGGCCGGAGCTGCCCGGAGTTGACGGCGGCCATGAGGTCGGTGCCGCCCGCGACGGGCACGGCGGCGGGCACGGCGGTGAGCGCCGCGACGGCCTCGTCCAGCGTCGTGGGCAGCGTGACGGCCTGCGCCGCCTGCGGTGCGTGCGTGGTCAAACCGGCTGCCCCTTCCCGCTGCCCCACCTGGTCCCACCTGTGCTGCCGTACGGTACGTGCTGACAGGGCGGACGTGGCAACTCTGGCACATCTTGGCGAGAGCCGAAGACACGGGTCCGCTAGGAGGCATTCGCCCACCTCACCGGGGAGATGGTCCGTTTTCGCACAGGTTCGCCCGTGCATGCCGATTGGCACTTTCGATGACCCTTGTGCGCTTTTTCCGTGGCCTGTTCGAGCTGTTCGGTCGCGACGGCCGGCGTCACCGGCTGGGCGGCGGGCCGTCGATCGGGCGGCCCAGCACCCCGGGGCGCTGCTGCCAGGGCAGCGGGCCGGAGGGTGGCCGGTAGCCGACGCCGAGGGCGTCCAGGCGCCGGTAGTGGGCGGTCATACGGCGCTCGAACCCGGCGAAGTCCCGCTCCGCCGGGGCGGGCAGGGCGCTCCAGGCGACCTCGGCGAAGGCGGCGAGCCGGGGGAACGCCTGGTAGTCCACGCGCGCGGCGTCCTCCATCACCTCCGTCCACAGGTTGGCCTGGGTGCCCAGCACGTGCCGGGCCTCCTCGGGCGTCAACTCCGGGGGAACGGGCTCAAAACGGTAGACGTCCTCCAGGGTGCGCACCCACCCGATCGGTACCGGCTCGTCGGGGCCCGGGTCCTGACGGTGGTCCAGATACACCTGCTGCTCGGGGCACATGACCACGTCGTGGCCGGCCCGGGCGGCGGCGATGCCTCCGGCGTAGCCGCGCCAGGAGGACACGGCCGCGCCTTCGGCCAGCCCGCCCTCCAGGATCTCGTCCCAGCCGATCAGCCTGCGCCCGCGCGCGGCGAGCCAGGTGTCGAAGTGCCCGATGAACCAGGACTGGAGCTCGTCCTCGTCCGCGAGCCCGAGTTCCCTGATGCGCGCCTGCGCGCTCCCGGACCGCCGCCACTGGTCCTTCGGGCATTCGTCACCACCGACGTGGACGAACTCCGACGGGAACAGCTCCAGCACTTCCTCGAAGACGCCCTCGTAGAAGCGCAGGGTGTTGTCAGTGGGGGCGAGTACGTTCGGGTTGATTCCCCAGGTGTCCCAGACGGAGAGGGCGGTCGTGTCGATGACGTCGGTGTTGCCGAGTTCCGGGTACGCGGCGATGGCGGCCTGCGAGTGGCCGGGGACGTCGATTTCGGGGACGACGGTGATGTGCCGCTCGGCGGCGTACGCGACGATCTCCCGGATGTCGTCCCGGGTGTAGTAGCCGCCGTGCGGCTTCTCCTCCCACAGCGGCGAGGCCCGGTGGCCGGTTTTTGTCCGCGCCCGCCAGGACCCGATCTCCGTGAGCCGTGGGTGCCGTTCGATCTCGATGCGCCAGCCCTGGTCGTCCGTCAGATGAAAGTGGAAGACGTTGAGTTTGTGCGCGGCCATCAGATCGAGGTAACGCAGGACGCCTTCCTTGGGCATGAAGTGCCGGGCGACGTCGAGCATGAGACCGCGCCAGCGGAACCGGGGGGAGTCCCGGATCTCGGTCAGGGGCAGCCGCCACGTACGGCCGGGAAGGGGCGCGCGCCGGAAGGCCTCGTGGCCGAGAAGCTGCCGCATCGTCTGAACGCCCCAGAAGACACCGGCGGGCGAGCCGCCCTGGATATGGACGCCATGGGGGGCGACGACCAGGCGGTAGGCCTCGGCGTCGAGGCCGGGCCGGACGGACAGATGGAGGACGCCGTACTCGTCCCCCTTCCTGGGTGGCAGGGCGAGCCCGGTCGCCGCGCCGAGCGTCGCGCGCAGCCATCGCGCGGTGTCCTCGGTGCCCGGCCCGGCCTCGATCCCGAAGCCGTCGCCGAGTTCAAGAAAGCCCTCGGCCCGCTCCATCCGGTGAGGCAGCGGAATGAGATCCATGAAGATCAGGCCTTTCAGTCCTTGACCGCCCCGCCCAGCCCCGACACCAGCCGTCGCTGCACGAGTACGAAGAAGATCAGCACCGGAATCGTCATCACCGTGGACGCCGCCATGACGCCGCCCCAGTCCGGGTCGTCCGGCTTGTAGAAGACCAGCAGCGCCATGGGCAGCGTCGACTGGGAGGTGTCACTGATGATGAACGACTTGGCGAACAGGAAGTCGTTCCAGGCGGAGATGAAGGAAAACACGCTGGTGGCCACGAGACCCGGCAGGACGAGCGGGAAAAGGATCTGCCAGAGGAATCGCGCCCGGCTCGCCCCGTCGATGTACGCGGCCTCCTCCAGCGCCTCGGGAACGGCTTTCACGAACCCCCGCAGCATCCAGATCGCGAAGGGCAGCGAGAAGGCGATGTGCGGCAGGATCAGCGAGCCCAGTGTGTTCAGCTGGCCGAAGTCCCGCATCAGGAAGAAGAGAGGGATCGTGAGGGCTTCCACGGGCACCATCTGGGCGATCAGAAACATGATCAGCAGAGTGGTCCGCAGCCGGAACCGGAATCGGGTCACGGCGGTCGCGGCGAGAAACGCGATGAGCGCGGAGGCGATCACCACACAGCCCGCGACGACGACGCTGTTGAGGAAGTAACGGCCGAATTCCTGCTGCCCGAAGACGCGCCGGAAGGCGTCCAGAGAAGGAGCGAGAGTCCAGGGCCGGGGCTCGGACGACTCGATCTCCCCGGCCGGTTTGAAGGCGCTGAGGACCATCCAGTACAGCGGGAAGGCGACGACGACCGCGATCAGCAGGGCGGCGGCCTCGGCGGCCAGCCGTCCCGGGCGACGGACCCGGGCGCGTGGAAGATTCACAGTTCCTCCCCCTGTCGGCGCAGCAGCCGCAGGTACACCAGTGTGACGGCGAGCAGGATCAGCAGCATCACGACGCCGATCGCCGAGCCGAGGCTGTACTGCGAGGACGCGAAGGCCTGCTGGTAGGCGTAGACGTTGAGGACGAGGTTCTGGCCGGCGATGCCGCCGCCGTTCGTCATGACGTAGATCTGGGTGAAGACCTTGAAGTCCCAGATGACCGACTGGATGGTGACGACGACCAGGATCGGCCGGAGCATCGGGGCGAGTACGGAGCGCCAGATGCGCCACTGCGAGGCGCCGTCGAGGGACGCGGCCTCCAGGACCTCGGCCGGTACGGCGCGGATACCGGCGTAGACGGTCACCATCACGAACGGGAAGGAGCACCACACCACTTCGAGCAGGACGAGGAAGAAGGCGCTGAGCCGTCCGTACGTCCACGAGTGATCGCCGAGGCCCAGCATCCGGTTCACCGGCCCGAAGTCCGGGTCGAAGAGGAACAGCCAGACGGTGGAGCCGGTCACGGCGGGGGTCGCCCAGGCGCCCATGGCCGCCAGCATCAGCGCGAGCCTCGGTACGGCCCGTACGCGGGTGAGCAGCACGGCGAGGGCGCAGCCGACGGCGAGCGTGCAGACGACACAGGCCGCCGCGAACAGCACGGTGGCGAGCAGGACCTGCCAGAACTGCGGATCCCCGAACAGCTCGGCGTAGTTGTCGAACCCCCGGAACGCGGTCGGCTCCCCGCCACTGACCTGAGCCTGGGTGTACTCGAAGAACGAGATCAGGCCGAGTTGGTAGACGGGGTAGACGAGCAGCCCGCCGAGCACGACGAGTGCGGGCGCGAGATACAGCCACGGCGTCGAGCCGGCGGAGGCGCCGACGGATCTGCCGGGCGCGGCCCGACGCGGCCCCGGTCGCCCGTTCCGCGCCTTGCCGACGACCGTGGCAGAAGACTGACGCGGCGAACCGCCGTCCTCCTCGGCGCGGGCCTCGCCGGTACGTTCCCCCGCCGGGACGCCGGGCGCTGCGGTGACGCTCTCGGGAACTGGCGTCGCATGACCGCCGGGCAGGTCACGCGCGGCTCCCGCCGAGACCTTCCCGGCAGGACCGCTCCCCGCCCGAGCGGTTCCCGCCAAGCCGGCAGCAGGCGGATCGACCCCGGCGGCGCCGGTCCCCGCCAGGTCGGCTCCCGCCGATTCAGTACCGTCGTTCACCCGGCTCACCCGGCGGAGCCGAACGCGGTGTTCATCTTCTTCGCGGCGTCCTCGGAGGCGGCGGGCACGCCCTTCTTGCCGCTGATGATCTGCTGGAACATCGTCGGCAGGACGAGGGAGGAGTCGATCTGGGCCCAGGCGGGCGACGCGGGGACGAACTTGGTGCCGGCGGAGAGGGTCTGCACGAAGGGCTTCACGAACGGCTCCTTCGCCGCGGCCTGCTGCCGTACGTCTGTGAAGGTCGGCAGGAAGCCCATCGCGTCGAACAGCCGCGCTTGCGTCTTCTTGGAGGCGAGCCGTTCCATGAGCTCGACGGCGAGCGTGCGGTGCGAGGTGCTCTTCAGGACGCCGACGTTGTTGCCGCCCGCGAAGGCGGGGGCGATCGAGCCGGACTTCACGCCCGGCAGCGGGACGACGGCGTACTTGCCCTTGACCTTCCCGGCCTCGACGGCGGTGTGGCTGAAGTCGCCGCCGATCGCCATCCCGGCCTTGCCGGCGGCGAACGCCGAGACCGTGTCGTTGCCGCCCATGCCGGCGCACTTGGCGGCGGGACAGTTGTCGTCGCCGAAGAGCGCGGTGTACTCCTCGATGCCCTTCTGGGCCTCGGGGCTGTCGATGCCGGAGGCGTACGAACCGCCCTTGCCGTTCGCGAGCTCACCACCGTTGGCCCAGACGAACGGCATCGCGCCGTAGGTGTAGGCGCCGCCGACCACGAGCCCGTAGAGGTCGGGCCGGGCGGCGCGTATCTTCCGGGCCGTGCCGGCCAGTTCGGCCATGGTCTTCGGGACGGCCAGACCCAATTCCTCGAAGACGTCCGTGCGGTAGTACAGGGCGCGGACGCCGACGTAGAACGGGGCGCCGTACATCTTGCCGTCCACCGTCACCGACTGCTTCGCGGTCGGGTCGGTGTCCTTCGCCTCGCTCCAGTCGCCGAACTCCTTCGTGACGTCGAGGAGTCCGCCGTCCTTCACGTAGCCGGCCGTGTCGGTGTTGCCGTACTCCATGACGTCCGGAGCGGAGTCGGGGTCGTTGAAGGCGGCCTTGACGCGCTGGGCGCGGGTGTCGATCGGGATGTACTCGACGTGGACCTCGGTGCCCTCGTGGGCCTTCTCGAAGTCGGCGACGACCGAGTCGACGACCTTCTGCTTGGGGGCGTTGCCGACCTCCTGGAACAGCCACACGCGCAGCGTGCCGTTCTTCTCGTCCTTGTCGGAGGAGGAGTTCGAGGAGGTCTGGGGTGCGCAGGCGGTGGCCAGGAGAGCGGCCAGTGCGGTGAGGCCGACAAAACGGACGGACAGCTTCATGAAGTGTTCCTCCGAAGGAGTGTTGCAACATGCGCAATGAAGGTTTCGCTGTGCACAACACACCGGAGGCTAGGGACTGCATGAACACGCCCACAAGAGGTCTCAACCACTCTGTGACCGGCAGACGCGTCCCGCGCAACGTCCGGACAGCACAAAAGCCTCCAGGGCACGCAAAACGCACCCTGGAGGCTCTACGTCGCGCGGGCAGGCGTTACTGGTCGCCCTTGCCCTTGTCGTCGTCCCCGGAGCCCATGGACTCGTAGATCTCCTTGCACATGGGGCACACGGGGTACTTCTTCGGGTCGCGGCCCGGCACCCAGACCTTGCCGCACAGCGCCACGACGGGGGTGCCGTCGAGGGCGCTCGCCATGATCTTGTCCTTCTGGACGTAATGGGCGAAGCGCTCGTGGTCACCGTCACCGTGGGAGGTCTGCGGCGTCGGCTCTACGAGGGTCCCCGTACCAGTCCCGCGCTCGGGCTCGAGAGTGCTCATAGAACCAAGCGTACTGAAGCTCACAGACATCAGTTGAGCGAAGGGTCGTCCGGATAGGTGGCCACCATCGCCAGCTCGCTGCGCTGGCGGCGCAGCACCTCGCGCCAGAGCCGCTCCGGGAAGGGGCAGGAGATGTCGCCGGGCTCCGACTCGACGATGTACCACGCGCCGTCCACCAGCTCGTCCTCCAGCTGGCCCGGGCCCCAGCCGGCGTATCCGGCGAAGATCCGCAGGGAGCCGAGGGCGGAGGCCAGCAGCTCCGGCGGGGCCTCCAGATCGACCAGACCGATCGCCCCGTGCACCCGCCGCCAGCCCAGCGGGGCGGCCTCCCCGGCCGAGCCCCCGGGGACGACGGCGACACCGAGGGCCGAGTCCAGCGACACGGGTCCGCCCTGGAACACGACGCCGGGCTCACCGGCGAGATCCCCCCAGCCCTCCAGGATGTCCTCCACGTCCACCGGGGTGGGCCGATTGAGGACGACACCGAGGGAGCCCTCCTCGTCGTGGTCGAGGAGCAGCACCACGGCACGGTCGAAGTTCGGGTCCGCCAGGGCGGGCGTGGCCACGAGCAACCGCCCTGTGAGCGAGGACACCTCGGTCATGCCAGACATGATCCCGCATCTTCCCTCCGCGTGGGGCGGCAATGCGGGGACGCGAGTGAACGCAGCTCAGGGCGTACCGGCGCGCTCGGAGCGCACGAAAGTGACCGTGACCCCATGTGCCCGGCACGAAACGGTTCGTGTTGTGACAGAGCTATGACGTGGCTGGGTCTGACTCAGGCTTACAGAAGGGGGGTGGTGGGCGATTACCCTTTCCCTTCTGACCCCTGCCCGACTCCACGGAACGCGAGATTCATGACCGTCAACGACGATGTCCTGCTTGTCCACGGCGGAACCCCGCTCGAGGGCGAGATCCGTGTCCGCGGTGCGAAGAATCTCGTACCGAAGGCCATGGTCGCTGCGCTGCTGGGCAGCGCTCCGAGTCGGCTGCGCAATGTTCCGGACATCCGTGACGTACGGGTCGTACGGGGTCTGCTGCAGCTGCACGGTGTGACGGTCCGTCCGGGTGACGAGCCCGGCGAACTGGTGATGGACCCGACGCGCGTGGAGAGCGCGAACGTCGCTGACATCGATGCCCACGCGGGTTCCAGCCGTATCCCGATCCTGTTCTGCGGCCCGCTGCTGCACCGTCTCGGTCACGCCTTCATTCCCGGCCTCGGCGGCTGCGACATCGGCGGCCGTCCCATCGACTTCCACTTCGACGTCCTGCGGCAGTTCGGCGCGACCATCGAGAAGCGGGCCGACGGGCAGTACCTGGAGGCGCCGCAGCGGCTGCGCGGTACGAAGATCCGGCTGCCGTACCCGTCCGTCGGCGCGACCGAGCAGGTGCTGCTGACGGCGGTCCTCGCCGAGGGCGTCACCGAGCTGTCCAACGCGGCCGTCGAGCCGGAGATCGAAGACCTGATCTGCGTGCTGCAGAAAATGGGCGCGATCATCGCGATGGACACCGACCGGACGATCCGCATCACCGGTGTGGACAAACTCGGCGGCTACACCCACCACGCCCTCTCGGACCGCCTGGAGGCCGCGTCCTGGGCGTCTGCGGCGCTGGCGACCGAGGGCAACATCTACGTCCGGGGCGCCCAGCAGCGCTCGATGATGACGTTCCTGAACACCTACCGGAAGGTGGGCGGGGCCTTCGAGATCGACGATGAGGGCATCCGCTTCTGGCACCCCGGCGGCCAGCTGAAGTCCATCGCGCTGGAGACGGACGTCCACCCCGGCTTCCAGACCGACTGGCAGCAGCCGCTGGTGGTGGCCCTCACGCAGGCCACGGGCCTGTCCATCATCCACGAGACGGTCTACGAGTCCCGCCTCGGCTTCACCTCGGCCCTGAACCAGATGGGCGCCCACATCCAGCTCTACCGCGAGTGCCTGGGCGGCTCCGACTGCCGCTTCGGCCAGCGCAACTTCCTCCACTCGGCCGTCGTCTCCGGCCCCACCAAGCTCCAGGGCGCCGACCTGGTCATCCCCGACCTCCGAGGCGGCTTCTCGTACCTCATCGCGGCCCTGGCCGCCCAGGGCACGTCCCGCGTCCACGGCATCGGCCTCATCAACCGCGGCTACGAGAACTTCATGGAGAAGCTCGTGGAGCTGGGCGCGAAGGTGGAGCTGCCCGGCAAGGCACTCGGCTGAGCCGGACCGCGATACGCCGATGGGGCGGTCACCCGAACTCGGGTGACCGCCCCATCGGCGTTACTGGGGCGCCCTGGGGGCGCGGGTCCCATTCGATATGCGACTCCGCCGCGTGGGCGCGACAAGCCACCGCGCACCCGCTGCCGCCCACGGCGCCAGCCAGCCCGGCGCTTACGCGCTCACGCGCTCAGGCGCTTACTTGCCCTTGGCCGCTTCCTTGAGCTTCGAGCCCGCGGAGACCTTCACGCTGTAGCCGGCCGGGATCTGGATGGGCTCGCCGGTCTGCGGGTTGCGGGCGGTGCGAGCGGCACGGTGGGTGCGCTCGAAGGTCAGGAAGCCGGGGATGGTGACCTTCTCGTCCCCCTTGGAGACGATGTCGCCGACCACGTCGGCGAACGCGGCCAGCACGGCGTCGGCGTCCTTGCGGGTCACCTCGGCGCGGTCGGCCAGCGCGGCCACCAGCTCACTGCGGTTCATGTTGTTACTCCCGTGTTCATCTTGCCGTTGAGGCGTCAGATCGAAGCCGATGCTGCCAGGGTCCTCTAGGAGTCCCCGGATCCGGGTCCGTCGTCAGACCCTCGCGCCCAGTGAGGCATCCTGCCTCTACCTGCGGCGGGAAAGCCAATCCGGCACCCGCAGGAGTCGTGAGAACACCCCGGAGGAGTCACACGAAAAGAGGGCCTGAGCCTGGCGCCACGATAGCTCCGCTGCTGACGGGGGTCTTGCGACGCGCCGGTCTCCCGGCCGCCGTGGGGTTACTCACAGTCCGGGGACCGACCGTCCCCGGACCCCGCGCAGACCGCCACGACCGTGTTTTTCAGACGCCGGACGGGCTGCCCGCCGTCGCGCCCACGGCCTTCGCGGCCTCGCGCACCGCCCCGGCCACCGCACCCGCGACCTTGTCGTTGAAGACGCTCGGGATGATGTAGTTCGGGTTCAGCTCGTCCTCGGTCACCACGTCCGCGAGGGCCGTGGCCGCGGCCAGCATCATCTCGGTGTTGACCGTGCGCGACTGGGCGTCCAGCAGACCACGGAAGACACCCGGGAAGACCAGCACGTTGTTGATCTGGTTCGGGAAGTCCGAGCGGCCGGTGGCCACAACCGCCGCGGTCTGACGGGCGATTGCCGGGTCGACCTCAGGGTCGGGGTTCGCAAGCGCGAACACGATGGCGCCCTCGGCCATGGCGGCCACGTCGTCGCCGTCGAGGACGTTCGGGGCCGAGACGCCGATGAAGACGTCGGCGCCGCGCACGGCCTCCTTGAGCGTGCCCGTCAGGCCCTCGGGGTTGGTGTTGTCGGCGATCCAGCGCAGCGCCGAGTCCGGGGCGGCGTCCACGAGGTCCTCGCGGTCGGCGTGCACGACGCCGTGGATGTCGGCGACGACGGCGTTCTTCACGCCCGCGGCGAGCAGCAGTTTGAGGATGGCCGTACCGGCTGCGCCGGCGCCCGACATGACGACACGGATGTTCTCGATCGCCTTGCCCGTGACGCGCAGCGCGTTGGTGAGCGAGGCGAGGACGACGATCGCGGTGCCGTGCTGGTCGTCGTGGAAGACGGGGATGTCGAGGGCCTCGCGCAGCCGGGCCTCGATCTCGAAGCAGCGGGGCGCGGAGATGTCCTCGAGGTTGATGCCGGCGAAGCCGGGGGCGATGGCCTTGACGATCTCGACGATGGCGTCGGTGTCCTGGGTGTCCAGGCAGATCGGCCAGGCGTCGATGCCGGCGAACCGCTTGAAGAGGGCCGCCTTGCCCTCCATGACGGGCAGCGCGGCCTTCGGGCCGATGTTGCCCAGGCCCAGCACCGCCGAGCCGTCCGTCACGACCGCAACGGAGTTGCGCTTGATGGTCAGGCGGCGCGCGTCCTCGGGGTTCTCGGCGATCGCCATGCAGACGCGGGCCACGCCCGGCGTGTAGACCATGGACAGGTCGTCGCGGTTGCGGATGGGGTGCTTCGACGCCATCTCGATCTTGCCGCCGAGGTGCATGAGGAAGGTCCGGTCCGAGACCTTGCCCAGGGTGACGCCCTCGATGCCGCGGAGTTCCTCGACGATCTCGTCCGCGTGCGCGGTCGACGAGGCCGCGATGGTGACGTCGATACGGAGCTTCTCGTGACCGGACGCGGTGACGTCGAGGCCGGTCACCGAGCCTCCGGAGGACTCCACGGCGGTGGTGAGCTGCGAGACGGCGGTTCCGCTCGCGGGCACCTCCAGCCGGACCGTCATCGAGTAGGAGACGCTGGGCGCCGTTGCCATGGCCGACTTCCTCTGCTTTCACCTGACGCTGAGTTGTGCCGTCCGATCGTCGCACCTACCGCTGAGTATCGGGTAGCCGCCCTCTATTGCGAACGTTTTGTTCGCGGAACAGGACAGCAAAAAGAGACCCACGTCACGTGGACGCGGGTCTCTTTCGGAAGTCAAGCGGCACCGACCCGCCATGCTCGCCTCGCGGCAAGTGGTCGCTCGTAGCGACGATGGTTGGGCCCGGGGGCTTGGATCGGGCCGGTGCCACATCCAGGCTAACAAACAGATCCCGTAAGGCCATTCCCGTACCGGGAGTTCATTTCGCCGACAAGTGGGTAACCAGCCCCGGTTCCTGAGTCGGTCACTGTCAGTCCCTGAGAAGGTCGGGCACGCCCGCCGCGTCCGGCTCGTCCCGCTCCGCCGAGACGACCGTGAGCTGCTGGGTGGCCCGGGTCAGTGCGACGTAGAGCACACGCAGTCCGGCCGGGGACTCGTCGGCGATCTCCGCCGGGGAGACCACGACCGTGGCGTCGTACTCCAAACCCTTCGCCTCCAGGCTGCCGAGTGCCACGACCCGGTCGCCGAGCCCGGCGAGCCAGCGGCGGGCCTCCTCCCGGCGCTGCATGGCGACGACGACCCCGACCGTGCCGTCGACGCGCTCCAGCAGCCGGGCCGCCTCGTTCCGGACGGACTCGCCGAGGGTGTCCTCGACGACCGTGAAGCGGGGCTCGACGCCCGTGGAGCGGACCGCCTTCGGGGACTCGGAGCCGGGCATGGCGAGGGCGAGGACCTTCGCGGCGAGCTCGGCGATCTCGGCCGGGTTGCGGTAGTTCACGGTGAGCTCGAAGCGGCGGCGCGGGCGGGTGCCGAGGGCCTCGTCGCGGGCCTCGGCGGCCTCGTCCGGGTCGGACCAGGAGGACTGGGCCGGGTCACCCACGACCGTCCAGGTGGCGTGCCGGCCGCGGCGGCCGACCATGCGCCACTGCATGGGTGTGAGGTCCTGGGCCTCGTCGACGATGACGTGGGCGTACTCGGTGCGCTCCGCCGCCAGCCGCTCGGCGCGCTCGCGCTGCGACTCCTCGCGCGCCGGCATCAGCTCCTCCAGGCCGGTGAGCTGGTCGAGCGGGTCGAGGTCGCGCTTCTTCCGGGGGCGGGCGGGGGCACCGAGGATGGCCTGCAGCTCGTCGAGCATCGCGATGTCGTGCACCGAGCGGCCGTCGCGCCTGAGGGAGCGGGCGACCTTGCGGACCTCGCCGGGGTTCATGATCCGCCGGGCCCAGCGGCCGAGGCGGCGTTCGTCGGCCATGGCGGCCAGGACGGCCGCCGGGGTCAGCTCCGGCCACCAGGCGTCGAGGAAGGCGATGAAGGAGTCCTCGGCGGTGATGTCCTCGTCGAAGGAGGAGCGCAGCTCGGCGGCGAGCTCCGGGTCGGTGTGCCGGCCCGCGGCGCCGGACCGCTCCCACAGGGCGTCCAGGAGCAGCTTGCGGGCACGGGGGCGCAGCAGGTTCACGGGGGCGGTGCCGCCGAGGACGGCACGGCGGATGCCCGCCAGCTCGTCGGCCTCCAGCTCCAGCCGGCGGCCGAAGGCGACCACGCGCAGCCGGGTCGGTGAGTCGTTCAGCTCCAGGGCTCCGCGCGCGGCCTTGCGCAGCACCTTGACCATGCGGGACGAGCCCTTGGCGCGGGCCACGGACGGGGAGTCGTAGAGCGTGGCCTCGGCTCCCTCGACCAGGGAGCCGATGGCGCGGATGGCGACCTGGCCCTCCTCTCCGAGGGAGGGCAGCACGCCCTCGGTGTAGGCGACGAGCAGCGGAGTCGGCGAGACGATCAGGATGCCGCCCGCGTAGCGGCGCCGGTCCTGGTAGAGGAGGTAGGCGGCGCGGTGCAGGGCGACGGCGGTCTTGCCGGTACCGGGGCCGCCCTCGACGTACGTCACGGAGGCGGCGGGGGCGCGGATGACCAGGTCCTGCTCGGCCTGGATGGAGGCGACGATGTCGCGCATGGTGTGGCTGCGGGCCTGGCCGAGCGCGGCCATCAGGGCGCCGTCGCCGATGACGGGCAGCTCCTGGCCGTTGAAGAGGGCCGTCAGCTCGGGGCGCATGAGGTCGTCCTCGACGCCGAGCACCTTGCGGCCCTTGGAGCGGATGACCCGGCGCCGTACGACCCGGCCGGGGTCGACGGGCGTGGAGCGGTAGAAGGGGGCGGCGGCCGGGGCGCGCCAGTCGATGACCAGCGGGGTGTAGTCCTGGTCGAGGACGCCGATGCGGCCGATGTGCAGGGTCTCGGCGATGTCGGCGGTGTTGTCGTCCCGGACGGCGCCCTCGGCGGGCTCGACGGCGGTGTACGCGCCGTCGGGGCCCTTCTTGCCGTCCTTGCCGAGCAGCAGGTCGATGCGGCCGAAGAGGAAGTCCTCGAACTCGTTGTTGAGCCGGTTGAGGTGGATGCCCGCCCGGAAGACCTGCGCGTCCCGCTCGGCGAGGGCGCCGGGCGTGCCGACCTGGCCGCGCTGGGCCGCGTCGTTCATGAGGAACTCGGCCTCGTGGATCTTCTCCTCGAGGCGCCGGTACACCCGGTCGAGGTGTTCCTGTTCGACGCCGATCTCTCGGTCTCGCAGGGAGTCGAGCGCGGTTTCCTGTTGAGCCTGAGCGGCCACCGGGCCCCCTTCTGACGTGCATGGCAGCCGTCTACCGTACGCGAAGGGGACCCCGGAAGGCTACGCGTCGACCTCGACGAGCCGCTTGCCGTCGAAGTTCACGACCTCGAAGTGGTCGATCTGGTTCGGGTCGAACGCGGCGCCGCCCTGGACGTAGAGGGGCTCCTTGGCGCGGTCGGTCTTGGCGTCCGGGATGCCGTAACCCCAGTCCGGGACGGACCAGGAGGACAGGGTCTCGCGCTCGCCGTTCTTGCCGACCGCGACGAGGGCGCACTTCTGCGGGCCCTTGAGGTTCTTCAGCTCCAGGATCGTGCCGGTGCCCCAGTCCTTCTTCTGGAGGGCGACCGTCGCGGTGACCTTGGTGGTCGGGTCGGTGGCGGTGATCTTGTCGGAGATGCCGTCGAAGGCTTCCTTGGCGGGGCTCGCCGCGAGCGGGCGGTTCTCCGCGCCGCCGCTGTCATCGCCGCCGTTCGTCGCGACCGCGACGAAGGGACCGCCGATGATCAGCGCGCCGGCGGCGGCCACCATGTAGAGACTGCGGCGGCGCTTCTGGGCGCGGCGTTCGGCGACCTCGTCGACGAGCTTCTCCACCACGCGCGGTCGGGGCTTGGCCGACAGCGACTCGCCGATCGCGGGCGTCCCGGAGCCGGGCAGGTCGGCGAGGGCGGCGAGCATCGGCTCCATGCCGGCCAGCTCGTCGAGCTGCTGGGCGCACCACTCGCAGGTCGCGAGGTGGGCTTCGAAAGCGGTTGCTTCGGCGTCGTCGAGGATGCCGAGGGCGTAGGCGCCGACGGTCTCGTGTTCGTTCGGCACCGGAGACTCCTGCATGGGACCAGACATACCCATGCCTCCCGTACCGAACCCTTGGTTACCCCCGTAAACACTCATCACGCCGTCACCCCCCGCTCCTCCAGTGCCAGCTTCATCGAACGCAGGGCGTAGAACACCCTGGAGCGGACGGTGCCGCTGGGTATGCCCAGGGTCTCGGCCGCCTCATTGACGGTACGCCCCTTGAAGTACGTCTCGACGAGCACCTCCCGGTGAGCCGGGGTCAGGTCGTCGAGTGCGTCCGACAGAGTCATCAGCCACAGCGCCTTGTCGATCTCGTCCTCCGCGGGGATGACCTCCAGCGGCGACGGGTCGACCTCCTGCGGCCGGGCCTGCCGGCTGCGGTGGCCGTCGATGACGATGCGCCGGGCGACCGTCACCAGCCAGGGGCGTACCGATCCGGTCGCCCGATTGAGCTGACCGGCGTTCTTCCAGGCACGGATGAGCGTCTCCTGCACGACGTCCTCGGCGCGCTGCCGGTCTCCGGCGACCAGGCGCAGGACATACGCAAGCAGGGGTCCGGCGTGTTCGCGATAGAGCGCACGCATCAGCTCCTCGTCGGGTTCCGAGGGCTGGGACATGCGATGTCGGGCCCTCGGTGCACGTTCATTGGCCACGACGGAATCCTTGCGCACGCCCACCTCCGATGTCCGGGGGTTCCCCCAGTCGGTCGCTCCACATGCCGTACGGACGGGAGCTGTTGGGCGTTCAAAGGAACGCGACAGATTTCTTCGAGATGACGTGACGAGCGGGACATGGGGTCACATTCCCACCCCGCGTTCTTTACATTTCCGCCACATCGACCAGATCAAGCCAGAGCTTCCCTACGGGACCGTAGGTAAACGGGATGTAATCGAAATCACTTCGACGGCGCGGTCTCAGAAGTCGCATTTAGGACAGGGGATTTGAGTGTGCGAGCCACGCAAGTCCCTTGCGTCGAAGGGCAAAAGGGAATTAAGCCCTGGCGAGTGCCGCGCGGCGGCGATGCCGGGCGACGCGTTCGCGGTTCCCGCAGACCTCGCTGGAGCACCAGCGCCTCCTGCGTCCCCGGGAGGTGTCGAGGTACACGATCGGGCAGTTGTCGCCCTCGCACTGGCGCAGGGCCGCGCGGGCGACGGGGTCGGTGAGCAGGTCGACGGCGTCCCGGGCGACGGACGCGAGCAGGGCGGCGCAGTCGGGCGGGCCGTCCAACTGCCGTACGAGTTCGCCCTCTCCGTCACGGACCGCGCGCGGGGCGGGGGGCGCGGTCCGGGCGAGGCCGTTGACGTGCGCGAGCGCGACGTCGTACGC
The DNA here is from genome assembly GCF_040612515.1 of Streptomyces sp. NPDC006372. Taxonomy (NCBI): domain Bacteria; kingdom Bacillati; phylum Actinomycetota; class Actinomycetes; order Kitasatosporales; family Streptomycetaceae; genus Streptomyces; species Streptomyces sp. NPDC006372. Next base: position 81,814 of record NZ_JBEXQJ010000024.1, on the reverse strand, counting down.
CCGCGCTCCCGGCCGCGACCAGTGGCGCACCAACCGGTCCGTCTGGCCGCGCAGTTCGCGGAAGGCCACCAGCCAGCCGTCGTCGACGTGGGCCAGGGGGGTGCCCGCCGGGACGAGCCCGGAGCCGGTGATCCAGGCGCGCAGCACGTCCACGGAGTCGAGCCGCTCCTCCGGGTGCGTGGTGGAGAGCAGATCCAGGCAGATCCGCCCGGCATCGAACCGCAGCTCGTAGGGGGCCGTGGCCGTACCCAGTGCCATGTGCCTGTCACCGCCTAGGGTTCCCCTCGCACGCGAGGGGTCGGTGAGATGCCATTGAGGGGGCTGGGAAACCGTTCCCTCTTACAGTGCCTGCCCGCCGCGCCGCCGGAAACCCCCCGCACGGGCAGGGACCGCCACGCGCACCGGAAATCAGCCTCGGCTGACGAACGCCGCCAGGGCAGCACCCTCAGGGGCGCGGGGAACCGCGCGAACAGCCCCCACCGGCTCGCGGTTTCCGGCGGCCCGAGCACCCCGAGCTCTCGCGGCCACGCGGCGCACACCCCGACGTGGATCGACTCGGGCGGCCCGATGCGCGTCACCGTGGCGGTTTTTCGCCCAACTCGCGGGGCGCCTCACGCGTCCGCGTACTTCGTCTCCGCCGCCGGATCCAGGGCCAGGCGGTAGCCCCGTTTGACCACCGTCTGGATCAGCTTGGGGGTGCCGAGGGCCGTGCGGAGGCGGGCCATCGCCGTTTCGACCGCGTGTTCGTCGCGGCCGGTGCCGGGCAGGGCGCGGAGCAGGTCCGCGCGGGCGACCACCCAGCCGGGGCGGCGGGCCAGGGCGCGCAGGAGGGACATGCCGGCGGGCGGTACGGGCTTGAGGTCGTCGTCGACCAGGACGGCATGGCCGCGGATCTCCACCCGGTGCCCCGCGATCGGCAGCGACCGCGCCCGGCTGGGCAGCTCCCGGCAGAGGAGCTGGACGAGGGGGCCGAGCCGGAAGCGTTCGGGCTGGACCGTGTCGATGCCCTGGGCCTGGAGCGGCAGCGCGGTGACCGGGCCGACGCAGGCGGGCAGGACGTCGTGGCCCAGAGCGGCCAGGACCTCCGGGAGGAGACCGCGTTCCTCGGCCCGGGAGAGGAGGGACGCCGCCGCCGGGGCGCTGGTGAACGTCAGCGCGTCCACGCCCCGGGAGACCATCGCGTCGAGAAGACGGTCCACCGGGCCGATGTCCTCCGGCGGCATCCACCGGTACACCGGCACGCCGACGACCTCGGCCCCGCCCTCCCGCAGCGCCTCCACGAACCCGGGCAGCGGCTCACCGTGCAGCTGGATCGCGATCCGCAGGCCCTCGACGCCCTCCTCCAGCAGCCGGTCCAGCACCTCCGCCATGGACTCCGACGACGGCGACCACTCCTCCGTCAGCCCGGCCGCCCGCACCGCGCCCTTGACCTTGGGCCCCCGCGCCATGATCCGCACACCGCCCAGCCGGGCCAGCAGGTCGTCGCCGAGCCCCCAGCCGTCGGCGGCCTCGATCCAGCCCCGGAAACCGATCGCGGTCGTGGCGACCACGATGTCCGGCACCTGCTGGATGATCTCCTTCGTCGCGGCCAGCAGCTCGCTGTCGTCGGCGAGCGGCACGATCCGCAGGGCGGGGGCGTGCAGGACGGCGGCACCGCGTCGCTGCAGCAGCGCCCCGAGTTCGTCGGCCCGGCGCGCGGCCGTCACACCCACGGTGAAACCCGCCAGGGGCCCGTGGTCCGGTCGCTGTTCTTCGTCGGTCATGGCTCTCGTCCCGCATTCGAGTCGTCGTACTGCGTAAGTACGGCGTACCTACATGCCGATCGAGCCTGTCAACGGCTCGTGACAGGCCCGGATCAACTTGATGTCGTCGGTGTTACGTCACACCTCGGCGTAGCTGAGCTGCGGCTTCGCCTCCGAGGCCGTCGTCGTGGCGGGTACTCCGCGTGCCGTACGTCGAAGGTATACGGCCCAGGTGACCGCGAAACAGACCACGTAGAAGGCGAGGAACGCGACGAACGCGCCGGTGCCGGAACCGTAGGAGAGGAAGGACTGGCGGAAGGCGAGGTTGATGGCGACACCGCCGAGCGCGCCCACCGCGCCGATGAGTCCCATGGAGGCGCCGGAGAGCCGGCGCCCGTAGGCCGCGGCCTCCTCGCCCTTCAGTCCCTTGGCCAGGGCCTTGTTCTGGAAGATGCCGGGGATCATCTTGAACGTCGAGCCGTTGCCGAGGCCGCTGAGCACGAACAGCACCACGAACGCCGCCGTGAACAGCGCCAGCGACTTCTCCATGGAGGCACCGATCAGGACCGCCGTGGCCACGCCCATCGCGACGTAGTTCCACAGGCTGATCCGCGCACCGCCGTACCGGTCGGCGAGCCAGCCGCCGAGGGGCCGGATGAGGGAGCCGAGCAGCGGGCCGAGGAACGTGACGTACGCGGCCTGCAGTGGCGTACGGCCGAACTGGTTCTGGAGCACCTGGCCGAAGGCGAAGCTGTAGCCGATGAACGAGCCGAACGTGCCGATGTAGAGGACCGACATGATCCACGTGTGGGCGTCCCGCGCGGCGTCCTTGGCGGCACCGGTGTCGTTCTTGACGTTCTCCAGGTTGTCCATGAACAGCGCGGCCATCACGGCGGCCACGACGATCAGCGGGATGTAGATCCCGAGCAGCACGCGCGGCCCGCCGCCGGCGCCGATGATCGCGAGGGCGGCCAGCTGGATCACCGGCACGCCGATGTTGCCGCCGCCGGCGTTCAGGCCGAGGGCCCAGCCCTTCTTCCGCAGCGGGAAGAAGGCGTTGATGTTGGTCATCGAGGAGGCGAAGTTGCCGCCGCCGATGCCGGCCAGCAGGCCGACCAGGAGGAAGGTGGAGAAGGAGGTGCCCGGCTCCATCACGGTGAACGCGGCGACGGTCGGCACCAGGAGGAGGGAGGCCGAGATGATCGTCCAGTTCCGGCCGCCGAAGATCGCGACGGCGAAGGTGTAGGGGACGCGAACGACGGCGCCGACGAGCGTGACCATCGAGGTCAGCATGAACTTGTCGGCCGGGGTCAGGCCGTACTCCGGGCCCATGAAGAGCACCAGCACGGACCACAGGGTCCAGATCGAGAAGCCGATGTGCTCGGACAGCACGGAGAAGTAGAGGTTGCGGCGCGCGACCTTCTCCCCCGTCTCCCTCCAGAAGGTCTCGTTCTCCGGATCCCAGTGCCGGATCCAGCGTCCGCCCCTGCTCGGGGGTGCGGGTGCCGTGCCAGGGCCTGTCATGACGCCTCCACTTGCTCCGGGACTCGGTCGTACTACGAGTGGCTGGTTCCGAAGGTAGGGAGGACGCGTTTCGTGGCTGTGCCAGCGAGTGACCGCGAAGGAACTTTGCTCTCACCTCGGGCTCGGGCGGGATGAGAGGTCCGGTGCCCGCCGGGGCGGCGTCGGGTCAGTGTTGCGGGGGCTGCCGGTGGGGGTTGTGCTGCGGGTACGGCTGGGGGTGGGGCGGCTGCTGCGCGTAGGGGCCGGGCGGCTGCTGGGGCGGGTACGGCGTGGGTGCGGGCTGCTGCGTTCCGTACGGACCGGGCGGAGCGGGCTGCGCCCCGTACTGACCGGGCGCTGGCTGGGCCGGGTACGGCCCCGGTGCCGGCTGGGCGTACGGCCCGGGTGCCGGCTGGTTCGGGTACGGCCCTGGTGCCGGCTGGGCGTACGGTCCCGGTGCCTGCTGCCCGTGCCCCGCGGGGGCGGCCGGCACCCCGGGCATCTGACCCGGGGGTGTCCCGGGCGCCTGCTGCCCCGGCACACCCGCGTACCCCGGCGCACCGCCGTACGGCCCACCGCCGTACGGCCCGCCGCCGAACGGGTTGCCCTGCCCCGGCACTTGCGCCCCGGGCGGCAGGTACCGCAGCCGCCCGGTCTCCTCCCGCACCGGCGTGAAGCCGGCCGCCTGCAACCGCGCGGCGAACTTCGCGTTGCGCTTGCGCGTGACCAGCAGCCCGATGCCGAAGACCGCCATGATCAGCAGCCACACCCCGCCCGCCGCGACGAAGTCGCCGGCCTCGCCGCCGGAGCGGAGGGCGAGGACCACGCAGCCGACGGTGACGCCGACGGCCGCGTACCCCATGCGCTTCTCGGCGTTCTTGCCGGTGAGGTCGAAGTTGATCCGGGCCTTGAGGAGTTCGAACGCGTCGGGCACGAGGGGCGGCAGGGAGACGCCGTCGGAGGCGTTCGGGTACTGCGCCCAGTTCTGCCCGGCCCGGGCCCTGGCCTGCGGGCTCGGGTCGGGCAGGATCAGCATGGTGAGCGCGCCGTTGCGGCCGCTGCTCTGCCGGACGTCCGCGTACTCGTAGCCGAACTGCTGCGCGATGAAGGCCAGTCGGGCGAGCTTCTTCACGGACGCCATCGGACTGGTGAGCTCGACGGGTTCGCCGCTCGCCATCAGCCGCAGCATCTTCTGTGTCTGCCGCTTGCTCATTCCACCGCTCCCCCGGGCCACCCGTTCACAGACGCAACTCGGGCAGTTTTGCACACGGGCGGAGCGCCGGGGAACGGGCCCTCCCCCGCGCCGGCCCACTCCCTACCGGCGGCGCCTCCGGCTGTTGCCACCTCGCCCGTTCGGCCACCACCGCGGCGACCGCTTCGCCGCGATGTCCTCGACCCAGCCGAACATGAGGATCGCCGCGCCGATCAGCGGCCAGACCAGGGCGAACATCCAGAGGGTGTACGTGCTGTCCAGGGCGGACACCGCGCTGTCGCTCTGGAGGAACGGCAGTTCGTAGAGCAGGTCGAGGATCGGGACCGTGGCCATGATGAGGAGGTTGTGCCAGAGGTAGATCGTGACGGCGCGGTTGTTGGAGAGGGTCACCAGCTTGTCCCACCTGGCCAGCCGGCCCGGGAGTTCGCGCCACGACGGGGAGTACTGGAGGAGTACGACCACGAAGCCGAAGGACCAGGCCGCCTGGGCCAGGGGGATGTCGTTGAGGTCCCAGCCGTCGGGGCCCAGGTGCCCCGAGGCCCACCACAGGCCGAAGGCCATGAGCAGGGCCGCGCAGGAGATCGCCAGGTAGCGGGGGATCCGCTTGAGCAGGCCCTCGTGGTGGGCGAAGCCCAGGACCCAGCAGCCGCCGTAGACCGCGAAGTCGGTCACCGCGTTGCCCGTCTCGCCGGGGATCTTCACCAGGCCCGTGCCGACGACCGCCGTGAGGCCCAGTGGTGCCAGCAGCGTCGGCCACGGTGCCCGGCGGAACGCCCACAACAGCAGCGGGGAGGCGATGACGAACCAGAGGTAGGCCCGCAGGTACCACAGCGGACCGGCAGCCTGCACCGCCCAGGTCTCCTCCAGCAGGCCGGACTTGGCGCCGAGGTGCCACGGGAAGGGCGGGGCTCCGACGGGGAAGAGGTAGTTGGCCAGATCGACGAGGCCCCAGGCACCGCCGTGGTCCGGGTCCTTCAGCGGATTCCAGCCGGCCGCGAACATCATCGCCAGCACCACCACGCCGAACACCCAGAGCGGGGGCAGGAGCCGGCGGATCCGGCCCCGGATCACACCGAGCGCCGGGCGGTCCAGTGAGCGCGCCATCAGCGTGCCCGCCAGCGCGAACATCACGCCCATCGACGGGAACAGCACCGTCAGCCACGCCCAGCCGAACAGGTGGTAGACGACGACACGGACCAGGGCGATCGAGCGCAGCAGGTCGAGATAGCGGTCACGGCCGCCGCCCCGGCTCGCCGACGCGGCAGGGGCGGTTGAGGTGGCGGCTTTGCCCGCCGGTGCGGGGTCCGTCGTGCGCTGTTGTGGCATGCCGTGGGACGCCGGCATGCCGGACGCCGCCGATGACGTGTGGATCGGGTTTCCGTGGGTCATGCCACCGGCCTCCGCTCGGAGCTGCTCTGGGACCGCTGGCGCGGCACGGGGCCGCCGCCGGGCGCGTCGACCGCACCGGTGCGCCGCAGCTTCTGCCAGCGCAGCCGGCCGCCGGTGAGGGCGGTGATCCAGGACTGGAGCAGTACGACGTACATCAGCTGGCGGTACAGGATCTGCTGCAGAGGCAGCGAGACGAGGTGGGTCATGCGCTCGCGGTCGAGCCGGAAGGCGTAGGCCGCGCAGACCGCCTGGATCGCCAGGACGCCGAGCCACGCCATGATCGTCTTCTGGGTGGGGCCGAACACGAGGCCGTAGATGAGGAACACGTCGATCAGCGGGGCCAGCAGGGGCGCCAGGACCATGAAGAGGGACACCAGCGGCAGGCCGACGCGGCCGAAGCGGCCCGAGGGGCCCTTGTCCACCAGGGCCCGGCGGTGTTTCCAGATGGCCTGCATGGTGCCGTAGGACCAGCGGTAGCGCTGGGACCACAGCTGCTGGACCGTCTCCGGCGCCTCGGTCCAGGCACGGGCGTTCTCCGCGTAGACCACGCGCCAGCCGTCGCGGTGCAGGGCCATGGTGATGTCGGTGTCCTCGGCGAGCGTGTCGTCGCTCATGCCGCCGACCCTTTCCAGCGCGCTGCGGCGGAAGGCTCCGACCGCGCCGGGGATCGTCGGCATGCAGCGCAGTACGTCGTACATCCGGCGGTCGAGGTTGAAGCCCATCACGTATTCGATGTGCTGCCAGGCGCCGATGAGAGAGTCCTTGTTGCCGACCTTGGCGTTGCCCGCCACCGCACCCACGCGCGGGTCGCCGAAGGGCTGCACCAGTTCGCGCACGGTGGACGGCTCGAAGACCGTGTCACCGTCCATCATCACGATCAGGTCGTACCGGGCGTTGGCCACACCGCGGTTGAGCGCGGCCGGCTTGCCCGCGTTGAGCTGGCGGACGACCCGGACGTTCGGCAGGCCCATGGCCTCTACGATCCGTGACGTGCCGTCGGAGGAGCCGTCGTCGATGACGAGGACCTCGATGGGGTGGTCACTCTCGGCGAGGGAACGGACCGTGTTCTCAATGCACTTGGCCTCGTTGTACGCAGGGACGAGAACCGACACCGGTTCGGTGATCGGCGCTCCCCAGCGGAAGCCGCGGCGGCGCACCCGGCGTGCGTGCACACCGGAGAGCAGCAGCATCAGCACGAAACGGCCGATGACGAGGGTGCCCACGACCGAGAGTCCGACGACCAGCCCGTCGGTGAGGTGCTCCGAGGCCTGCACCAGGAAGATCCACGCCGCGCCCTTCCACCGGTCGAGGCCGGTGACGTGGGAGTGCGCGCTCGGGGCGTCCAGGGCCTCGGTGAGGTTGCTGAACTCGTAGCCCTGCTCGCGCAGGTCGGGCAGCATGCGGTCCAGTGCCTCGACGGTCTGGTGACGGTCGCCGCCGGAGTCGTGCATCAGGACGATCGCGCCCTTGCCGCCCTTGGGCGTGGCACGTCGGACGATCTCGGCGACGCCGGGCTTGCGCCAGTCCTCGCTGTCGGTGTTGTTGACGACGGTGATGTAGCCGCGGTCGCCGATGTACTCGGTCACCGGCCAGGACTCGTTGTCCATGGCGTCGGCGAAGGAGGAGTACGGCGGCCGGAAGAGGGAGGTTCGGATGCCCGCCGCGCCCGAGAGGGCGAGCTGGTTCTGGGACAGTTCCCAGTCGATGCGCTTCTTGGACTGGTAGGACAGGTCAGGGTGGTTGAAGGTGTGCAGGCCGATCTCGTGGCCTTCCTCGACCATGCGCCGGACCAGGTCGGGGTAGCGCGAGGCCATGGTGCCGGTGACGAAGAAGACCGCGTGTGCGTCGTGCTTCTTCAGAACGTCCAGGACCTTCGGCGTCCATATCGGGTCGGGGCCGTCGTCGAAGGTGAGCACCAGACGGTGGTCGGGCACCCGCAGGCTGTCGGTGCGGCCGCTGCGGGTGTCGATGACCGGCCCGCCGTTCAAGATCTTCTCCGGCACCCGGTCGGTGGCGGCGGGCGCCCTGACCCGGTGGTCGGCGAGGATCTCGCTGTGCACGTAACCGCGCAGCATGAGCATCGCCCCCAGCGCGACGAGCACGAGCAGGGGCAGCAACAGACGCATGGGCAGGCGCCGGCGCCTGGAGCCGCCAAGGGCTCGGGACGCGGGCCCGGAACGGCGAGTACGGGATGCCATGAGTGGTGGTACTCCGGGTGGTGCGGGATGGGATGGCACGGGGACGGGCGGTGCCGTCGCGGCTGCGCGGGGTGTCCGCGAGGTCCTCGGGGTTTCCGCCGTGTGAGCGGGGCGGGACCCACGGAACGGCTGATCGCAAGGCGGTCCCGGCCCCGGAGGACTCGGGTTCCTCCGGGGCTGGCGGGATCGGTGGGCGAGGTGCGCCCGGCCGGAAGCGGTGATGCGGCGCCCGGAGCGGCGGGCGCCGCACGTGCGACGCGGCCCGGGCGGCGACGCGGTTCAGGCGACGACGCGACCCGGACGGCGACGCGGTCTAGGCGGCGGGCCTCTCGGCGGCGGGCTGCGATTCGGCCGGTGCCTCCGCGACGGGCTGCGGCTGGGCCGGCCCTTCCGCGACGGTGCCGCCGTCGCCGCCGGTGCCCGTGGTCTCGGTGGGCTGGGGGGTGGGCTCACCCGTGGGTGTCGGGTCGGTGACCGGTGTACTCGGCGGGTCCGCCGGTTTGGTCGGGGCCGGGTCGGTGGTCTTGGTGCCCGGTTTCGGGGTGGGCCGGGCCGCGGTCGGCGTGGGCTTGGCGGACGCGCCGGGGCGCGTGCCGGGGTCGGCGGTGTCAGCCGGCGCAGCGGCGCTGCGGCCGGGCTCGGGTGCCGTGGCGCCGCCGGTCGCCGGAGTGCTGCCCGGGGCGGTCGCGCCGGTGTCTCCTGCGTCTTCGGGCGGTGGCGACTCGGCGGTCAGCGGCGGGCTGTCGACCTGCCCGGCCGGCGGGTTGTCCTCCCTGGTCGGCACGGGCAGCCAGGGGGCGTTGGAGTTGCCCGACAGCAGCGTGGCGACGATGACGACGGCGTAGACCCCGCAGGCCAGGGCGACGGCCATGCCGATCCGGCGGTAGCGGCGGCTGCGGCGGCCGGACTCGTCGACGAAGACGGGCCGGTCCGCGGGGGCCTCGGCGCCCGTGCCTTCCTCGGCCCGGCGCAGGAAGCCGTCCCCGAGCTGCACGGCGTCGAGCTGGATGGTGACCTCGTGCGGATCGTGGGTCTGGCTGTCCGTGGTGCCGGCGTGCCCCGACGGGCCGGCCTCCTCCTGGTCCTGCCAGGGGTCGCGGACCGACGTCCGGCTCACCGTGGCGAACGAAGCGTCCTCGCCGTCGCTCTGGCGGGGAATGCCGGCCAGTACCTCCGTCCCGGCGGGCAGCCGGTGACCGGGCGTCCGGACGTCATGACCGGGGAGGACCTGCGTGGATCTCCGGTACCGAACCCTTCCGTCCGACGGGAGTTCCCCGGTAGTAGTAGCGGCCTCGGGCCACTCAGGTTGGGCGTCTTCTCGCCACTGTTTCACGCGCACGTACTTCCCCCCACGGGATGGTTCAGGTGCGCTTGACGACCTGAGCACCCGCCGTCGGACCGGGCCCCCACCCGTCCGAACGCACCCCTATTACCACACCGTGCTCAGGCATCGAATGTAGCGCACGGGGAGATTGTGTGTGAGCGCGGGCATCGAATCGTCTCAGTCGTGAGACGTCATGAGGACATCGTCACCGGCCGGAATCCACCCTCCGGTGGGCCGCCGCAGCCACCCCTCCTCGGCGGTGAGCCGGGCCGCCGCCCGCCGCAGCGCGTCGAACGCGGGATGGGTCAGGCCCTTGCGCCACACCAGGGAGACGGGGGACAGCGGAACCGGGTCGACCAACGGCCGCACCACCGTCGACGGCAGCGCCGGGAACTCCACGACGGCCAGGATCGGGTTGCGCGTCCGGGCCATGATCCGCTGGAACTCCTCGTCCCCGACCGCCAGCGGGGCGGGAGGCGCGATGTCGATGCCCCGCCCCTCGAACAGCAGCCGCGCGAGGCCCGTCCACTCCGGCGTGCGCGGATTGCCGGCGCCCGCGTAGACGGTCTCGCCGGCCAGCTTCGCGAGCGGAACCTGGTCCAGCGCGGCCAGCGGGTGGTTCTCGGGGAGCACGACGGCCATCGGCTCGTAGCGCACGGGCTCGTGGTCGAGCCCGGCCCGCAGCGCCGGGTCCAGCCCGGCGAACCGTCCGAACGACGCGTCCAGCCGCCCCGCGAGCAGCTCCCCGGCGGCTCCGGTCAGGCCGCTCTCGTAGCGGGCCATCAGCTCGTGCCCGGGGGCGAGTTCACGCGCCCGGTGCAGCACCCGGCGGGGTGTGACCAGGCCCGGGGAGTTGAGGTCCACCAGCAGGGGCCGGGCCTGGTCGAAGGCGGCGAGCAGTTCCTCCTGCGCCTGGAGCACCCGGCGGGCGTACGGCAGCAGCCGTTCCCCGTCGGGCGTGAGCGTCACCTGCCGGGTGGTCCGCACGAACAGCTCGGCCCCCAGCTCCCGCTCCAGCCGCCGCACGTCCCGGCTGAGCGCCTGCTGCGCGACATGCAGCCGGACCGCGGCACGGGTGAAGTGCAACTCCTCGGCGACGGTGACGAATCCACGCAGCAGACGGGGGTCGACATGGGCGGGCATGCCGTGAACCTACAGCGGCGGCGGGGCCGATGACCCCGCCGCCCCGTCACCGAGCAGCCCAGCACCGGGCCGCCCAGCACCTCGCCGCTCAGACTGCGCCGGTCTGCTGAGGCCCCTCCCCCTGCCCCGTCGTCTCGCCACCGGGAACGGCCCCGCCCGCAAGGTCCTTCGGCGGTGCCTGCCCCTGGCGGTGCCGCGGCACCGTGCGGACGGGCGGGCGGGTCAGCGTGATCTGCCGGACCACCTGCTGGAAGCAGGCCAGTGCCGCCACTCCCGGCAGGGCCGCCGACGCGGTGCCCAGGACCGTCCTGGGCGCCTGGGCGACGCACAGCAGTACGGCGACGCACGAGAAGACGAGGACCACGCACCAGGAGTGCACGGCACGGCGCTGGTGCAGCGCGGCCCGCAGGACGGACAGCGAGGCCACCAGCCAGGGCCCGTACACCAGCAGCGGCCACCAGGTGTGGAGACTTCTCCCCGCGGGGGACACGGCGACGAGGCGCAGCGGGTCGTAGGCGACCATTCCGCTCAGGAGGCTCACCGCGGAGGCGATGACGGCGGCCATGGCGGCCACGAGGAAGCTGGTGGCGCGGAGCACGCCCGGGGCCTTGCGGGTCCGGACCTTGCGGTGGCTCCGGTGGACCTCCCGCATCGGCGGCAGTTCCTCGGTGATGTCCTGGAGCCGCCTCATGTGGCCGTCCGGGACGAGGTCCGCGGCCACGGAGCGCGTCTCGTCACGAGGGGCGGGAATCCTCCGCCCCTGTTCGCTGAGGCGCCCCTGTTCGCTGAGGCGCCCCTGTTCGCTGAGGGCCTCCTCGAGGATGAACGCCAGTTCCTCGGCCGGATCCCAGGTCGGGTCCGGTGGCGTGAGCGGAGTCACGAAGTCCCGGGTCGGAGCGCGGTGCCGCCCGCTGCCCTCGATTCCTTTGTCGTACATGGCGCGCCCCGACTATTCCGCGAGCGCGAAAGCGGACCATTCCGTCGCACTGGTCCAGCGCCGGGCGAGATCGTTTTCCAGCACGCTCATGGCGTCCAGGAAATCGCGCAGCACCGGCTCGGTCACCTGCAACGTGACCGGGCAACCGCCCTTGGTGAGGGTGCCGTTGACGGTCGCCGACGAGTGCGCCGGAGCGGGAATGTAGGTGTAGGGGCCGAGCGTTACCGCCCACCCGTCTTTCCTGGTCGCCTCGGTCATGTACCGACTAACGTCGGCCTACTTCGCCGGAAACGCGGCAAACGAGTGAAGGATTTCCCCGTTGAGCATCTTTTCCATGTGCCATTAGGACTCTCCATATCTCTGTATGAAGAACTGCGAACGATTATTTATCGCCAGGTCCTACAACCCAGGTGCGTGACTGCGCGCGGAACAGGTGTTGGACGGCCCGGTCGCCCCCGGGCGACGGTGGGCGCATGCCGCGACTCGTCTCGTACCGCCGTCTCTTCGAGCTGCCGGGTGCCCGTGCGTTCACCGCCGGGAACCTGATCGCCCGGCTGCCGATGGGCATGTTCAGTGTCAGCGCGGTCGTCATGATCGCCGAGACGCGGGGCTCGTACGCCCTGGCCGGTGCCGTCACGGCGGCGGGGCTGGCGGCGACCGCGGTGGTCGCGCCGTGGACCGCGCGGCTCGTCGACCGGCACGGCCAGGCCCGGGTGGCCGTGCCCGCCACGGTGATCGCCGTCCTCGGCTCCCTCGCGCTGCTGCTGTGCGTCCGCGCCGACGCCCCGGACTGGACCTTGTTCGCCTCCTACGCCGCCACCGCGACGACCCCGAACATCGGCGGCATGTCCCGGGCCCGGTGGGCGCATCTGCTGGCCGGTGACGCGGAGGCCCTGCACACCGCCAACTCTTTCGAGCAGGCGGCGGACGAGCTGTGCTTCATGCTGGGCCCGGTGCTCGCCGCCTTCCTGTGCGGGACGCTCTTCCCGGAGGCCGGCACGCTGGTCGGCGCGGTGCTGCTGCTCACCGGCATGCTCCTGTTCACCGGCCGGCGTGCGACGGAGCCGCCGGTCCGCGCATACATACCGGCCAAGCCGCCCCTGCGCGCCCAAGGCATGCCCCCGCTGCTGGGGGCCTGCCTGGCGATGGGCGCGGTGTTCGGCTCGACGGAGGTCGTCACGCTCGCGTTCGCGGACGCGCGGGGGCAGCAGTCGGCGGCCGGTGTCGTGCTGGCGCTCCAGGCGGCCGGGTCCTGTGCGGCGGGTCTGCTGTACGGCGCCGCGAAGCCGGCGGGACCGGCCGCAGCCCGGCTGCCGTGGTGCGTGGCCGTGATGGCCGCGCTGCTGACCCTGCCCCCGCTCGCCGCCGCCCTCACCGGTTCACTCCCGCTGCTGGCGGGCACGCTGCTGGTCGCCGGGATGGCGACGGCCCCGACGATGATCACCGTCATGACCCTGGTCCAGGAGCGCACGCCCGAGGGCCGGCTGAACGAGGGCATGACCCTGGCGGTGACCGGCCTGCTCGGCGGCATCGCCTGCGGCAGCGCGCTCGGCGGCTGGACGGTGGAGCACGCGTCGGCGACGGCGGGCTACGCCATCCCGGTGGCGGCTGCGGTCGTGGCCCTGGCGCTGTCCAGGTTCGGTCGTCCCGGCACCGGAGGCACGGGAAGAAGCGGCGACGACGCTGCCGCCCCGCCCCGGGCCTGTGCGGGCCACGCATGACACAGGCCCCGCCGCTCGATAAGCGACGGGGCCTGTGCCCACATGGGATGAGTGGAGATGGCGGGAATCGAACCCGCGTCCAACGGTGCGGAACCAGGGCTTCTCCGTGTGCAGTTCGCTGCGATTTTCTCGGCCCCGGCGATCACGCGAACAAGTCGCCGACGGGCCCAGTCACTGTTTGATTTCCCATCGAACCCCGTGACCGGGCTCGATGGTTTAGTTCCCTAGATTATGCCAGGATCCGGGCCGGGAACACTCCCGGGCTGACACCCATTTAGGGTCCTTCAGTCACTGCTTATCAGGCAGCGAGGGCGAAGGACTGGGAATCGCGCTTGGTGTTGGCGATTATTTTTTGCGACATATGGTTTACGAGATCATTGCCGCTTCCTCGACACGCTTCCCCTGCTTCGACAGCCGCTGTCGAAACCGATCATCCCCATGTTGTGTTGACAATCCCTCCGGAGAGGGGCACGCACCCGCTGTGGGGTGCAGTCACCATCGTACGTGACCAACGCAGGTCGGTGCCAGCGTATTCCCTAGGCCCCGCGCTGCCTCCGCTTCACCGCCGCGATCGCGCGGTCGGTCTCCCGGCGGTCCTGCTTCTCGCGCAGCGCCTGACGCTTGTCGTACTCCTTCTTGCCCTTGGCCAGCGCGATCTCGACCTTGGCCCGGCCGTCCTTGAAGTACAGCGCGAGCGGCACGATGGTGTGGCCCGTGTCCCCCGACTTCGACTCCAGCTTGTCGATCTCCGCGCGGTGCAGCAGCAGCTTCCGCTTGCGTCGGGCACTGTGATTGGTCCAGGTGCCCTGGCTGTACTCCGGTACGTGCACGTTGTGCAGCCATGCCTCACCGTCGGTCAGCTGCACGAAGCCGTCGGCCAGCGACGCCCGTCCCTGGCGCAGCGACTTCACCTCGGTCCCGGTGAGGACCAGGCCGGCCTCGTAGGTGTCGATGACGAGGTAGTCGTGCCGCGCCTTCTTGTTCTGCGCGATCAGCTTGCGCCCTTTTTCCTTAGCCATAGTGCCGCCCATTTTCGCACTACGGAGGGGTCCTGCGGAAAGTCGATTACGAGGGGCTCGCGAGACCGCGCAGTACGGTCTCGGCCCGCTGGAGGGCGCTGTCGTCGGTCTCCAGGTCGGGGGTGATGCCCCGGCCGTCGACCCCGCGGCCGGAGGGGGTGCGGTAGTGGCCGACGGTCAGCTCCGCGACGGAGCCGTCGGGCAGCCGGCTCGGCATCTGGACCGAGCCCTTGCCGAAGGTCCGGGAACCCACGACGAGTGCCCGCCCGCGGTCCTGGACGGCCCCGGTGAGGAGTTCGGCCGCGCTCATCGTCCCGCCGTCGACGAGCGCGACCAGGGGTCTCGTCGTGTCGCCGCCGGGCTCGGCGTGCAGGGCGCGCTGTGCGCCCTCGACGTCGTACGTGGCGACCAGGCCGCCGTCGAGGAAGGCGGAGGCGGCGGTGACGGCCTCGGTGACCAGTCCGCCGGAGTTGCCGCGCAGGTCGAGGACGACGCCGCCGGGCGGGGCCTGGCGGACGGCCTCGCGGACCTGGTCGCCGGAGCCCTTGGTGAAGGTGTCGACCTTGATGACGGTGACCGGGCCCGTGAGTTCCCGGACGGTGACCGAGTCCGTGGTCAGCTGGGCCCGGCGCAGGGTCTCGGTCCACGCGCGCTCGCCCCGCTCCAGGCCGAGGCGGACGGTGGTGCCGGCGGGGGCGTCGGTTGCGTCCCCGCGCAGCAGGGCGATGACCTCGGTGACGGGCCTGCCGTCGGTCTTCTCGCCGTCGACGCTGCGGAGCAGGTCTCCGGGGCGGATCCCGGCGGTGGCGGCGGGCGAGCCGGCGCGCACCTTGGTCACCTCGATACGGCCGTCGCGTTCGCTGCGTGCCCAGAGTCCGACGCCCGTGTACTGGCCGTCGAGGGTCTCCTCGAACTCCTCGTACTCGCCCCGGGAGTAGACGGCGCCCCAGCGGTCGCCGCTGCGGCTGACGGCGCGCTTGGCGGCCTCCATCGGGGACTTGCCGTCGGCCATGGCCTCCTCGGCGGCCCTGGCGACGGCCGCGTGGCTCCCGGCCGGGCTGATCGAACGGGCCTCGTCCGGTGCGGACTCGCGGTCGGCCTGCGGGAGGGAGCCGGTGGCCGCTCCGGCGACGAGCACGCTCGTGAACAGCAAGGTCAGGGCGGCCCCGCGGCGGATGCGACGGGGCTGACAGAACGGGTCACGACCTGACATGCCGGTGAGTCTAGGACAAGGGGAAGGGCCGTACGGTCGGTTGACCGCACGGCCCCGCTTGGCATGCGTCACACCTTCAAGTACTTGCGCAGCGCGAAGAACGCGGCCAACGCGGGCATCAGCAGACTCGTGGCGAGGATGAGCGGCAGCTTCGTGAGAACGGCGTCCCAGCCGATGAAGTTGATCAGGTTCAGCTTCTCGGACAGCGCCAGGCCGTGGTCGATGATGAAGTATCTGGCGATCAGCAGGAAGGCGCACGCGAGGGTGCCGCCGATGAGCCCGGCGACCGCGGCCTCCATGATGAACGGCGCCTGGATGTAGAAGCCCGAGGCGCCGACCAGGCGCATGATGCCGGTCTCGCGCCGCCGGCTGAACGCCGAGACGCGCACGGTGTTGACGATCAGCATCAGCGCGACGACGAGCATGAGCGCCATCACCGCCCGCGCGGCCCAGTTCATACCGTTGAGGAGCCCGAACAGGTTGTCCAGAATGCCCTTTTGGTCCTGAACGGACTGCACGCCGTCCCGGCCGTCGAAGGCGGTCGCGATGACCTGGTACTTCTGCGGGTCCTTCAGCTTGATGCGGTACGACTCCTGCATCTGGTCCGGCGTGAGGGAGCTGGCCAGCGGTGAGTCCCCGAACTGCTCCTTGTAGTGCTTGTAGGCCGCGTCCTGCGACTCGTACGTGACCGTCTGGACGACGCCCATCTTGTCGAGGTCGGTCTTGATCTGCTGCTTCTGGTCGTCCGTCACCGCGCCCTTGGCGCAGTTCGGGTCGGACTCGGCGTCACTCTTGTTGCAGAGGAAGATCGAGACGTTGACCTTGTCGTACCAGTAGCCCTTCATGGTGCTGACCTGGTCGCTCATCAGGAGCGACCCGCCGAACAGGGCGAGCGACAGGGCGACGGAGACGATGACGGCGAAGGTCATCGTCAGGTTGCGGCGGAGACCGACACCGATCTCGGAGAGTACGAACTGGGCGCGCATGGCGACGGGTTAAGCCTTTCCGTGGATCTCGTGCGGTGTCAGTGCTGGTAGCCGTAGACGCCACGGGCCTGGTCGCGGACGAGGCGGCCCTTCTCCAGCTCGATGACGCGCTTGCGCATCTGGTCCACGATGTTCTGGTCGTGCGTGGCCATCACCACGGTCGTGCCCGTCCGGTTGATGCGGTCGAGCAGCTTCATGATGCCGACGGAGGTCTGCGGGTCGAGGTTGCCGGTGGGCTCGTCGGCGATGAGCAGCTTCGGCCGGTTGACGAAGGCCCGCGCGATGGCGACACGCTGCTGCTCACCACCGGACAGCTCGCCGGGCATCCGGTCCTCCTTGCCGCCGAGCCCGACGAGGTCGAGCACCTGCGGCACGGACTTGCGGATCTCGCCGCGCGACTTGCCGATGACCTCCTGCGCGAAGGCGACGTTCTCGCCGACCGTCTTGTTCGGCAGCAGGCGGAAGTCCTGGAAGACCGTCCCCAGCTGGCGCCGCATCTGCGGCACCTTCCAGTTGGAGAGGCGGGCGAGGTCCTTGCCCAGCACGTGCACCTGCCCGTGGCTGCACCGCTCCTCGCGGAGGATCAGCCGCAGGAAGGTGGACTTTCCGGAGCCCGAGGACCCCACGAGGAACACGAACTCGCCCTTCTCGACCTCGAGGGAGACATCCCGGAGGGCGGGGCGGGTCTGCTTGGGGTAGACCTTGGAGACATTGTCGAATCGGATCACGGATGCACCACGGGTCGCCGGGGGTAGATGAGCGTGACCATACGCGAACCGGGTACGTGACCGCAGTCACCGGTGGCGGTTGCACAGCGGATGTGCCGTTTTGTACACCTCCCGGCGAGCACCGGAGCCACCCCTTCGGCAGCGACCGCGCGCCCTCCGGCGGAACCTGGCACAGTGGGGAGGGGAACATTCCCGCCCCCACGAACGTTGAACAGGGTGTAACCGGCGCAAGGAGGGCGAGCGCATGACGTACGACCGGTTGGTGTGCGCTAACTGCGCGGCCCCTGTGAACGAGGGCCGCTGCCCCGTGTGCCGCGCGAACCGCGAGCGCCTGCAGCAGGAGAACTTCCTCGCGAACCTGAACCCGATGGCGCTGATCGCCCTGCTGGCGGCGCTGATCGCGGCCGTGGCGCTGCTGGCGCACCAGACGGCGTAATAGGCGAAGCCGCCGAAGACAAGGCCGAGGGACAAGACCGAGGGCCCGGAGCGTCTCGCTCCGGGCCCTCGGCTTGGCACTGTGTGCCCACGGTCCGTACGGACGCGGCTACCGTCAGGCGGCAGCCCCGCCGCGGCCGCCCATGAGGCGCGGCAGGACGCGGAAGCCGACACCGCCGGCGATCATCGTGGCGGCGCCGATCACCAGGAAGGTGGTCTGCGCGGCACCGGTCTCGGCGAGCTCCTCACCGTTGCCCTGGGCCTGGGCCTGGGCCTGGCCCTGACCCTGCGCGGCCGGGGTGGAGTCCGAGCCCGTGTCGGTGAGGGAGGAAGAGCCCTCCTCCTGCGGGGAGGTGCCGCCGTCGGGGTCGGCGTTGTTGCCGCCGCCGTTGTCGCCACCGCCCGCGTTGCCGCCACCGCCACCGTTGCCCGGGTTGGTCGGCGCGTCGGTCGGGTCCTCGGTCGGCTCGGTGGGCTCGTCCGTGGGCTCGGTCGGCTCGTCGGTGGGCTCCTCGGTCGACGGCGGGTCCGTCGGGAGGTCCGTCGGCGGGTCGGTGGGGATGTCGGTCGGCGGGTCCGTCGGCGTCGGCGGCGTCGGGGACGGCGACTCGTCGGCGCACAGGATGCCGAGCAGGCAGTTGTCCGCCGGCGCGGCGGATGCGGCACCGGCGGCGGTCAGCGAGGCACCGGCGGCGATCACGGCACCGGCCGCTATCCGCGCGACACGGATCCGCGTCTTCTTCGTCATGTGGTTGCTACCCCCAGTAGCTCATCGTCATTAGGCAGCGTTCGGGGCTGTGCTCGACGGGGACGGCCGCAGTGAAAGGCCCCCCGGTTCACATGCGCCCCAGAGACACGCATGCCGCGCTTTACCCTTCCCATTTTTCAAAGACACGTCAAGGGCGTTTGCGGGCGCCATGTCCAACTACGGGGGCTATGCCGGAAGTCGGAGTCTGTGAGTGTGATGTAAAACCCAGACATGCGACACAGAAAAGGCAACTGCCGCCCTGGAGGCGACAGTTGCCTTGTCGACAAATTACTTCTCCTGCTGCTTGCGCCAGCGAATTCCGGCCTCGAGGAACCCGTCGATCTCACCGTTGAACACGGACTCCGGGTTACCCACCTCGAATTCGGTGCGCAGGTCCTTGACCATCTGGTACGGGTGCAGCACGTAGGAACGCATCTGGTTGCCCCAGGAGTTGCCGCCGTCGCCCTTGAGGGCGTCCATCTTGGCCTGCTCCTCCTGGCGGCGCCGCTCCAGCAGCTTGGCCTGGAGCACGTTCATGGCGGTCGCCTTGTTCTGGATCTGCGACCGCTCGTTCTGGCAGGAGACGACGATGCCGGTGGGGATGTGGGTGAGGCGCACCGCGGAGTCGGTGGTGTTGACGCCCTGACCGCCGGGGCCGGACGAGCGGTACACGTCCACCCGCAGTTCGGACTCGTCGATCTCGATGTGGTCGGTCTGCTCGACCACGGGCAGGACCTCGACGCCCGCGAAGGAGGTCTGGCGCCGGCCCTGGTTGTCGAAGGGCGAGATGCGCACGAGGCGGTGCGTGCCCTGCTCGACGGAGAGCGTGCCGTACGCGTAGGGCGCCTGGACGGCGAAGGTGGTCGACTTGATGCCGGCCTCCTCCGCGTACGACGTTTCGTAGATCTCCGTCTTGTAGCCGCGCTGCTCGGCCCACCGCAGGTACATGCGCTGGAGCTTCTCGGCGAAGTCGGCCGCGTCGACGCCGCCGGCCTCGGCGCGGATGTTCACCACGGCCTCACGCGAGTCGTACTCGCCGGACAGGAGGGTGCGGACCTCCATCTCGTCCAGCGCCTTCCGGACGGCGGCGAGCTCGGACTCGGCCTCGGCACGGGTGTCCGGGTCGTCCTCCTCCTCGGCCATCTCGAACAGGACGGAGAGGTCGTCGATACGACCGCGCAGGGCCTCGGCCTTGCGCACCTCGGCCTGGAGGTGGGACAGCTTGCTGGTGATCTTCTGCGCCTCGTCGGGGTTGTCCCACAGGGACGGCGCGGCCGCCTGCTCCTCGAGCACGGCGATGTCTGCCCTCAGCTTGTCGAGGTCCAGAACGGCCTCGATCGACTCCATGGTCGAGGAGAGGGACTTGAGCTCTTCGGATACATCGACGACTGCCACGCCTCCAGCGTAACGGCTCCGCCCGGCGGCCAACGCCGGGCCGTCGCAGCCGACGCCGGCCCGCGCCACCGGCAGCCCGCGCCCACACCCGTCGCCTGCCCCCGCGCGGGCGGCGTCAGGGCGACTGCGGGGCCGAGTTCTGGGTGTCCTGGGGTGGGGTGCTCGCGTCGTCGTCCGACGTGGTCAGCCACGCCCCGACGCCGATCGCGGCGATCAGGGCGACCGCGCCCGCCCCCAGAGCGAGGCGGCGGCGCCGGGTGGCGGCGCGGTTGCGGGCCGAGCCGGGCCGGGGCGTGCCCGAGGTGCGCGGGGCCCGGGCCGTGCCGTGCGCGCCCCCGGCCAGCTCGTCGGGGGCGGGGACGCGCATGGAGGTGTGGGTGTCCCGGTTGGAGTCGGCCGGTTTCGCGCCCGGCACCAGCGGGACCGCGCCCCGCCGCCGGACCCGCTCCGCGGCCGGTGCCGGTCCGGCGGGCCGCTCCTCGCGGTCGGTCTCCTCGGCGGACTCGGTGTCCGGCTCGTCCACCTCCAGCGGCGGCATGCCCGCCAGCATCGGCAGCAGCTCGCGCAGTCGCGACCCGAGCTCCGAGGCCCGCAGCCGGGAGGCCGGGGCCTTGGCGAGGCACTGGATGATGAGCTGCCACAGCTCGTCCGGGATGCCGGGCAGCGGGACGACGGTCTCCGTGACGTGCCGGCGCAGCACCGCGCCCGGGTGGCCGCCGCCGAACGGGGTGAAGCCCGCCAGCAGCTCGTACAGCACGGTGGCGAGGGCGTAGATGTCGACGGAGGCGCGCGGGGGCAGGCCCTCGACGATCTCCGGGGCGAGGTAGTCGGGCGTGCCGATGATCTTCGTGGCCTTGGTGCGGCGCGGGGTGTCGATGAGCTTCGCCACCCCGAAGTCCGTCAGCAGCGCGCGGTGGGAGCCGCCGGGGCCGAGCGGGCCCTGCATGTCGAGGAGCACGTTCTCCGGCTTCACGTCCCGGTGCACGACGCCCGCGGCGTGCGCGGCCGCCAGCCCGTCGGCGATGTCCGCCGCGATGGCGACGGCCGCCTCGGGGGCGAGGCGCCGGTCCCGCTCCAGCCGGGTGCGCAGGTCCGTGCCCCGGACGAGGTCCATGACCAGGGCCAGGTCGTTGCCGTCCACGACCAGGTCGCGCACGGACACGACGTGCGGGTGCTCCAGCCCGAGCAGTGCCGTCCGCTCCTGCACGAAGCGGCCGACGAGTTCCTGGTCGGACGCGAGATCCTCGCGCAGCAGCTTGATGGCGACGGGGCCTTCGGGGCCCTCGCCCAGCCACACCGTGCCGGCGCTGCCCCGCCCCAGGATCTGGTGGGCGGTGTACCGGCTGCCGATCTTCCGTGCCAAGGCTGCTCCTTGCGACGCGTGTTGTCGCCAAAACTACGCGTCCGAGGAGCCAACCTTCACCGCCGAGGCGGAAATCACCCGCCAGGTGTCGACAAATCACCAACCCCGTAGGCGGGTTCGGGTCGGTTCGTGCCGCAGGGCGACCTAAGCGCCCCCACCGCTGCCGAGCTTCTCGAACCAGCCCGTCACGGTGTTGAACCAGTCGGTGAGCTGGTCCCAGTAGCCCTTGCCGGTGCCGATCCACTCCTGGAGCGGGCTCAGTTCCCAGACCAGCCAGCCGGCGACGAAGAGGATGACGATCGTGAAGAGACAGCCCTTCAGGCAGCCGAGCCCGGGGATCCGCATCGGGTTGGCGCTGCGCTGTCGCGGCTGCCGGGGCTCGCGCTGGGGCCGCTGCGGCTGCTGGGGCTGGGGCGGCGGCGCGGGCGGGGCGTAGCGCTGCGGCTGCTGGGGCTGCGGCGCGTACTGCTGGGGCTGCTGCTGCGGATGGCCGTAGCCGGGTCCGGGCGGGGGCTGGTGGCCCCGCTGCGGGGGCTGCTGCTGCGGCCGGGCCACCTGGCGCTGGGGGCGGCGGCGCAGCGGGTCCTGGTTCGGGTCGAGGTACTGGACCTGCGTCTGCTCGTTGCGGTCGCGGGCCGCCCGCAGTTGGTTCTGCCACGGGTGCGGGTCCTCGTGCCCGCCGGGACCGCCCTGCTGGCCGGGGTGGCCGGGCGAGCCCGGCGGGACCGGAGGCATGACGGCGGTCGGGTCGGCCGCGCCCCGATTGGGCAGGACAGCGGTCGGGTCGGCGGCGCCGGGGGCGCCGGTCTGGTTCATGACGCTGGTCGCGGCGTTCGGGTCGTAGGAGCCTGCGCCCTGCGGGAGGACCTGGGTCGGGTCGCCCGAGCCGAAGCTGTCCGGCACGGGCGCGGGCGCCGGGTCGGGCGCCAGGAGCGCGCCCACGCCCTCGGCGGCGGCGATCTGCGCGGAGTTCGAGTGCACCCCGATGCCCTCGGCGACGACGCGCAGGCCGCGGGCGAGGTTCTCGGCGCTGGGCCGCTCGTCCGGGTTCTTGCGCAGACAGCGCTCGATGACCGTCCACAGCGGGTCGGGGACCGTGGACGGGCGGCGCGGCTCGGCGCTCAGGTGCTGGTGCAGCACCTCCAGGGCGGAGCTGCCGGCGAACGGCGGGCGGCCGGTGACCAGCTCGTACAGCAGGATGCCGGCGCCGTAGATGTCGACGGCGGAGGTCTGCGGGCGGCCCTCGGCGGACTCGGGAGCGACGTACGCGGGCGTGCCGACGAACTCCTGGGTGCGGGTCAGGCCCGGGGAGTCGGCGAGGCGTGCGATGCCGAAGTCGGTCAGCAGCGGGTGCATCTGCCCCTCGTACTGCTGGAGCAGGACGTTCGCCGGCTTCAGGTCGCGGTGGACGACGCCGTCGGCGTGGCTGGCGGCGAGCGCGTCGGCGATCTGGGCGGTGAGCAGCGCCGCGGCGACCGGGGTGAAGGGCCCGTTCTCGCGCAGGTAGCGGTGCAGGTCGGGGCCCTCGACGAGGTCCATGACCAGCGCCAGCAGATCGCCCTCGACCACCAGGTCACGGACCCGGACGATGTTGGGGTGGGTGAGCCGGAGCAGGACGGAGCGCTCCCGGAGGAACCGCATGACGACGTCCGCGTCGCTGGCCAGCTCCTCCTTGAGGACCTTGATCGCCACGGTCTCGCCGGGCTGTCCCGGTACGGCCGCCTCGGCGCCCGCGGTCTCGCGCTGGCGGGCTCGCCAGACGGTGCCCGTGGCGCCGCGTCCGAGCGGCTCCTCGAGCAGGTACTTGCTGCCTACCGGCCGCACGTCATGCGCTCCCTGGTGCTTGCCTTGCCTGCTGGCCTGTCCGACCCACTGTAGTGCCGTGCCGCTGAGGACCGGTGTGTCGGCATTCTGTGGGTCTTACGTATCCGCCCTCACAGCTGTTCGAAGCAAAGACGCTCACCTCGGTCTCCTGGTTGCCGGGAGCGGGCGTGACCGATCTCAAGTGATCGGGAGTGGGCCATCTCTCAGGCACTTTTGCGGGCAGAGCCGACCAATCAAGATCACTTGTTCCCGAGCGAGGGGCGCGCTGTCAGTGGCAGGTGCGAGGATGCCTGCAGTACTGGCCGACATGCTGGGGCGGGGTGGGGGACTCCGCGCCTGAGCAGAAGGGACCGCTGACGGCGATGCAGATCCGGCTGACCGTCGTAGACCCACTGGGCCCGTCGGTGCCGGGGCGGGACGCCGCCCCACGCAGCGACGTGCTGGTCACGGCGCCCGCCGGCACGGCGCTCGCGGCGGTGGCCTCGGCACTCGCGCAGGTGGTCTCCGGCGGCGACGGCTCGGGCACCCCCGTGCTGTACGCCGGCGAGCAGCGGCTGGACGCCCAGCGGTGCACGCTCGGCGAGCCCCCGCTGACCGACGGCGCCGTGCTCTCCGT
Organism: Streptomyces sp. NPDC006372; assembly: GCF_040612515.1. Lineage (NCBI taxonomy): Bacteria > Bacillati > Actinomycetota > Actinomycetes > Kitasatosporales > Streptomycetaceae > Streptomyces > Streptomyces sp. NPDC006372. The sequence goes on along the minus strand of NZ_JBEXQJ010000024.1, from coordinate 58,317 downwards.
GGGCGCGCCGGGCGAGCCTGAGCCGCATCCGGAGCTGGCGGACGCCCCGGCCCAGCTCCAGGTGGTCGCCGGTCCCGACGCCGGCGGGGTGCATCTGCTGCACGGCGGGGAGATCCGCATCGGCCGCTCCGCCGACGCCGACGTACCGCTGGACGACCCGGATGTCTCGCGGCTGCACTGCGCGGTGACGGTGAGCGCCGACGGCCGCGTCTCGGTCGCCGACCTGGACTCCACGAACGGCACCACGCTGGACGGCACCCGTGTGGGTGGCCGCCAGGTCCGTTTCGCGCCCGGGGCGCTGCTGCGGATCGGCGAGTCGGCCCTGCGGCTGGCTCCCCCCGGAGGACCCGGCGGCCGGGTGGAGACGACGCCGGACGGAGAGGGGCACGTGCGCGTGCCGGGGCCCGTCGGCGGCCCGGGGCCGGACGCGCGCGTGCCGGACCCGGCGGCCCCTGCCGGTCCTTCCGGGCCCACCCGTCAGACGTACGGCTCGGTGGCCTGGGGCACGCAGGGGCCCGCGGGGCGCGGCGCCGGCGACCCGGCCGTGGTTCCCGGGCAGGGCGGGGCACCCCGGGTCGAGAGCACAGGCGGGCCGGCGGCCGCGGAGGCTTCGTGGCCGGGGGCCGGCGAGGGCGGGCGGCGCGGGCCGGACGTGACGCCGGGCCAGGGCGGCCCGGGCTCCGTCGACGCGGCCGCGGGCTCCCCGCGTCCCGGCGCTCCCGAAGGACCGCGCCCAGGGCCCCGTGAAGGGACGCCCGCGCTGTCGCCGGAGAGCTGGGTGCGCCCTCCCCGGCAGCGTGGTGCCGCCGGGGAATCGCCCTACGCGGACTCCCCCGACGGCGTCACGAGCGCTCCCCGGCATCCCGGGGCGGCGCGCTCCGGGCTCGGCGCCGGGGACACCCACTCGGGACGCTCCGGGATAGGCGCGTTCGACGACGGGGACGCGGACGGCTCAGGTCGGCGCGCCGGGGCGGCGGACAGCCTCGCTCCCGGTGCGGAGAGCGGACGCAAGGGCACGCCCCTCCGGGGCACCGACGTACCGCCGGGCACGCGCAGGCGGGGCGGTCTGGGGGCCTGGGCACGGCGGTTGGCCGGAGGGCGCGGCGAGCAGGGCCCGGATCCCGCGCGCGAGACGTACGAGGGCGAACCGGCCGGGGTCACGACGGAGCGGCCGGCCGTGGCGTCGGCGGCGCCGGAGACCTGGCCCGACCCGGCCGCGCTGCTGCTGACGGCGCTGGGGCCGGGCTCCCGGCTCTGGGAGCGCGGACCGGGCCACCCGGAAGCACTCGCGGTGCGCCTCGGTACGGCCGACCGTGCGGCGCCGGACGGCTCGGGCCTGCTGCCCGCGGTGCCGGTGACCGCCGGGCTGCTCGAGGTCGGTGCGCTGGGGCTGGCCGGACCGCGAGGACGGCTCGCCGGGCTGGCCCGTGCCGTGCTGGCGCAGCTCGCCGCACTGCACTCCCCCGACACGCTGGAGATCGTCCTGATCGCCGCGGACCGCTCCCGCTCCCTGGAGGAGCGCACCGCCGAGTGGTCCTGGCTGGGCTGGCTGCCGCATGTGCGTCCCGGGCACGGCCAGGACTGCCGGCTGCTCCTCGCCCACGACCGTGAACAGGCCGCGGCCCGCACCGACGAGCTCCTGCGCCGCCTGGACGACCAGCTGGCCGACGCGGGGGCGGGGCACAGCGCGGCAGGGGGCGGTGGCCGGCCGACAGGAGCGCCGGTCAGCGGCGCCCGGGGCGACGCCCCGGCCACTGGCACCACAGCCACCGGCGTCCCACCGGCCGGTGCTCCGGGCCCGCACGCCCACGGGAGCGACGGCCCGCTGGCGGACGCCCAGAGCGGCAGTGCCTTCCGGCCCCAGCACTCAGGGTCCGGCACCCGCGCCACCAGCGCCCCGCCGCTCCACGGCTCGAACACCACCGTTCCCCTGCCCCCCGGCAGCGAGCCGCTCCAGGCCCACTCCGGGGCGGCGGCCCGCCGCCCCTCCTGGGCCAAGGACGTCCCCGGCACGGACGCGGCGGACGGCTTCCCCGGCCCGTACACCGTCGTGGTCGTGGACGGCGACCCCGGTGGCGCCGACCTGCGCGAGGCCGTGGCACGGCTCGCGCTGGAGGGTCCCCGGGCCGGGATCCACGTCGTCTGCCTGGCCGAGGCGGCCGCCGCCTCCCCGGCCTCGCCGGTGACGGAGACGTACGAGGCCGCCTGCTCGGCGTCGCCGACGTTCCGGCAGTGCGGTGCGGTCGCGCTGCTCAGCGGGGACGTGGCGACGGCACTGCGGCTGATGCGCGTGGCCCGGGCCGGCGGCGGTTCCGCACCGGCCGGGCCCGTGGGTCACGGCACCATAGCCACCGTCGACGCCGTCTCCCCCGCCTGGGCCGAGCGGTTCGCGCGGGCGCTGGCGCCGCTGCGTACGGACGGCGCGACGAGCGAGCGGCAGCCGCGTGTCTCCGCACCGCTGCCCCAGGCTGCCCGGCTGCTGGACGAGCTGGGCCTGGCCCGGGCCACCCCGGCGTCGCTGATGGCCCGCTGGGCGGACGCCGCCGACGATGCCGAGGCGCTGGGCGGGCGCGTGCGTGCGGTGCTGGGTGCCGGGCCGCGCGGGCCGGTCTCCGCGGACCTCGCGCACCAGGGACCGCATCTGCTGATCGAGGGCCCGCCGGGCAGCGGCCGTACGGAACTGCTGCGGGCGGTCGTCGCGTCCCTGGCCGCCGCCGAGCGGCCGGACCGCCTGGGCGTCGTGCTGGTCGACGGCCGGGGCGGCCCCGGCGCGGGCGGCGGGCCGGGCGACGGACTGCGCGTGTGTACGGACGTACCGCATGTCACCACCTACCTCACGGCCCACGACCCGGTCCGGATGCGGGAGTTCGCGCAGTCGCTCAGCGCCGAGCTGAAGCGGCGCGCCGAGCTGCTCGGGCGGTCCGACTTCGCCGAGTGGCACACCGGGCGCGAGCTGTCCGGCCGGATGGTCACGCAGCGCACGGCGACGGCCCGGGGCGGCGCCCAGGCCGGGACCGCCCCCGGGACCGGCGCCGCCTCGGGGGCCGGTGACCTCGACTCCGCGTCCAGTTCGACCGTGCGGCTGCGGCCCGGAGCGGCCCGGCGGCAGACGGACGCGGCGCCGCCGCTGCCCCGGCTCGTCGTGGTCGTCGACGATCTGGACGCGCTGGTGTCCCCGGCGCTCGGTTCGACCGGACGGCCCGCGGCCGGGTCGGTGATGCGCGCGCTGGAGGCCGTGGCCCGGGAGGGCGAGCGGCTGGGCGTCCACATGGTGGCGGCCACCGGCCCGTGCGCCCGTACGGCGGAGACGGAACCGGCCCGCCGGGCCACCCTGCGCGTGACCCTCGAAGCTCCGGTGCCGGGTCCCGACGAGCCCGCCCCGGGCCGTGGACGCCTGGAGCAGGCTGACGGGCGGAGCACCCCGTTCCAGGGCGGGCGCGTCACCGGGCGCATCCCCCGGACGGCGACCCTGCGCCCCACGGTCGTGCCCCTCGAATGGCACCGCATGGGTGACCCTCCGGCCCGGCGTCCGGTGCGGGAGCTGGGAAACGGCCCGACCGACCTGGCACTGTTGGCCAGCGCGCTGGAAAGGGCGGCACGGGAGGTCGCGGCGGCGAAGGTGCCGTCACTTCTGTAGCACTGGTCCGTGGCACGGTTCCGTGGCACTGGCCGGATGCCGACCCCGTCCGTCGGCCGGGGACGAGCGCCCTGGTCACGACGGGGTCACGATCCCCCGCTTGACAGCCGACGCCATCTTGCCGCCCCCGCACACCCGGCGTAGACCAGATCGCACGGGAGCGCGCTCGACGTTCGACGAGGGAACGAAGAACGGGGCAGTCATGCGTATGACGAGCACCATCCGCACACTCTGGTCGCCGCCGCGAAACCAGGCGACCCCCCAGAGCCGCAGAGCCACCAGGGCAGCCGCCGCCGTCGCCGCGGGAGCGCTCGCGCTCTCGCTCACCGCCTGCGGAGGCTCCGACGACAACAACACCAAAAGCTCGGCCACCACCGAGGAGGCCACCGACCAGGTCACCCTGCCGAAACTGGACGGGACGAACCTGGAGGTCGCCGCCGTGTGGACCGGCACCGAACAGGCCAACTTCAAGAAGGTCCTGCAGGAGTTCGAGAAGCGCACGGGCGCCAAGGTGACGTTCGTGCCCGCGCAGGACCCGATCATCAACTTCATCGGCTCGAAGGTGGCCGGCGGGCAGCCGCCGGACATCGCGATGCTGCCGCAGCCCGGCGCCATCAAGCAGGCCGTCGACAAGGGCTGGGCCAAGCAGCTGGGCTCCGACGCCGTCAAGGAGCTCGGCGAGAACTACTCGCAGGGCTGGCAGGACATCGGCAAGGTGGGCGGCAAGCCGTACGGCGTGTACTACAAGGCCGCCAACAAGTCCCTGATCTGGTACAACAACCAGGTCTTCGAGAACGCGGGGGCCAGTGAGCCCGAGACCTGGCCGGACCTGCTGGGCACCGCGCAGACGGTCTTCGACTCCGGCGTCACCCCGTTCTCCATCGGCGCGGCCGAGGGCTGGACCCTGACCGACTGGTTCGAGAACGTCTACCTCTCCCAGGCCGGCCCGGAGAAGTACGACCAGCTGGCCAAGCACGAGATCAAGTGGACGGACCCGTCCGTGAAGAAGGCGCTGACCACCCTCGCGCAGGTCTGGGGCAAGCCCGACTGGATCGCGGGCGGGGCGAAGGGGGCGTTGCAGACCGACTTCCCGACCTCCGTCACGCAGGTCTTCACCGGCGGGGACCAGCCCAAGGCGGCCATGGTCGCCGCGGGTGACTTCGCGCAGGTCAACGTCCCCAAGAGCATGAAGATCGGTACGGACGCGAAGGTGTTCCCCTTCCCGGCCGTGGGTGACCAGGGCCCGGTGGTCTCGGGCGGCGACGCGGCCGTGATCCTGAAGGACTCGAAGGGGTCCCAGGCCCTGGCCACCTGGCTCGCCTCCCCGGACGCGGCGACGATCCAGGCCAAGCTGGGCGGCTATCTGTCGCCGAACAAGAACGTGCCGAACTCCGCGTACCCGAACGCGGTGCAGCAGAAGATCGCCAAGGCGCTCATCGACGCCGGTGACGACTTCCGCTTCGACATGTCCGACCAGGCCCCGCAGGCCTTCGGCGGTACGCCCGGCAAGGGCGAGTGGAAGATCCTCCAGGACTTCCTGAAGAACCCGAAGGACATCGCGGGCACCCAGGCGAAGCTGGAGGCCGAAGCGGCCGCGGCCTACGGGAACTGACGTCATGACGTCGGCCACGGCGGCAGGGGGCACCGAGCCCCCTGCCGCTCCCAAGTCGCGCAAGAGTGTGACCGGCACCCGCAGGACCGTCGCGGCGCTGTTCCTGCTGCCCGCGCTCGTCCTGCTCGGCGCGCTCGTGGTCTACCCGATCGGGTACTCGGTCGTGCGCAGCTTCTACGACCAGTCCGGCGACGGCTTCGCCGGAATAGACAACTACAAGGCCCTCTTCACCGACGAGGGCATCCGCACCGCGCTGAAGAACAACATCATCTGGGTGGTGTTCGCGCCCACGGTGGCGACGGCGCTCGGCCTGATCTTCGCGGTGCTGACCGAACGGGTGCGTTGGGGCACCGCCTTCAAGCTGGTCGTCTTCATGCCGATGGCGATCTCCATGCTGGCGGCGGGCATCATCTTCCGCCTGGTGTACGACCAGGACCCGGACAAGGGCGTGGCGAACGCGGTGTGGGTGGGCGTGCACGACACCTTCGCCCCGTCGTCGGAGTTCCCGAAGGCCCACCCGGGCCGGAAGTCGCCCCTGGAGCCGGCCGGCGGCGGCGCGTTCATCACCAAGTCGCCCGTGCGGACGGGCGAGACCGTCTCGCTGCCCCTGGTGGGTGTGGCTCCCGACCTGATGCCCGACGACGCGAAGTCCGCCGTGGCGGCGAAGCCCGAGCCGGACAAGATCACCGGCACGACCTGGCAGGACTTCACCCGCGGCAAGGGCGTGGGCAGGCTGGGCGAGGTCGACGCCGCCGAACTGGGCTATGCGGGCATGAAGGTCGAGGCCGTGAAGGACGGCAGGGTCGTGGCGTCGGCGACGGCCGCCGGCGACGGCACCTTCACGCTCCCCGCCTCGGCCGACGGGGCCCTGCTCCGGCTCCCGGCGAGCAACTTCAAGGAGCCGTACAACGGCCTGGACTGGCTCGGCCCGGCCCTGGTCACCCCGTCCATCATCGGCTCGTACATCTGGATGTGGGCGGGCTTCGCGATGGTGCTGATCGCGGCGGGGCTCGCGGGGGTGCCGCGGGAACTGCTGGAGGCGGCCCGGGTCGACGGAGCGTCGGAATGGCAGGTGTTCAGACGGGTCACGGTGCCCTTGCTGGCGCCGGTCCTCGCGGTCGTCACCGTCACCCTGATGATCAACGTGCTGAAGATCTTCGACCTGGTCTTCATCATCGCCCCCGGCTCCTCCCAGGACGACGCGAACGTCCTCGCCCTGGAGCTGTACCGCAAGGGCTTCTCCGAGGACCAGCCGGGCATCGCCAGCGCCATCTCGGTGTTCCTGCTGCTGCTCGTGATCCCGGTGATGTGGTTCAACGTACGGCGGCTGCGGCGGGAGGGGCGGCGATGAAGGCCAAGCAGCTGGGGTCCAGGCTGGTCGAGGGGGTCAGCGGTGGGCTCGTGCGGGTGTTCCTCATCGTCGTCGGGCTGTTCTGGCTGGTGCCGACGATCGGCCTGCTGCTGTCCAGCCTGCGCTCGCCGGAGGACATCGCGGCGAGCGGCTGGTGGAAGGTGTTCACCGAGCCCTCGCAGATCACCTTCGACAGCTACCGGAAGCTGCTGGAGAACGAGGACATCACCAACTCGCTGCTGAACACGGTGTGGATCACCGTGCCGGCGACGCTGCTGGTCGTGGTCATCGGCTCGCTGGCGGGCTACGCCTTCGCCTGGATGGAGTTCCCGGGCCGGGACTGGTGGTTCCTCGCCGTCGTCGGCCTGTTGGTCGTGCCCGTGCAGGTCGCGCTGATCCCGATCGCCGAACTCTTCGGCAAGATCGGCATCTTCGGCTCCGTGCTCGGTGTGGTGCTCTTCCACGTCGGCTTCGGACTGCCGTTCGCGGTGTTCCTGCTGCGGAACTTCTTCGCGGAGATCCCGAGAGAGCTGCTGGAGGCGGCCCGACTGGACGGAGCGGGTGAACTGCGGCTGTTCCTCCGCGTCGTGATGCCCCTAGGCGGCCCGGCGATCGCCGCCCTCGGCATCTTCCAGTTCCTGTGGGTGTGGAACGACCTGCTGGTCGCGCTGATCTTCTCGGACTCCGGGAGCCAGCCGATCACCGTGGCACTCCAGACGCAGGTACGGCAGTTCGGCAACAACATCGACGTGCTGGCACCCGGCGCGTTCATCTCGATGGTGATTCCGCTGGCCGTCTTCTTCGCGTTCCAGCGGCAGTTCGTGTCCGGTGTGATGGCCGGAGCCGTGAAGTAGCCATTACCACAAGGCGATTGGCGGGGCGGGCCGACAGCGGTCCGTCCCGTCCGGGTTCCCCCGGATGCCGTAGCCACCGTAACCAAGTCGCCTCGCCGGCCGTTCCCGGGCCGAACGCCCGTGCCGACCGATGGATGGCCTCTTGCCCAGGTTCAGTGTCATTGTCCCCGCGTACCAGGTTCAGGCGTACCTGCACGAGTGCCTCGAATCGGTGCTCTCCCAATCGTGTCCCGATCTGGAACTGATCGTCGTCGACGACTGCTCGCCGGACGCGTGCGGCGCGATCATCGACGAGTTCGCCGCCCGCGACGCACGGGTCCGGGCCGTCCACCTGCCGGAGAACGTCGGCCTCGGCCCCGCCCGCAACGCCGGTGCCGCGCACGCGAGCGGCGACTACCTGCTGTTCCTCGACAGTGACGACACCCTCACGCCCGACGCGCTGCGGTCGATCACGGACCGGCTGAAGGAGACGGGCGATCCGGACGTCCTGGTCTTCGACTACGCGCGCACCCACTGGACGGGCGAGGCGGTCCGCAACCAGGCGGCCCTCCACCTCACCGAGCAGGGCCCGGCGCCGTTCCGTCTGGAGGACCGGCCGGGGCTGCTGCGGCTGCTGATGGTCGCCTGGAACAAGGCCTACCGGCGGGACTTCGTCGAGCGGAATGGCTTCGCCTTCCCGCCGGGGTACTACGAGGACACACCGTGGACGTACCCGGTGCTGATGACCGCGGAGTCGATCGCGACCCTGGACCGGGTCTGCGTGCACTACCGGCAGCGCCGGCAGGGCAGCATCCTGCGCACCACCAGCGAGCGGCACTTCGACGTCTTCGAGCAGTACGACCGGCTCTTCGCGTACCTCGACGAGCGCCCCGAACTGGCCAGGTGGCGACCGGCGCTGTTCCGCCGCATGGTTCATCACCTGGCGATCGTGTACTCCCGGCGGGACCGGCTGCCCCGCGGTTCGCACGCGGACTTCCTGCGCCGGGCCCGCGGCCACTACCGCCGCTACCGCACCCCGGGCGCCCCGCTCCCCCTGCGCGCCCGGGTGCACCACACCCTGATCCGCTTCGGCCTGCACCGCACCTACCGCACGCTCCGGCTGGCCTCGGCCCTGCACCGAGGGGCGGCCCGGTCGGCCGGGCGGCTGCTGCGGGAGCTCAGGTCCGCCGTGCTCGGGGTGCACTACCACCTCCAGCGCTGTCTGCCGCTGCGCGCCGACCGGGCCGTCTTCGCCGCCTACGACGGCCGCGGCCACAGCTGCAACCCGGGCGCGCTGGAGTCCGCGTTCCGCGATCTCGCCCCGCACATCCGCACGGCGTGGATCGCCCGTCCCGAGCACCATCACGCGACGCCGCCGGGCCCGCGCCGCATCGTCCCCGGCACGGCCGCCTACTGGACGGCGCTCGCCCGCTCCCGGTACCTGGTCAGCAACACCGACTTCGACCACCGGCTGGCCAAGCGCCGGGGCCAGGTCCTGATCCAGACCGGACACGGCACCCCGCTGGGCCACATCGGCCTGGACCTCCAGGAGCGCCCGGCGGCAGCCCGCGGCAGGGACTTCGCGCGGCTGCTCAAGGGCGTTGACCAGTGGGACTACGTCCTGTCCGCCAACCGCCACACCACGCTGACCCACGAGCGGGTCCACCCCGGCCGCTACACCACGCTCGAGTACGGCTACCCCCGCAACGACGTGTTCCGCACGGCGACCGCGGCCGACGTGACCCGGCTGCGTGCCTCGCTCAGCATCCCCGAGGGGACGGTGGCGATCCTGTACGCGCCGACCCACCGCGACTACCGCCGGTCCCAGCGCCACTGCCTCGACCTCCAGCGGATCGTGCGCCGCCTGGGCCCACGCTTCGTCGTGCTGGCCCGCGCCCACCACTCCTACGGGGCCCCGCTGACCAGCACCTGCGGCAGGGTCGTCGACGTCAGCGACCACCCGCGCGTGGAGGCGCTGTGCCTGGCCTCGGACGCCCTGGTCACGGACTACTCGTCGCTGATGTTCGACTACGCCAACCTGGACCGGCCGATCGTGGTCCTCGCCGACGACTGGGAGGCGTACGACGCGGCTCGCGGCACCTACTTCGACCTGCGGTCCTTCCCGCCGGGCGCGGTCGCGCGCGGCGAGGACGAGCTGATCGACATCTTCGCCACCGGCCACTGGCGCGGCTCCCGCTCGACGCAGCTGCGTGCGGCGTTCCGCGAGCGGTTCTGCACGTACGACGACGGCCGGGCCGCCGAGCGGGTGGTACGCCGGGTCGTCCTCGGAGAGTCGGAGCTGCCGCCGGTCCTGCCGCTCGACGCCCGCTGTCCGGTGCCGTCGGCGGCGGCCTCGCTGGCGCGCCTGCCGCTCACCACGGTGCCGCAGCCGGCCGGTCCCGCGTCCGTCGCCGACCGCCTCTGAACACGTTCCGCAGCTTGGGGAGCCCGCATGCCCTCCAGCCCGTCGCGGCCGACACCCAGCCGGCCGCCCGCCTGGCGCCCGTCGGGACGGCCGGGACGCCGTGGCGGCGCCTGACAGCGACCCCGCTTCCGCAGAACCCGACAGAAAGAGCAGAATGCCCCGCTTCAGCATCGTCGTCCCGTCCCATGGGGTCGCAGGCCGGCTGTCCCTGGCACTGGACTCGGTCCTCGCCCAGTCCTTCGGCGACTTCGAGCTGATCCCGGTGTGCGACGCACCCGGCTCACCCGCGGCGGACGTCGTCGCCGGGTACGCGGAGCGGGACTCCCGGGTGACGCCGGTGGACTCCCCGCCGTCGGCGGGTCTGGCCGGGGCGCGCAACGCCGGGCTGCGGGCGGCGGTCGGCGGGCATGTGCTGTTCCTCGACGGCGACGACGTCCTGGTCCCGGGGGCACTGGCGGCGCTGGACGCCCGGCTGGGCGACACCGGCGACGTGGACGTCCTGTACGTCGAGCACGAGCGCGTCCCGTGGTGGGAGGGCGAGCCCGGCAACCCGGCCGCACCGCTGCTGGCCGACGCGCCGGACGGGGCCTTCTCCCCCGACCGGGCCCCACGGCTGACGGGCGTGGCCCTGCCCGCGTGGAGCGCGGTGTACCGCAGGGCCTTCCTCACCGAGCAGGACTTCACCTTCCCCGGGGACCACTTCACCGACGTCGGGTTCGGTGGGCTGGTCGCCCTGCGGGCGGAGCGGGTGGCGGTCCTGCGCTCGGTCGTCGTACGGCACCTGCTGCGCCGCCAGGGCAACCGGCTGGGCCTGCCCGGGAAACACCACGCCGAGCTGCTCGACCAGGCCGAGCTGGTGCTGACGCGGGCCGGGGAACAGGGGCTGGCGCCGGAGCGGCTGAAGCCGCTGTTCGAGCAGCTCTTCGCCGCCGTGCTGAAGACGGCCGCCCGTCCCCGGCGGCTGCCGGCCGGACACCGGGCCTTCTTCCACCGGGCGAGCGGGCTGTACCGGCGGCACCGCCCGGCCGGCTACCGGCCGCCCGGCGGCAGCCTCGGCGTCCAGCACCGGCTGCTGGCGGCCGGCTCCTACACGGCGTTCCGCACGCTGCGGGCCGCCAACCGCGGGGCGCTGCGGGCCGCCGCGCTGCTCCCCCGGCCCCGGGGGCTGCGCACCCGGCTGTGGTACGCGGTGCACCTGCGCCGTCCCCTCGACCGGAACCTGGTCGTGTACTGCGCGTACTGGGGCCGCGGCTACGCCTGCAACCCGGCCGCGATCCACGCCAGGGCCCGCGAGCTCGCCCCGCACCTGCGCTCGGTGTTCCTGGTGGAGCCGGACGCGGTGGACAGCATGCCGAAGGGCGTGGAGTACGCGGTGGTCGGCAGCCGGAAGTATTGGGAGGTGCTGGCGCGCGCCAAGTACCTCGTCAACAACGCCAACTTCGCGGACGCCGTCGTCAAGCGCCCCGGCAGCGTGCACCTCCAGACCCAGCACGGCACCCCGCTGAAGAGGATGGGCACCGACCAGGCGACGTATCCCGTGGTGGCCGCGGCGACCGGGAGCTTCGCCGGGCTGCTGGCCCGGATCGACCGCTGGGACTACAACCTCACCTCCAACCGGCACTCCACCCAGACGTGGGAGCGGGCGTTCCCCGGGGCGCACGAGATCCTCGAGTACGGCTATCCGCGCAACGACGTCTATTACACGGCGTCCGCCGACGACGTCGCGCGCGTGCGTCGCGAGCTGGGCGTCCCCGAGGGCAAGAAGGCCCTGCTCTACGCGCCCACGCACCGCGATTACGCCACCGGCTTCGCGCCGGGCCTGGACCTGGCGGAGTTCTGCGAGGCGATCGGCGACGACTACGTGGTCCTGCTGCGCGCCCACTACTTCTACGACCAGGGGGCGAGCCGGGGCGGCGGGCGGATCATCGACGTCACCGGGCACCGCTCGTCGGAGGACGTGTGCCTGGCCGCGGACGCGCTGATCACCGACTACTCGTCGATCATGTTCGACTACGCCAACCTGGACCGGCCGATCGTCGTGTACGCCGACGACTGGGACGTCTACCGGGAGACCCGGGGCGTCTGCTTCGACCTGATGCGGCTTCCGCCGGGCCGGGTCGCCCGTACGCCCGGGGAGTTGGCGGCCGTGTTCCGCGACGGCACCTGGGCGGACGAGTCCGCCGCCGCTCTGCGCGCCGCGTTCCGGGAGCGCTTCTGCCAGTTCGACGACGGGCGGGCCGCCGAGCGCGTCGTACGCCGGGTGCTGCTGGGGGAGCCGCCCGAGTCGATCCCGCCCGTGGTCCCGCTCGCGGAGCGCGTCCCGGCGCCCGCCGCCGCCACCCTCGTGAGGAGCTGACCGAAGAAGTGCCCCGCTTCAGCATCATCGTCCCCGTCTACAAGGTGCAGGGCTTCCTGCGCGAGTGTCTCGACTCGGTGCTCGGTCAGTCCTACGACGACTTCGAGGTGATCGCCGTGGACGACCGTTCGCCGGACGGCAGCGGCGCGATCTGCGACGAGTACGCGGCCCTCGACCCCCGGGTGCGGGTGCTGCATCTGCCCGAGAACGTCGGTCTGGGCCGGGCCCGCAACGCCGGGCTGGCGCAGGCGGCCGGGGACTACGTCCTGTTCCTCGACAGCGACGACCACTACACGCCGGGCCTGCTGGCGGCCGTCGCCGCACGGCTGGAGACGACCGGCGACCCGGACGTGCTGGTCTTCGACCACGTGCGTAGCCACTGGTGGGGCCGGGGCGGGCGCAGTGAGGCGGCGGACCTGCTGGCCGCGGCGGGCCTGGAGACGTTCACCGTCCGGGAGAGCCCCCAGTACCTGAACCTGTTCCTGGTCGCGTGGAACAAGGCGTACCGGCGGTCGTTCTTCCAGGGGCACGGACTGGCGTACGCGCCGGGTCTGTACGAGGACGCGCCGGTCACCTACCGGTCGATGGTGCTGGCCGGCCGGATCGCCTGTCTGGACCGGATCGGGGTCGAGTACCGGCAGCGGCGGCAGGGCGCGATCACCAGGACGCCCGGGCGCCGGCACTTCGACATCTTCCCGCAGTACGAGGGGCTGTTCGCGTTCCTGGAGCAGCGCCCCGACCTGGACTGGGCACGGCCTCTGCTGCTGGAGCGGGCGCTGGACCACATGCTGTTCGTGCTGGCCCGGGAGGACCGGGTGCGGCCCGCGGACCGGGGTGACTTCTACCGCGAGATCCGTTCCTTCCACCGCCGTCACCTCCCGGAGGGCGGCTTCCCGGAGCCGGACGGCTGGCGCGGGATGGAGATGCGGCTGCTGGCCTCGGCGCCCTACGCGTCGTACGCGGCGGTGCGCGGGCTGCGGGACCTGCGTGCGACCGCCCTGGCCGGGAAGCGGCGGGTGGCGCGGAAGGCGTCCGAGACCGCACAACGCACCTGGTACGCGGCCCGGTCGAAGCGCCCCCTCGACCCGCACCTCGCCGTCTACTCCACCACCCACCACCGGGGCGTCCGGGGCGACCCGGCCGCGATCCACGCCAAGGCCCGTGAACTCGCCCCGCACATCCGGGGCGTGTGGGTGGTCCGGGAGGACGCGGTCGACGCGCTGCCGCCCGGCACCGACCACGTGACGCCCGGCTCGCGCCGCTACCACGAGGTCATGGCACGGGCCACGTACTGGGTGAACGACGTCAACTGGCCGGGCACCCTGGCCAAGCGGCCCGGCAGCGTCCACATCCACACCCACCAGGGCACCCCGCTCAAGTACATGGGCGCCGACCTGCTGACCAAGCCGGGCGCCCGGCACGGCTTCGACGTCCCGCAGATGCTGCGCCGCGCCGACCGCTGGGACTACAGCCTGGTCGCGGGGCGGCACGCGGAGCGGGCCTGGGCGCGGGCGTACCCGTGCCACTTCACCTCGCTGCGGACCGGCAGCCCGCGCAACGACGTGCTGGTCGGCGCCGGTGCGGAGCGGGGCCCGGCGGTGCGCGAGCGGCTCGGGATCCCGGCCGGTGACACGGTCGTGCTGTACGCGCCGACCCGCCGGGACTACCGGCGCGGCGGTCACGTCGACCGGATCGACCTGGCCCGGTTCGCGGCGGACCTCGGCTCCGGCCACACGCTGGTGGTGCGGCTGCACCCCTCGCTGGCCGGGGGTGTGGCGCGCGGCCTCGGCCTGGCGGACCTGCACCGGCGCGGGGTGCTGGTGGACGCGACCGACGAGCCGCACGTGGAGGACGTGATGTTCGCCTCCGACGTGCTGGTCACCGACTACTCCGCCCTGATGTTCGACTACGTCCTCCTCGACCGGCCGGTGGTGGTCCACGCCGACGACTGGGGCGCGTTCGCGGCGAGCCGGGGCGCCTACTTCGACATCACGGCCGACGCGCCCGGGCACGTGTCTCGCTCGTACCGGGAGCTCAACTGGCTGTTCGCGTCCGGCACCTGGCAGGACGCGGAGTCGGGGCGGCTGCGGGCGGGCTTCCGGGAGCGGTACTGCGAGTTCGAGGACGGGCAGGCCGCCGAACGGGTCGTACGGCTGGTGATGCTGGGCGAGCGGGGCGGTGTGCTGCTGCCCGCTGCCCGCAGGCCACCCGCCGTCGCCGCGCGGTCCGAGGCGCTGATCGAGGGATGACGGCACCCGCCACCCCTGAGGCCCTCCCCTCCCTGCCCGCCCGGCGGGGCTCCTCGGCCCGGCCGTCGGCCCCCGCCGGGCGGCCGCGGCCGGTGCGGTGGTGGCACGCGGCCCTGGTCGCGGCGCCCACCGCGGCCCTGTTCGCGCTGGGCTACCGGCGCCGCTGGATCTGTGACGACGGGCTGATCTACCTGCGTCCGGTCCGGCAGATCCTGGCGGGCAACGGGCCCGTGTTCAACGTGGGGGAACGGGCGGAGAGCTCCACCGGCACCCTGTGGCAGTGGCTGCTCGCCCTCGGCACCTGGGTGACCGGAGAGGATCCGGCGTTCCTCGCGGTCGGGCTGGGGCTGCTGCTGAGCACCGCCGGGTTCGGGTTCGCGCTGTACGCCACGGGCCGGCTGCACCGCGGTGCGGGGCTGCTTGTCCCGGCGGGGGTGTTCGTGCTGCTGGCGGTGCCGCCGTTCTGGACGTACATGACCTCGGGTCTGGAGAGCGGCCTCGGCGCCTTCTGGACCGGCCTGTCGTGGTGGCTGCTGACGCGCACCCGGCGGGGTCAGGGAGCCCGGGAGACGTACCTGGCCGCCTTCGTGTTCGGGCTGGGCCCGCTGGTCCGGCCCGATCTCGCGGTGGTCACGGGGTGCTTCCTGGCGGCGCAGTGGTGGGTGCTGCGGCCCTGCCGGCGGGGCGTCGCCGCGGTGCTGGCCTCGGCCGGGGCGCTGCCGCTGGCGTACGAGGTCTTCCGGGCGGGGTACTACGGGATCCTGGTGCCGCTGCCCGCCATCGCCAAGGAGGCGGGCGCCAGCGACTGGAGCCGGGGCGCCGGTTACGTGCAGGAGACGTTCGGACCTTACTGGCTGTGGCCTGTCGTGCCCGTGCTGGGCGCGCTGGTGGTGCTGCTGGTGCGGCGCACCGGTCGGCAGCGGCGGATGCGTGCCCCGGGCCGGGCCTCGCTCGCGGTGCTGCTGGCGCCGCTCGCGGCGGGCCTGCTGCTGGCCGGGTACGTCGTCCGCGTCGGCGGTGACTACATGCACGCCCGCATGATCCTGCCCGCCCTCCTGCTGCTGCTCCTGCCGGTGCTGGTGGTTCCCGCGACCAGGTTCACGAGCGTGGCGGGTGCGCTGCTGGTGGTGTGGCTGTGCGCGGCGGTCAGTCCCCTGCGGGCGCCGTTCGACGTGCGCGGCAGCGCGACGACCTTCAATGTGCGCAGCTCCGACGTGGAAGGGCTCGGTGACCACAACCCGGTGCGCACCGTGACCTGGGTGGCCGACTGGCCGGCCCTGCCGGAGGGGCGGGGCATGCTCGCCCGGGCCGCGCGGGCGCCCCGGCCGACGCTGCTGTACTTCGACGCGCGGCGCCGGCTGCACGCCACTCCCATGCGGGGAGACGCGCCGTACCACGTGGTGATCGTGGGACGCCATCTCGGTGTCACGGGGGCCGCCGCGCCGCTCGACGCCTACGTCAACGACGCCTGGGGGCTGGCCAGCCCCGTCGGCGCGCATCTCGCGCTGGAGCGGTGGAGCTGGCCCGGGCACGAGAAGTTCCTGCGCAACCACTGGGTCTTCGCGGAGTGGGCGGTCGAGTCCCCGTCGCGGCCCGACCTGCTGCGGGCGGGGACCTCGCGGGAGGCGGTCGGGGCGGCCCGGGCCGCGCTGGGCTGCGGTGCGCTGGCCGAGCTGACGGAGTCGGCGCGTGCCCCGCTCACCGCCGGCCGGTTCTGGGACAACCTCACGGGGTCCTTCGAACGGACCCGGTTCCGGTTCGCGCGCTGGCCGGCCGCGGCGGAGCGGGCGCTGTGCGACTGACGGCTGGCAGGTGGGCGTAACCGCCTCACCCGATGAAGTGACCCGGGGTCAGGCCTGTGGTGGGGCGGGAACATTCGGCGCATGCCCGAGTCCCTTCCCCTTCCCTCCGCCCTGTGAGCGGCGGACTCCTCGTCCGGCGGACCGTGCGCGGCGCGACGGCGCTGCGCGGCGGCCGTGCCGGGCGACTGACCCCGTACCGGCTCTTCGGCGCCCTGTTCTGGCTGGTGATGACACTGGCGTACTGGCGGATCCCGCTGTGCTGCGACGCCGGACAGCACGCGGCGGTCGTCGAGCGTCTCAAGGCCGACCTGCTCCACCCGGCCCACTCCATGGCGGACCTGCCGGGCGACGGCAGCCCGTACTACGGCCCGTACGCCGTCGTCCAGGGCGTCCTGGCGCGGCTGACGGGGCTGTCCGGCTGGGAGGTCGTCAAGCTGGCCGGGCCGGTGCACCTGCTGGTGCTGCTGACGGGGATCGGCCGTTTCGTCAGGACACTGACCGCGCGCGCCTGGGCACCGGTTCTGGCGCTGCTGTTCATGACGCTGCTGTGGGGCACCGCGCGGATCCTGTGGAGCGGTTACCTCGGGCTGCTGCCGATGACGACGAACCTGGGGTACCCGTCCGCGCTCGCGATCGGGCTGACGTTCTGGGCGTGGGCCTGGACGGGCACGCTGGCGCGTGCGGACGCCGCCGCCGTGCGGTTCGTCGGCCCGAGCGGCCTCGGCGGCTGGTGGGGGTACGCCGCGACCGGCGCCCTGTACGGGCTGATCCTGCTCACCCACCCCGTCACGGCGGCGTCGGCGCTCATCGGGGCGGTGGCGATCGTGGCGTCGCGTCAGCGGCGGTGGCTCCGGCCGGTCGCGGCGCGGTGGGCGCTCGCCGTGGCGGCCTGCGCGGCGGTCGGCGTGTCGTGGCCGTACTACGACGTGCTGTCGCTGGTGGGCGACACCGGCATGGACGGGATGCACCGGCAGCTCTACGAGGGGATGCTCGCCAACTCCTGGCTGGCGCTGCTCGGGCTGCCCGCCCTGTGGGTGCGGGCCCGCGGGCCGGGGAACGCGGGGGTGCGCGACCCGCTGGTGCTGATGTTCCTGCTGGAGTGCCTGCTGCTGGCGTACGGCTGGGTGAGCGGGCACTACACGTACGCCAGGGCCCTGTGGGCGGCGCTGGTGCCGCTGCAGTTCGCGCTCGCGGTGGAGCTGGCGGCGCCCCGGCCGTGGCGGCGGGGCCGGAGGGTGCTGGGCGGGGCGGCGGCGGCCGCGGCGTGCCTGGGGTTCGTCACGCTGCACGCCGGGGCGGTCGTGCCGCGGGCGATCGACCCGGTGGGGTTCCCGCAGGCGACGCGCTGGCCGGCCTACGACTGGGCGGCGCGGCACATCGGGCCGGGCGAGGTGGTGATCACCGACGGGTACTTCGCCAGTCACGCCATCGCGGGGTACGGGCCCAACCTGGCCGCGCCCATCTGGCCCGACCCGGCCCTGGACGAGGGGGAGCGCAGACGCCGGGCGGCCGACGTCCGCGCCTATCTCGCCCCCGGCTCGACCCGCGCCGAGCGGGCCGCCGTCGTCCGCCGCTACCACGTGCGCTGGCTGCTGCTGACGCGCTGGCACCCGGTGCCCGAGGAGGCCGTGGTGGTGGCGTGGAGCAGACGGACGGGGGAGGTGCTGGCGCGGGTCGGGGGGTGAGCCGTACGGCTGGGTGCTTACTCGATGACGAGGTCGACCTCGATGTTGCCGCGGGTGGCGTTGGAGTACGGGCAGACCTGGTGGGCCTGCTCGACCAGCTTGCGGCCGGTCGTCTCGTCGACGCTGTCGGGGAGCTCGACGCGCAGCGTGACGGCGAGACCGAAGCCCTCGCCCTGCTTGCCTATGGACACCTCGGCGGTCACGGCGGCGTCGCTGACGTCGACCTTGGCCTGGCGGCCGACGAGGCCGAGGGCGCTGCCGAAGCAGGCGGCGTATCCGGCGGCGAAGAGCTGCTCGGGGTTGGTGCCCTGGCCGTTGCCGCCCAGTCCCTCGGGCATGCCCAGGGCGAGGTCCAGCACGCCGTCGGAGCTGACGGCCCGGCCCTCACGGCCGTGGGTGGCGGTGGCGACAGCGGTGTAGAGCGCGTCCATGGAAAACCTTCCCTCTCACGTCAATGTTCGGCGGCCCGCTCCCGGGCCGCCTGACAACCCCGATTAGAGCACACAATTAAGTTGTGCGCAATTGAATGGCGGGCACGAGCTACCCTGGACCCATGAACACGCCGGACGACGACTGGCTCCGCCTGGACCAGCAGATCTGTTTCTCCCTGCACGCGGCATCCCGCGCCTTCAACGGCGTCTACCGCGTGATCCTCAAGGACCTCGGGCTCACGTACCCGCAGTACCTGGTGATGCTGGTGCTGTGGGAGCACGACGAACTGCCCGTGAAGAAGCTCGGGGAGCATCTGCGTCTCGACTCCGGCACGCTGTCGCCGCTGCTGAAGCGGCTGGAGGCGGCCGGGCTGGTGCGCCGGGAGCGCAGCGCCCGCGACGAGCGGTCGGTGGAGGTGCGGCTGACCGAGGAGGGTGTCGCGCTGCGGCAGCGGGCGCTTCAGGTGCCGCGCCGGATCGCCGCCTCGACCGGCTTCGGGCCCGACGAGGTCCGCAGGCTGCGGGCCCACCTCGACGAGCTCACCACCGCCCTGGACGCGGCCGCGCTCGCGGAGCCGCCGAGCGCCGTTCCCGCGGACGAGCGGTCGTAAGGGCCGGGGTCTAGGGCGGATCCTCTGCGGCCGGGGCGTCGGCGTCCGGGGCGCTGGCGGGCGGCTCGTCTTCGGCCGGGGCGTCGGCGGGCGGCTCGTCGCCGGGCAGCTCGTCTTCGGCCGGGGCGTCGGCGGGCGGCTCGTCCGCAGGCGGCTCAGCCGGGCAGCCCATCCGCAGGCGGCCCGTCGGCGGTCGACCCATCGGAGGTCAACTCACCGGCGAACGGCTCTTCGGCGAACGGCTCTTCGGCGGTCGACTCGTCATGGGCCGACTCGTCAAGGGTCGGCTCCTCGGCGGCCGGCCGCCGGACGTGGAGGCGGAGGACCACTCCGTCCCGTACGTGTTCCTCCCGGACGGTGAACTCCTGCCGCAGCACGGCGAGCTTCGTCCGCTCGACCGGGTCGGGCGGAGACCAGCCCGGGTCCAGCGCGTACGCCTCGGCGACGACCCAGACCCGGCCCACCGAGGCGAGCCGGCGCCGCAGCTCCCCGGGGGTCGCCTCGCGGCCCCACAGCGTCCCGGACCCGGGCACCGACCCCCGCAGCGCGATGTCCCGGACCTGCCGGAAACCCTTCGGGTAGGCCAGCGCGGCGAGCCTGCCGACGGACGGCACGAACAGCACCGGGTCACCCGGGCGCATCTGCCGGACGGCGAGCGCGGAGACGACGGCGAGGTTGTCGGGGCGGTGGGCGGCGGAGCGGTCCCGGCGGTGCACGGGGAGTTCGTGCACGAAGGCGGCGACGAGGACCAGGGCACCGCCGACGCCCAGCAGGGCCCGCACCCACCGGTCGTCGAGCCGCACCCGGCCCCCACCGCACCGCACGCGCCCCAGCGCACCGGCCAGCCGCCCGGCCCCGGCGGCCACCAGCAGGGGCGCTCCCGCCAGCGCGTAGAGCACGTACCGGTCGTGGAACAGCGGCCGGACCTGGGACACGGTCAGCAGGATCCCCGGCGGCACGAGCAGCAGCGGAAGGGCGACCGCGGCCGTCCTCCGCTCCCACAGTCCCACCCCGAGCAGCAGCAGGGCGCCCCAGAACACCACCCCGTCCGGGCCGGGCGAGAAGTGCCGCACCAGCTGCCCGACGCTGTCCCAGCCGGGCGTCACCAGCCACGCGACCTGCCCCGCCTGCCCCTGCGACACCCACACCAGCGGCAGCACGGGCATCACCGCCGCCCCCGCCGCGCCGCCCCAGCCGGCCCACACCCTCCCCGGCACCCTCAGCAGCCCCAGCGTCACCGCGTGCGCGCAGAGCCCCAGCACCGCCAGCTCGTGCAGCAGACAGGTCAGCGCGACCACGGTCCCGTACGGCCACCAGGCCCGTGCGGTGGCCCCCTCCACGGCCCTCAGGAGCAGCAGCGTCGCCCCCGCCACACCCGCCGCGACGAGCGCGTACGACCGTCCCTCCTGGGCGTAGTGGCCGGTCATCGGAGTGATCGCGTAGAGGAGACCGGCCCACAGGCCGGCCCGTGGCCCCGCCAGCCGGACGCCGAGGGCCGCGACCAGGCCCGCGGTGGCCGTCGCCGCGCAGACCGACGGCAGGCGCAGGACGACCTCGCCCGGATGGACGGTGAGGACGACGTGCATGAACAGGTAGTACAGGCCGTGCACCGCGTCCACGTCGTGCAACAGCCGCCAGATCTGCGGAACCGTGCGCTGTGCGACCAGGAAGGTGACGCTCTCGTCGCCCCACATGCCGCCGCGGTCCACGCCCCACAGCCCGATCGAGAACATCGCCGCCATGGGAACCGCCACGGGCACCGCACCCGTGCGGGACCGGCGGCCGCTCCCCGTCGACTGTCCGATCGTCACGGACCGATTCTGTGCCGTTTCCGTGAGGTACGAGGCTTTTGATGGTGTGTTACCACTTTCATGTCATTCACCCGGCTTACGATCCGCCTGATGAATGTCGTCGTGGATGCCGTCGTGGATGCCGCCGTGGATGCCGCCGTGGATGCCTTCGCGCGACCCGAGGGGCCGGTCCCCCGTGTCGCCGTCGTGGTCATCGGCTACGACGACGCCGCCCATGTGACGGACGCCGTGCGCTCGGCGCTCACCCAGGGCCCGGCCGTACGGGAGGTCGTGGCCGTCGACGACTGCTCGACGGACGGCAGCGCCGCCCTGCTCGACCGGCTCGCCGCGTCCGAGCCACGCCTGAAGGTGATCCGCCGCCGGGTCAACAGCGGCGGCTGCGGCACCCCGCGCAACACCGGGCTCGACGCGGTGACGTCCCCGTACGTGATGTTCCTGGACAGCGACGACGTCCTGCCGCCCGGCGCGGTCGACGCGCTGCTCGATGCGGCGACGGGCACGCACGCGGAGGTCGCGAGCGGCCTGTGCGTACGCCGGGAACTGCCGTCGGGGCGCGAAATTCCCTGGCAGGCGCGCCTGTACGCGCTCCACGCCGTCGTTCCGCACCCGGCGCAGCGCCCGCGCCTGGTCCACGACACCCTCTGCGTCAACAAGCTCTACCGCACCGGCTTCCTGCGCGAGCACCGCATCCGCTTCCCCGAAGGCCGCTTCCCCTACGAGGACGTCGTCTTCACCGCACGTGTGCTGGCCGCGGCCCCGCGCATCGCCCTGGTCCCGGACCGGGTGTACGTCTGGCACGTGCGCCGGTCCGCCGAGCGGTTGTCGATCTCGCTGGACCGGGCGGGCGTCGAGAACTGGCGGGCCCGCACCGAGGCGTGCCGGCAGGCGTACGAGGTCCTGCTGGGCGCCGGGCAGAAGGAACTCGCCCGGGGGGCGCGCGCCAAGTTCCTCGACCACGACCTGCGGATGTACGTGCGCGAGCTGGGGTTGCGCGATGCCGCGTACCGGCGCGCGTGGTGGGAGCTCACGCGGGCGCATCTCGCGGAGTACGACGCGGACGACTGGGCCCGCAACCCGGCCGCTCCGGGCCGGCTGGCCGGGCAGGTCGTCCTGGCCTCCCCGGAGCCGCGCGACCTGCCCCGGCTGCGCGAACTGACGGCACGCCCGGCCCGGCTGACCCCGCCGTACGCCTGTGCCCCCGACGGCACGCCCGTCTGGTCGGAGGAGCTCCCGCAGATTTCCCTGGAGCCCCTGCTGACCCGGCCGGTGGGCGCCCTGCCTCTCGCCGTCGACGCGGAACTACGACCACGCGCCCGCGGCACCCGGCTGCGGCTGCGCCTGCACGAGCTGTACGGCCGCCTGGCGCAGGCAGGCCCGGAGGCGGTGGAGGTGGAGTGGCGACACCGGGACGACGGGGACACCAGGGCCCGCGACACGGTCGCGCTCACGCCGTCCGCAGAGGCCGCTTCCGCTGCCGGAGCTGCCGGCGGCTGGTCGGCGGACGCGGTCGTGGATCTCTCCTCCCTGGCCGCACTCGGCCCGGGCACCTGGGACCTGCGGCTTCGGGTCCGGTTCCGCGAGGGCGTGAGCCGCGAGGTCACGGCGCACGCCCTCGCGGGCGCCGGTCTGCTGCGTCGGCGAGCCGTGCCCAATGCCCGGCACGGCGTGGTACTCGTACAGCCGTACCGCACCCATTCCGGTGCGCTGGCGCTGCGCGTGGCGCCCGGCGTACGCGGTGTGCTGTCCGTCGCACGCGGAAGGCTGCGCCGCCTGCTTCACTGAGAACCACCACGACGACACCGAGAGCAGCACGGCGAACGCGAGCACGCGACACCGGCACGGGGCAACTGACGAGGGGACGGCCGCACATGACCTGGTTGATCACCGGCGGCGCCGGCTACATCGGTGCGCATGTCGTACGGGCGATGACCGCGGCGGGTGAACGGGCGGTGGTGTACGACGACCTGTCCACCGGCCTCGAGGAGCGCGTGCCCGACGGTGTGCCGCTGGTGGTGGGCTCGACGCTGGACGCCGAGCGGCTCGCGCGCGTGTTCGCGGACCACTCGGTCACCGGCGTCGTGCACCTCGCGGCGAAGAAGCAGGTGGGAGAGTCGGTCGAGCGGCCGCTGCACTACTACCGGGAGAACGTGGAGGGCCTGCGGACGCTGCTGGACGCCGTGACGGCCGCGCGGGTGGCGTCCTTGGTCTTCTCCTCCTCGGCGGCGGTGTACGGCATGCCGGACGTGGATCTGGTCACGGAGGAGACACCGTGCCTGCCGATGTCCCCGTACGGCGAGACGAAGCTGGCCGGTGAGTGGCTGGTGCGCGCGACGGGCCGGGCGACCGGGCTGTCCACGGCGTGCCTGCGGTACTTCAACGTGGCGGGCGCGGCGAGCCCGGAACTCGCGGACACCGGCGTGTTCAACCTCGTCCCCATGGTCTTCGAGAAGCTCACCGAGGAGGCACCGCCGCGCGTCTTCGGCGACGACTACCCGACCCCGGACGGCACCTGCGTACGCGACTACATCCATGTCGTGGACCTGGCCGAGGCCCATGTCGCGGCGGCCCGCGCCCTGCGCTCCACCCCGGGCCGGGAACTCACGCTCAACATCGGCCGGGGCGAAGGAGTCTCGGTCCGCGAGATGATCGACCGCATCAACGCGGTCACCGGCTACGACCGGCCGCCCACGGTGGCCCCCCGCCGCCCGGGCGACCCCGCGCGGGTCGTCGCCTCCGCCGACCGGGCCGCCGCCGAGCTGGGCTGGAAGGCCCGGCTGGACGTCCAGGACATGATCACGTCGGCGTGGGCGGGCTGGGTGCGGCTGCACCCGGAGGCGGGCCGCAGCTGACGGCAGGCCCTACAGCGCGCGCAGGGCCTCCGCCGTGGCCCGGGCCAGCGAGCCCAGATACCCCTGGGGCAGCTTCGGGCTGCGGATGACCACCGAGCGCCAGTACAGGGGCCCGGAGATCAGGTCGAGGGCCAGGTCGTGGTCGAGGTCGCGGCGGAGTTCGCCGCGTGCCGCCGCCGCCGTGACGATGCCGGTGGCGACGCCGTCCTGGCCCTCGCGCAAGGCCTTCTGGAGGGCGTCGGCGATCTCCGGGTTGCGGGCCGCCTCGGCCTGGAGGTCGGGGATGACCTGCGAGGCGACGGGGTGGCGCAGGGCACGGGACGTCACCTCGTAGAGCAGCCGCAGGTCGCCCTCCAGGGAGCCGGTGTCCGGCGCGGGCAGGCCCTGCACGGCGAGCGCCGAGACGATGTCGAGGACCAGGTGCAGCTTCGAGCGCCAGCGGCGGTACACCGCCGTCTTCCCGACGCCCGCCCGGCGCGCGATCCCCTCGATGGACATCCGCGCGTAGCCGACGGCCGCGAGCTCCTCGAAGACGGCCGCCCGGATGGCTTCCGTCACGTCCTGTCGCAGTACGGCCGCCCCCGCGGGGGCCCGGCGGCGCGCGGGCTGCTGGGGCTCGTCGGGCTTCGTCGTCATTCCGACAGCATAGGGCGTCACGACGAAACGGTTGCGTTCCGACGTAGCCTCGACGTACGCTCACGTTGCGACGATACGGTCCCGTCCCGACGTAAGAAGTCGTGAAGAGTCCGGTAAAAACCACCCCCCTTCCACGGCCTTCTTCCCGCCCATAGGTCCCGCCCCCTCCCCCGAGCGAAAGCAGCGGATGTGAGCCAGGTCCTCGACACACCGCCCCAGACACCACCCCCGGCCGGCGAAGACCTCGCGGCCCTGGCCGCCCGCCACGGCCTCGCCGTCAGCGGCGCCCGCCCCTCGCTGCCCGCGTACGTCCGGCAGCTGTGGGCCCGCCGCCACTTCATCACCGCGTTCGCCACCGCCAAGCTCACCGCCCAGTACAGCCAGGCGAAGCTCGGCCAGGTCTGGCAGGTGATGACGCCACTGCTCAACGCGGCGGTCTACTACTTCATCTTCGGTGTGCTGCTCGGCACCAAGCACGGCGTGCCGGACTACATCCCGTTCCTGGTCACGGGCGTGTTCATCTGGACGTTCA
This sequence comes from Streptomyces sp. NPDC006372, assembly GCF_040612515.1. Taxonomy (NCBI): domain Bacteria; kingdom Bacillati; phylum Actinomycetota; class Actinomycetes; order Kitasatosporales; family Streptomycetaceae; genus Streptomyces; species Streptomyces sp. NPDC006372. The sequence continues at coordinate 33,497 of NZ_JBEXQJ010000024.1, read as the reverse complement.
CGCAGAGCTCGATCATGGCGGGCACCCGCGCCATCTCCGGCAACCTCGGCCTCGTCCGCGCCCTGCACTTCCCGCGCGCCGCGCTGCCCCTGTCGTTCTGCCTCCAGCAGCTCCAGCAACTGCTGTTCTCGATGGCCGCCCTGATCGTCATCCTGCTCTGCTTCGGCGTGCCGGTCGGCGTGTCCTGGCTGCTGGCACTGCCGGCGCTGGTCCTGCAGTTCACGTTCAACGCGGGCGTCTCCATGGTCATGGCCCGGATGGGCGCCAAGACGCCGGACATCGCCCAGCTGATGCCGTTCGTGCTGCGCACCTGGATGTACGTCTCGGGCGTCATGTGGAGCATCGACAAGCTGGCCGACAAGGACAGCCTGCCCCACGCGGTGACGCTCGCCCTGGCTGCCAATCCGGCCGCCGTCTACATCGACCTGATGCGGTTCGCCCTGATCGACAGCTTCCACGCGAGCCAGCTCCCCGCCCACGTGTGGGCGATCGCCACCGGCTGGGCGCTGCTCGCCGGAGTCGGCGGCTTCATCTACTTCTGGAAGGCTGAGGAGACCTACGGCCGTGGCTGACCACACCAACGACAGGATCCCCACCGTCGTCGCCGACGGCGTCGACATCGTCTACCGCGTCAACGGCACCGGCGCCGGACGCGGCTCCGCCACCGCCGCCCTCAACCGCATCCTGCGCCGCAAGCAGACCGAGAAGGCGGCGGGCGTGCGCCGGGTGCACGCCGTGCGCGACGTGTCCTTCGTCGCCTACAAGGGCGAGGCGATCGGCCTGATCGGCACCAACGGCTCCGGCAAGTCGACCCTGCTGAAGGCCGTCGCCGGGCTGCTCCCCGTGGAGAACGGCCGCATCTTCACCCACGGCCAGCCCTCCCTGCTCGGCGTCAACGCGGCCCTGATGAACGACCTGACCGGCGAACGCAACGTGCACCTCGGCGGCCTGGCCATGGGCATGTCCCGCGAGCAGATCAGGGACCGCCACCAGGAGATCGTCGACTTCTCGGGCATCAACGAGAAGGGTGACTTCATCACGCTGCCGATGCGTACGTACTCCTCCGGCATGGCCGCCCGGCTGCGGTTCTCCATCGCCGCCGCCAAGGACCACGACGTGCTGCTGATCGACGAGGCCCTGGCCACCGGCGACCGTTCCTTCCAGAAGCGCTCCGAGGAGCGCATCCGCGAGCTGCGCAAGCACGCCGGAACGGTGTTCCTGGTCAGCCACAACAACAAGTCCATCCGCGACACCTGCGACCGGGTGCTGTGGCTGGAGCGCGGCGAGCTGCTCATGGACGGCCCGACGGAGGACGTCCTCAAGGAGTACGAGGCGTTCACCGGGGACAAGTCCGCGAAGCCCAAGCCGAAGCCGAAGGCGGCGCCCAGGGTCCCCGTTCACTCGTAAGGCCCAATCCCGTCTGCCGTTTTGCCACATTGATGGCACCATGACCGAAGCCGGTGCGCCCGGCGCGAGGTGACGCGCGACGAGATGAAGGAGTCCCCGTGATGGCCGAGCTCAGCGTCATCGTCCACGGGCCCAACGTTCAGGACCATCTGACGGAACTCCTCGACTCCCTCGCCGCCCGCCCCTTCCCGGACGCCGAGCTGATCGTGGCCGCGGCCGGCGACTGGGCCCGTGAGACGGCCGAGCGGCACGCCCCGGACGTCCCCGGCCTGCGCGTCCTGCCGCTCCCGGCGCACACGGGCGACGCCGCGGCCCGGTCCGCGGGCGCGGCGCGGGCGTCCGGCCGCTGGCTGCACTTCGTCCACGCCAAGGACGGTCTGCCCGCCGGCGCCCCGCGCACGGTCGCCGAGCGGCTGGCCGAGCTGCCGGCCGAGGTGGACGTCCTGCTCCTCGACCACGTCCGCAGCACCTGGCGCACGTCCGGGCTGCCCTCCCCGGACGGCTCCCTGCTCGCCCGGACAGGCCGTGCCGACGTCCGCCTGGACGACTGCGCACACCTGTTGCGCCTCACTCCCCTGCTCGGCACCCGCGTCCTGCGCGCCGACTTCTGGCGGGCGCACGAGCAGCGGCTCACCACCGACGACGAGCCGTACGCCGCACTGGCCGCCCTGCTGCTCGCCGGCCGCGTCGCCTGTCTGCCGCACGTCGCGTACGAGGACCGCAGGCTCCGCCCGGCGAGCCTGCCCCCGCTCACTCCCGAGCAGCGCTACGGCCTCGTGGAGCGCTACGAGTCGCTCCTCGACCTCACCCGGGACCGCCGCGCCGCCCACGCCGCGCTCTACGACGTGATGGTCCGCGACTGCCTGCGCACCTTCGCCCGCGGCGGCATGGCGGAGGAGGTCGCACGGGAGTTCTTCCACCGGGCCTCCCTGGCCGCCCTGCGCCGCCGCCCCGAGGGACACCGCCGCCCCGCCGGGCTCGAAGGCGTCCGCCGTTCCCTGCTCGAAGAGGACGCCTACGCCAAGTACCGGGCCTTCCAGGTCGTCAACCGCACCCGCCGCACCGCCCAGTCGGCCGTACGGGCCCGCAGGCGCCAGGTCGGCACCAAGCTCCGCGACCACCAGTACCGCAGGGCGCTCGGCCGCCCCGTCGACCCCGACCTGGCGGTGTTCTCGGCGTACTGGAACCGCGGGGTCGCCTGCAACCCCGCCGCGATCGCCGCCGAGCTCGCCGAACTCGCCCCGTGGATCCACCCGGTGTGGGTGGTGACCCGGGAGAACGCGGCCCTCCTCCCGCCCGGCACCGACCACGTCGTCCCCGGCACCCGCCGCTACTGGGAGGTGCTGGCGACCGCTCGGTACCTCGTCAACAACGTCAACTTCCCCAACGCCGTGGTCAAGCGCCCGGACGCGATCCACGTCCAGACCCACCACGGCACGCCCCTCAAGCGCATGGGCCTGGACCAGATGGCGTACCCGGCCGCCGCGCAGGGACTGGACTTCCACGCCCTGCTGGAACGCGTCGACAAGTGGGACTACAGCGTCTCCGCCAACAGCCACACCACCCGCATGTGGCAGCGCGCGTACCCCTCGCGCTACGTCAGCCTCGACCACGGCTATCCGCGCAACGACGTCTACTACCGGGCCGGCGCGCAGGACATCCGCGCGATCCGCGACCGGCTCGGCATCGCGCCGGGCCGCCGTGCCGTCCTCTACGCGCCCACCCACCGCGACTACGAGGCCGGCTGGACCCCGCGCCTGGACCTGGCCGCCCTCGCCGACCGCCTCGGCGACGACACCGTCCTCCTCGTCCGCGGCCACTACTTCTACGGCGGCGCGGCCTCCCCGCTCACCCACCTGCGCCGCACGGGCCGGATCGTCGACGTCTCGTCCTACGACCCGGTGGAGGAGCTGTGCCTGGCGGCGGACGCGCTGGTCACGGACTACTCCTCGATCATGTTCGACTACGCCAACCTCGACCGCCCGATCGTGATCCACGCCGACGACTGGGAGACGTACCGCACCACCCGCGGCGTCTACTTCGACCTGATGGCCGAGGCCCCGGGCCCGGTGGCCCGCACCCAGCAGGAGCTGACGGAGATCCTGACCACCGACGCCTGGCACGACGAGAGCGCGGCCAAGAACCGGGCCGTCTTCCGGCGCCGGTTCTGCGAGTACGACGACGGACGCGCCGCCGAACGCGTGGTCCGCAGGGTCTTCCTCGGCCAGGACGAACGGTCCCTGCCGCCGGTGCTGCCGCTCGAGGGCCGCACCCCGGCCCCGACCCCGCAGGAGGCGACCGCATGAGCACGCCCGACGTCACCGTGACGGTCATCGTCTACAACGACGCCGAACGCCTCGTCCGCGCGGTCGACTCGGTCCGCCGGCAGACCCACGCGAACCTCGAGATCGTCATCAGCGACGACCACTCCACGGACCGGACCCCGGAGGTCGCCCGGCGCCTGGCGGTTCGGGACCCCCGTGTCCGCCATCTCCGCCTGGAGCGCAACAGCGGCGGATGCAGCGCCCCGCGCAACCGCGCGCTGGAGATCGCCAGGGCGCCCTACCTGATGTTCCTCGACAGCGATGACGAACTCCCCGGCAACGCCGTCGAACTGCTGCTCCGCGCACACCGCGAACGCGAGATCGACTTCGCGATGGGCGCGGTGCAGCGCGTCCGGGTGGACAACGGCCGCCGCTCCACGTGGATGCCGCACCTGGTCGCCGAGCGCCGCACCCTCGACGGCATCGAGGCCGACCCGCGCCTGTTCTTCGAGCACCTCTCCACCAGCAAGATGTACGCGCGGTCCTTCCTCGACCGGCACGGCCTGCGCTTCCCCGAGGGCATCCACTACGAGGACCAGCTGTTCTCGGCGCAGGCGTACTGCCTGGCCAAGCGCTTCACGATCATCCCCGAACCGGTCTACCGCTGGTACGTGGAGCCCTTCGCCGCCGCGGGGTCGGCGTCGATCTCGAACCAGCGGCACAAGCTCGCCAACGTCCGCGACCGCATCCACGTCCAGCACCTCATCGACGCCTTCCTCGACGAGAGCGGGCACGCGTCCCTGCGGGAGGACAAGGACCACAAGTTCCTCAAGCACGACTTCCGGATGTACGCCGGTGACCTGCCCTACCGGGACGAGGAGTGGCTGTCGTCCTTCGCCGACCTGGTCACGCCGTACCTGGACACCCTCGCGCCCGGCGCGTTCACCCGTCTCCCGCGCGCCGAACGCGTCGTCGTCCAGCTGATCCGGGACCGCCGCCTGGCGGACGCACGACTGGCGGCGCGCGGACTGGGCCACGGCGTGGCCCCCCGGCAGATGACGACCGACGAGGACGGCCGCACCTACTGGGGCGCCGAGGTCCCCGCGTCGGACCGGTCCCGCCGCGAACTGGACATCTCCGATCTGGAGCTCGACATCTGCCCCTTCCCGAGCGCCCAGTTCCGCCACGAGATCACGGAACTCACCCCAGGTCCGGGCGCCTCCGTCGACCTCACGATCCGCACCTACGACCCGGCCCTGCGCCTCCCGGTGGGCCCCCAGCGCGCGACCCTGCTCCTCACCCCCGGCCGACACCGGCTCCATGTTCCGTTCCGGCTCTCCCCCGTCCGCCCGGGTGTCTTCGAGGGCCGCGCCCACCTGGACCTGGCGGCGGCCCGCCTCCCCCTCCAGGGCTTCGCCGGAATCCGCCACCCGGTGCTCCGCCTGGAACACCAGGGCCTGTCCCACACAGGCCTGCTCCTGGCCCCCCTGACCTTCCCGACGTCGACCACCCACGTCCCCCACCACCACCTGACCCTGGAACCCGAGGGCCACGCCCCCGGCCGCCTACAGATCCACTGGCAGCCAGTGGGAACGACAGCAAGAGTGATCCGCCCACTGACCCACCGCCTGACGAACCCTCGCCTGAAGAAGGCAGCACAACTGGTGGCAAGCGCACTGAAGTAGTCAGAGCTGTGGCCGCCTCCCGCTTAGCTGCGGGCAGTCGTGCCGCTGGGGCGATGGGGGCCCCCTGCTCGAGCGAAGCCGAGAGCTTGGGGGAGGGTGGGCGCAGCGGCACCCCGCTCCGCCGGGCTGCGCAACGCCCCGCCCCCAGCAGAAACGCCCCGGACCGACACCGGCCCGGGGCGTCCCCACCTCACACCCCCTACGAGTGCTGCCGCAGCAACGTCCTCATCGTCCGCATAGCCACCGACAGATTCGCAAGATCGAACGCCTCGGACCCCTGAATCTCCTCCAGCGTGGTCCGGGCCCGCCCGAGAATCGCCGCGTTCTTCTGCTCCCACGCCTTGTACCGCTGCTCGGGAGTAGAACTGCCATTACCCACCGCCAGCACATCGGCCGTCAGCGCCGCGTGCGCCGCGTACAGGTCCTCACGGATCGCCGCACGTGCCATGGACTGCCACCGGTCGGCCCGGGGCAACTCGATGATGCGGTCCATGAGCTGGGTGATCCGCAGCCGGTCGGCGAGGTCGTAGTAGACGTCGGCGACGTCCAGCGGCTCCCGGCCCATCCGGTCGGCGATCGACACGATGTCGAGCGTCGGGAAGGCGGAGGAGAAACCGGCCACGCGCGTGGCGAGTTCGTCCGGAACACCCGCGCCCGTCAGCTCGTCGTAGATCTTGCCGTACCACTCCAGGTCCGCACCCCGCAGCAGCTTCGGCAGCTGCGCCCAGACCTGCTCCACGCGCTCGGCGAAGAAGTCGACGGTGTCGGCCAGCTGAAGCGGCTGCGGCCGGTTGTTGAGCAGCCACCGCGTGCCCCGCTCCACCAGGCGCCGCGCGTGCAGCCGGATGCGGGTCTGGACCTCGGCGTCGACCTTGTTGTCGAGCGCCTCCACTCCGTCCCACACCGGGGACTGGCGGAAAATCGCCCGGGCCGCGGTCTGCGCCCGCACGATCTCCTCCAGCGACGCCCCGGTCTCCTCCCGCAGCCGGTGCAGATACGTCGTACCACCCGTGTTGACCGTGTCGTTGACCAGCACGGTCGTGGTGATCTCACGGCGCAGCGGGTGGCTGACGAGGTGCTCCGGGAACTGCTCGCGCAGCTCGGTCGGGAAGTAGGCGTGCAGCAGGGTGCTCAGGTACGGGTCGTCCGGCAGCGAGGTGTGCAGTAGCTCCTCGGCGACCGTGATCTTCGTGTACGCCAGCAGCACGGCCGTCTCCGGGCCCGTCAGACCCTGGCCCTGGGCGAGCCGCTCACGGATCTGCCGGTCGGTGGGCAGGAACTCCAGCGCCCGGTCGAGGTGCCCCTCCCTGACCAGGTGCTTCATGAAGCGCTGCTGGGCGTGGAGCATGGCGCCGGACTGGGCGAGGGCATTGGCGATCGCCGTGTTCTGCGCGTAGTTGTTGCGCAGCACCAGATGGCCGACCTCGTCGGTCATCTCGGCGAGCAGCTTGTTGCGCTGCTTGAGGGTCATGTCGCCGTCCGCGACCAGGCCGTTGAGCAGGATCTTGATGTTCACCTCGTGGTCGGAGGTGTCCACGCCCGCGCTGTTGTCGATGGCGTCGGTGTTGATCCGGCCGCCCCGCAGCGCGAACTCGATCCGGCCGAGCTGGGTCAGGCCCAGGTTGCCGCCCTCGCCGACAACCTTGACGCGCAGGTCCCCGCCGTCGACGCGGATGGCGTCGTTGGCCTTGTCGCCGACGTCCGCGTTCGACTCGGCCGAGGACTTGACGTACGTGCCGATGCCGCCGTTCCACAGCAGGTCCACCGGGGCCTGGAGGATCGCCTTCATCAGGTCGGCCGGCGTCAGCTTGGTGACCTTGGCCTCGATGCCGAGGGCCTCGCGGATGTGCGCGTTGACCGGGATCGCCTTGGCCGTGCGCGGGAAGATGCCGCCGCCGGCCGAGAGCAGCTCCTTGTTGTAGTCCTCCCAGCTGGAGCGGGGCAGCTCGAACAGACGGCGGCGCTCGGCGTAGGAGGTGGCCGCGTCCGGGTTCGGGTCGATGAAGATGTGCCGGTGGTCGAAGGCGGCGACCAGACGGATGTGCTCGGAGAGCAGCATGCCGTTGCCGAACACGTCACCGGACATGTCGCCGATGCCGACGACCGTGAAGTCCTCGGTCTGCGTGTCCACGCCCATGTCGCGGAAGTGCCGCTTGACGGACTCCCAGGCGCCGCGGGCGGTGATGCCCATGCCCTTGTGGTCGTAGCCGGCCGAGCCGCCGGAGGCGAAGGCGTCGCCGAGCCAGAAGTTGTACTTCTCGGCGACCCCGTTGGCGATGTCGGAGAAGGTCGCGGTGCCCTTGTCGGCGGCGACGACCAGGTAGGTGTCGTCCTCGTCGTGCCGGACGACGTCCGCCGGGGGCACGACCTCGCCGGCCACCATGTTGTCGGTGATGTCGAGCAGCGCCGAGATGAACGTCTTGTACGAGGCCACGCCCTCGGCCAGCCATGCATCGCGGTCGACGCTCGGGTCGGGCAGCTGCTTGGCGACGAAGCCGCCCTTGGCGCCGACCGGCACGATGACGGTGTTCTTCACCATCTGTGCCTTGACCAGACCGAGGATCTCGGTGCGGAAGTCCTCACGCCGGTCGGACCAGCGCAGACCACCGCGCGCGACCTTGCCGAACCGCAGGTGCACGCCCTCGACCCGCGGCGAGTACACCCAGATCTCGAACGCCGGGCGCGGCGCGGGCAGGTCCGGGATGGCCTGGGGGTCGAACTTCATGGAGACGTACGCGTGCGGCTTGCCGCCCGCGGCCTCCTGGAAGAAGTTCGTCCGCAGCGTCGCCTTGATGACCGTGAGGAAGGACCTGAGGATGCGGTCCTCGTCGAGGCTCGCGACCTGGTCGAGGGCCGCGTCGACCTCTTCGAGGAGGGCGTCCACGATCTCGTGCCCCGCGCGCTGCCGGTCCGGCGACATCCGCGCCTCGAACAGGGAGACGAGCAGCCGGGTGGTGTGGACGTTGTTGCGGAGGGTGTCCTCCATGTAGTCCTGGCTGAACGTCGACGCCGCCTGGCGCAGGTACTTCGCGTACGCCCGCAGCACCATCGCCTGGCGCCAGGAGAGCCCAGCGCTCAGCACCAGCGCGTTGAAGCCGTCGTTCTCCGCCTGGCCGGTCCAGGTGGCCGCGAAGGCGTCCTGGAATCGCTCGCGGGCGTCGTCGCCGAAGTAGTCCCCGCCGCCGTTCGAGCGGGGCATGCGCAGGCCGAAGTCGTAGATCCAGGCCACGCTGCGGTCCGAGCAGCGCAGCTCGTACGGCCGCTCGTCGACGACCTCGACGCCGAGCCGGTTGAGGACGGGCAGCACCGCCGACAGGGAGATCGCGTCGCCCGTGCGGTAGATCTTGAAGCGGCGCTCCTCGGGGGCGGCTCCGACCGGCTCGTACAGGCTGAGCGCGAAGTCCTCACCCTCCTCGGCGTTCAGCTGTTCGAGGTGGACGAGGTCGGCGACCGCGGCGCGCGGGTTGTGGTCGGCCTTGTAACCCTCCGGGAAGGCGTGCGCGTACCGGCGCATCAGCTCCGCCGCGTGTTCCTCGCCGAGCTCGGCGTTGAGCGCCTCGGCGAAGGCGTCCTCCCAGGAGCGGGCGGCCTCGACCAGCCGGGCCTCGATGCGCTCCTTGTCGGCGTCGGACAGCTCCGGCAGCTCGGTGCCCTGCGGGACCCGGACCACGAAGTGCAGCCGGGACAGGATCGACTCGGTGTTCCACGCCGTGAAGTCGACGCTGATACCGCCGAGCTCCTCCTTCAGGATCTCGATGATCCGCAGACGGACGGCCGTGGTGTAGCGGTCGCGGGGGAGGTAGACGAGGGCGGAGTAGTAGCGCCCGTACTCGTCCTGGCGCAGGTAGAGCCTCAGGCGCCTGCGCTCCTGGAGGTAGAGCACGGAGGTGACGATGGAGCGCAGCTCGTCGACCGGAGTCTGGAAGAGCTCGTCGCGCGGGTACGTCTCCAGGATCTGCGTCAGGTCGCGGCCGTCGTGGCTGTTGGGCGAGAACCCGGCCTTCTCGAGGACCTCCTCGACCTTGCGCCGGATGACCGGGACCCGGCGCACGGACTCGGTGTAGGCGGCGGAGGAGAACAGTCCGAGGAAGCGCCGCTCGCCGACGACGTTGCCGTCGGCGTCGAACTTCTTCACTCCGATGTAGTCCAGGTACGACGGCCGGTGCACGGTCGCCCGGCTGTTCGCCTTGGTCAGGACGAGCAGCTTGTGCTCGCGCGCCTTGGCCCGGGCGTCGGCGGGCAGCCGCTCGAAGGACGGGCTGACCGGGTGGCTCTCCTCGTCGGCGTGGTGCGGGTCCGCGCGCAGTATGCCGAGGCCGGTGCCGGGCACGGCGGCCAGCGAGTCGTCCTCGCGCAACTGGTACTCGCGATAGCCGAGGAAGGTGAAGTGGTCGTCGGCCAGCCAGCGCAGCAGCTCGCGGGCCTCCTCGACCTGGGGTCCGGGCAGGTCACCGGGGGTGGGCTCGTTCGGCAGCCCCTCCGCCAGCCGGATCGCCGACTCCCGCATCTTGCTCCAGTCCTCGACGGCCTCACGGGCGTCGGAGAGCACGCGGAGCAGGTCGACGGTGATCTGCTTCAGATCGGCCCGGTCGGTCTCCCGGTCGATCTCGACGTGAATCCAGGACTCGACGTGCGCGTCGTGCGGGAGGTCGCCGGTCGCCGGGGTCGAGAGGACCTCGATGAGCTTGCCGGTGACATCGCGCCGCACGACGAACTGCGGGTGGATGACGACGTGGATCCCGCGCCCCTGCCGGGTCAGCTCGTTCGTCACGGAGTCGACGAGGAAGGGCATGTCGTCGGTGACGACCTCGACGACGGAGTGGCTGCAGGTCCACCCGTTCTCTTCGACCGTGGGAGTGTGCACCCGCACGTTGGCCGTGCCCTGGGGGCGGTTCTCGGCCAGCCGGTAGTGCGAGACGGCGGCTCCGAAGACATCGACCGGGTCGCGGTCGGAGAGGTCCTCCGGGGCCGTGTGCAGGTAGTAACGCTGGAGGAATGAGAGGAGGGTCTCGCGGTCGGGGGCTTCCTGGGCGTCTGGGGTCTCCTCGCCCGTCGACCCGGTCGGTAGGTGCCCCCCGACCGGGCTGTTCTCAGCTACCCGGGCGGCCCTCTCGAGCAACTCGGCCTTGGCTTCGTCCAGCTTGGTCTGCATTGTCCTCTGGCTCCTGTCGCGCGCCGTTGCGTGACGTAGAAGGAAGTACGGTCTCTGCGCCTACGACGTCACGTCGAGACACGGGGTATCCGGTCTGTTCCGACGCTATGCCGCAAGGTGAGATGAGCGGGGGTGTCTGAGCCATTTTTGAGCTGACCCACGGGTGTGAGGCTGCTCTCTGCGACGCCTCGAACCGGGTGGTGCTCGGCGTCCCGGGAGTCCTCGATGCCCCGTCCCGCCCGCGAAGACCAGCGACCGCCGCCCGGTCACGGATGTTGTCCGTGCTCTCCGGGCGCGGGGCAGGGACGACGACGTCCCCGCGAACTATCGCGCTGATCACGCCACTAAGGCTATCGCTCCTTACAGGGGCCCCGTCATGAGCCGTATGTGTACAAAACCAGGCCTGGAAGTTTGACGTTCTGCACAGTGCGGACCTCCTGGCTGCACCTGGCTACGCAGCGATCCGCTCCGCCTCCGCAACGGCCTCCTCCAACGTGTCCACGACAGGCACCCCCACCGCCTCCAGACTCGCCCGCCCATGCGACCCCCCGGTGTACAGCACAGCCCGAGCCCCCACATGCAACGCCGCCACCGCATCATCCGCCGCATCCCCGATCACCACGGTCCGCCCCGGCTCCACCCCCGCCAACGACGCCAGGTGCCGCACCATGTGCTCGGCCTTACTGCCCCCCGACGGCCCGGTCCGCCCGTCCACCCGCACGAAGTGCGGCTCGATCCCGAACCCACGCACCAACGGCACGAGCTCCTCGTGCACGTACATGCTCAGGATCGACTGACTGTGCCCGGCCGACCGCCACCCCGACAGCAGCTCCACCGCCCCCACCGTGAGCCCGCAGGCCCCCCGGTGCTCGGCGTAATACCGGTGGAAGACGTCGTCCATGGCCTCCCACTCGGCCTCCGTCGGCAACCGCCCCATCAGCCGCTCGTAGAACTTCGGCACCGGCACGCAGTACAGCTCCCGGTACTTCTCCAGCGTCAGCGGCTCCAGCCCCAGCTCGGCGAATGCCGCGTTCGTCGCCCCGATGATCGCGTCGATGTCATGGAACAGCGTCCCGTTCCAGTCCCAGACGATGTGCGCAGCCCTCTTCGTCCCCATGCCAGAAAACGTACCCGCCCCCACTGACAATCAAGAGAACGGACCTCCACGCGCCCCCGGCCGGGAGGTGGCTCAGTCGCCGCGCCCCACCAGGTTCGGGATCTCCTGTGTGGCGAACCAGAGCAGCTCGTGGTCCTCGGCCCCGTCCACGACGAACTGCGCGTCGTCGTCACCGCCGTCCGCCGCCGGCAGCGCCCCGGCCGCCGCCGTCACGTCCGCCTCCGCGTCGTCCGCGTCGACGTGCACCGAGGCCGCCCTGGCCAGCGCCACGGCACCGGAGACCCGCACCTCCCCCAGCGCCGCCGGGTCGAGCCCCCGGTCGGGGTCCACGCTCGCGTCCCGGTCGGGCACGTCGACCGCGACCACGACCCGGCGCCGCGGCGCCTCCGGCTCGGCCGCCAGCAGCCGCAACGAGGCCAGCGCGGCCCGGTTCAGCGCCGCGTACTCCAGCTCCTCGATGTCGTCGGAGACGTACCACTCGCGCAGCGCGGGCGTGACCGCGTACGCGACGAACGGCCCGGCTCCCAGCTCACCCGTCTTGTACGCCTCGGCGAGACCGGGGAGGGTCAGGGGGACGTAGACGCGCATGGCTGGCCGCTTTCGTGGTCGGAGCGATGGTGAAGGGCCTTCAGGATACGTGCGGGGCGTCCCCTTTCGAGTTCCGGCCCGTGACGCCGGAAGCGTCCACACCGGTCCAGGGATTCACCCGGTACACCCGCCCAGTGATGGGCCTCGGCACCACGGAACCACCCGGATAGGTGAACATTTCGGCGCCCGCCGCCCTCAGGTCCTCTCCCTTGCTCCTACCCCTGTCGACCCCGTACAAGATCACCAACCCGAAGTTACTCCCCGGTATCAACCGGGCCCACGAACGGGGACCCCCATGAACAAGGTCATGACCAGGGCACACCGCCCGACCGCCCACCCACCGTCCCGCCGCGACGCACGCCGCCCCGGCGCCACCGCCCCACCACGCACCCCTGCCGGGATCACCCCGTCACGCGCCTCTGACGCCACCGCCCACCACACCCCCGGCACCACCGCTCACCGCGCCCCTGGCGGCGCCGCCCCACCCCGCACCCCCGACGGGGGCTCCGCCCGCCCACCGGCCGCCGGAGGCCGCCCCCCGGCCTCCGCCCGGACCACGACCCCGCGCACCCGCCCCACGGACAACCGCCCGCCGATCCTCTCCGGAACCTCCACGGCCCCCGCCAGGGCAAGGACGACCGCCGCCCCCGCCCCCACTCGCACCCCCACAGAATCCGCCCCGCGGGTCCCGTCCCAGAGCCCCCGGCGCCCGGTCGCCCCCCACCCCCTCCCCACCGACCTCTTCGCCGACCTCCTCCTCGCCGTCCTGAGCGGCCACCGCCCCGTCCACTCGATGCTCCGCCACACCCGGGGCCGTGCCTACGACGAACTCGCCTGGCTCGCCGAGCGTGGCCCCCTGCGCACCCGCGGCCCGCGCCCCGTCGTCCGCGACATCGGCTGGTGTGAACCCCGCCCGGGCGCCATCGAGGCCTTCGCACGTATCGGCGCCGGCGACAGGCTGCGCGCCATGGCCTTCCGCCTGGAACTCGGCCAGGACCTCCGCTGGCGCTGCACGGCCGTGGAACTCGGCGGCCCCCGCCCGCCCCGCGCCGAGGCCGACTGAGGCCCCTCGCAGCAGACAGAAGGGCCGGACACCCAGAGGTGCCCGGCCCTTCAAGCCGCTACCGTGCCGCAGCCACCGTCACTTCTTGCGACGGCCCCGGCCCTTCGCCTGCTTGCGGCGCTCCGCGCGCGTGAGACCGTCGGACTCGGAACGCACCGGCTCGCCGTCCTCGGTGAAATCACCCTCGATGGTGCCGCCCTCGCCGTCGACAGTCGGCGCGGAGAAGTGGAGGTTGCGCCGCTGCGGGACGTCGAGGCCCTTGGCGCGGATCTCCGGGCGGGCACCGGCCTGCGCCGGCACCGCGTCGTGCTTCTCCAGGTCGGCCACCGGCTTGGTGTCCTCGACCGGAACCTCCTCGACCTGCTGCTCGACCTGGACCTCCAGGTTGAACAGGTAGCCGACGGACTCCTCCTTGATGCCCTCCATCATGGCGGTGAACATGTCGAAGCCCTCGCGCTGGTACTCGACCAGCGGGTCCTTCTGCGCCATCGCGCGCAGGCCGATGCCCTCCTGGAGGTAGTCCATCTCGTAGAGGTGCTCGCGCCACTTGCGGTCGAGGACCGACAGCACGACCCGGCGCTCCAGCTCGCGCATGATCTCGGAGCCGAGCTGCGCCTCGCGCGCCTCGTACTGCTCGTGGATGTCGTCCTTGATGGAGTCGCCGATGAACTCGGCGGTCAGGCCCGCCCGGTCGCCGGCGGCCTCCTCCAGCTCCTCGATCGTGATCTTGGCCGGGTAGAGCTGCTTGAACGCGCCCCACAGCCGGTCGAGGTCCCAGTCCTCGGGGAAGCCCTCGGCGGTCTCGGCCTGGACGTAGGCGTCGATGGTGTCGTCCATGAAGTGCTGCACCTGCTCGTGCAGGTCCTCGCCCTCCAGGACGCGGCGCCGCTCGCCGTAGATGACCTCACGCTGGCGGTTGAGGACCTCGTCGTACTTCAGGACGTTCTTACGGGTCTCGAAGTTCTGCTGCTCGACCTGCGACTGGGCGGAGGCGATCGCGCGCGTGACCATCTTGTTCTCGATCGGCACGTCGTCCGGGACGTTCGCCATCGACATCACGCGCTCGACCATCTGGGCCTTGAACAGCCGCATCAGGTCGTCGCCGAGGGAGAGGTAGAAGCGGGACTCGCCCGGGTCTCCCTGACGGCCGGAACGACCGCGCAGCTGGTTGTCGATCCGCCGCGACTCGTGCCGCTCGGTGCCGAGCACGTAGAGCCCGCCGAGCTTCTCGACCTCGTCCTTCTCGGCCTGGACGGCCTTCTCGGCCCGCTGGAGCGCCTCGGGCAGGGCGTGCGCCCACTCCTCGATGTGCTCCTCGGGGTCGAGGCCGCGCTGGCGCAGCTCCGCCTCGGCGAGGTCCTCGGGGTTGCCGCCGAGCTTGATGTCCGTACCACGGCCGGCCATGTTCGTGGCCACCGTGACAGCGCCCTTGCGGCCGGCCTGGGCGACGATCGTCGCCTCACGGTCGTGCTGCTTGGCGTTGAGCACCTCGTGCTGGATGCCGCGCTTGCTGAGCTGCTGCGAGAGGTACTCGGACTTCTCGACGGAGGTGGTGCCGACGAGGATCGGCTGCCCCTTGCGGTGCTTCTCCTCGATGTCGTCGACGACCGCCTCGAACTTGGCGACCTCGGTCCGGTAGATCAGGTCCGACTGGTCCTTGCGGACCATCGGCCGGTTGGTCGGGATCGGCACCACGCCGAGCTTGTAGATCTGGTGGAACTCGGCGGCCTCGGTCATGGCCGTACCGGTCATGCCGGCCAGGCCGGGCTGCTCCTTGCCGCTGTGGTCGTGGCGCTTGTAGAGACGGAAGAAGTTCTGGAGCGTGATCGTGGCGAGCGTCTGGTTCTCGTCCTTGATCGGCACCGCTTCCTTCGCCTCGATCGCCTGGTGCATGCCCTCGTTGTAGCGGCGGCCGGCGAGGATACGTCCGGTGTGCTCATCGACGATCATGACCTCGTCGTCGATGATGACGTAGTCCTTGTCCTTCTTGAAGAGCTCCTTGGCCTTGATGGCGTTGTTCAGGTAGCCCACCAGAGGGGTGTTCACCGACTCGTACAGGTTGTCGATGCCCAGCCAGTCCTCGACCTTGCTGACGCCGGACTCGTGGATGGCGACCGTGCGCTTCTTCTCGTCGACGTCGTAGTCGCCGGTCTCCTCGAGGCCCTTGAGGGGGTTGCCGGGCTCGCCGCGCTTGAGGCGCGTGACCAGCTTGGCGAAGTCGCCGTACCACTTGGTGGCCTGGTCGGCCGGGCCGGAGATGATCAGCGGCGTACGGGCCTCGTCGATGAGGATGGAGTCGACCTCGTCGACGATGGCGTAGTTGTGGCCGCGCTGGACGAGCTCGTCCTGGGACCACGCCATGTTGTCGCGCAGGTAGTCGAAGCCGAACTCGTTGTTCGTGCCGTACGTGATGTCGCAGGCGTACTGCTCACGGCGCTGAGCCGGCGTCATGTTGGCGAGGATGCAGCCGACCTCCAGGCCCAGGAACCGGTGGACGCGGCCCATCATCTCGGAGTCGCGCTCGGCCAGGTAGTCGTTGACCGTGATGATGTGGACGCCCTTGCCGGACAGGGCGTTCAGATACGCCGGCAGCGTACCGACGAGGGTCTTGCCCTCACCGGTCTTCATCTCCGCGACGTAACCCATGTGCAGGGCGGCGCCGCCCATCATCTGCACGTCGTAGTGCCGCTGGCCGAGGACGCGCTTGGCCGCCTCACGGACGGTGGCGAACGCCTCGGGCAGCAGGTCGTCCAGGGTCTCGCCGTCGGCGTAGCGCTGCTTGTACTCATCGGTGAGGGCGCGCAGCTCGGCGTCGGAGAGGTCGACGAAGTCCTCTTCGATGGAGTTGACCTGGTCCGCGATGCGGTGCAGCCTGCGCAGGATCTTGCCTTCGCCTGCACGCATGATCTTCGAGAGGACGGACACGGGGGTTGGTCTCCTTGCCGGTCGGGCCTGGGACGGTCGGTTACCACTTGACTTACTGAGCAACGGCCATCGTATGCGAGGACCCCACCGCGCCGGGAGGGCCTGCCGTGACGGCGACCGTCCGCTGCTTCATTTCTCTTTCACTCTTCTGAGGGGACAACGTCCGGGCCCCTCGGATAGTGCCGCATCCACCGACCGATTCACGCGAAGCGTGACCACCCCGTCACCCTGGGTGAACGGATGGCGCTCACGGCGAGCCTCCGAGCACAATCGGCCGATGGACCCCGTAACACTGACCACGGACCGCCTCCTGCTGCGCACGGTCGGCCCCCAGGACACCGACGCGGTCTACGACGCCTGCCAGGACCCGGACATCCAGCGCTGGACCACGATCCCCTCGCCGTACCTCCGTGAGCACGCCGAGGCCTTCACGGAACAGGTGGCCCCCGACGGCTGGAGCGACGGATCCATGTTCACCTTCGGCGTCTTCGTCCACTCCGGGGAACTCGCCGGCATGCTCGGCATCACCATGCGCGCCCTGGGCATGGGTGAGATCGGCTTCTGGGCGGCCAAGCGGCACCGCGCCCACGGCTACATCACGGAAGCCGCCCTCACCGCCTGCCGCTGGGCCTTCACCCACGCCGCGCTCGACCGCATCGAATGGCGCGCCGAGGTGGGAAACCGTGGTTCCCGCGCGGTGGCGGAACGAGCGGGCTTCACGATCGAGGGCACACTCCGCTCCGCGACGAACAACAAGGGAGTCCGCAGGGACAGCTGGATAGGCTCCCTCCTCCCCTCAGACCTGGGCCTCCCGTCAACGTCCCCATATCTGCCCGGCCGCGCGTAGCTGCCTGGCTGCCTAGCTACCTAGCTGCCTAGCTGCCTAGCTGCCTAGCTGCCTAGCTGCGGGCAATCGTGCCGCTGGGGCGGCACGGGTGGGCGCAGCGGCACCCCGCACCGCCGGGTTGCGCAACGCCCCGCCCTCAGCACCAACGCAGCGCGCGAAACAGCAAACCCCCAGCTCACACCCCGTTGTCACCCCCACCCCCTATCGTGCGGATCCATGACCACCCCGCGCCCCACAGCAGAGCTCTCCGCAGACGAGGCCCGCAGAATCGCGCTCCGCGCCCAGGGCTTCCTCGGCACCCCACCCCGCCGCTCCGGCGTCCGCGGCATCCTCCGCCACCTGGGCGCGATACAGCTCGACACGATCTCGGTCCTGGCCCGCTCCCACGAACTCGTCCCGTACGCCCGCCTCGGCGCGGTAGGCCGCAAGACGATCGAGAACGCCTACTGGAAGGACACCCACGCCTTCGAGTACTGGTCGCACGCCGCCTGCATCCTCCCCGTCGAGGAGTGGCCCCACTTCGCGTTCCGCCGCCGCGCCTACCGCAACCGCCCGCACTGGAACCACGAGCTCCCGGACGGCGCCTACGACCAGGTCATCAAACAACTCCGCGCCGAAGGCCCCCTCACCGCCACGGAGTTGGGCGGCGCGAAGAAGACCAGCGACTGGTGGGACTGGTCCGGCTCGAAGGTCGCCGTGGAACGCGCCCTGATGTACGGCGAGGTGGTCTGCGTGGAGCGCCGCGGCTGGAAGCGCGTCTACGACCTCGCCGACCGCGCGATCCCGGACGCGCTGCTGCACGAGGAGCTGGACGACACCGAGTGCCTGCGCCGCCTCGTCCGCCTGGCGGGCCGGTCCCTCGGTGTCGGCACCCGCGCGGACATCGCCGACTACCACCGCCTCAAGGGCGAGCAGGTCGAGGCGGTGATCGCCGACTCGGGGCTCGTCCCGGTCACGGTCGAGGGCTGGGGCAAGCCCGCCTGGGCCGACCCCGCAGCCCTGGAGGCACCCCCGCGCGGCCGCCACCGCACGACCCTCCTGTCGCCCTTCGACTCCCTGATCTGGGAGCGGGCGCGCACGGAGCGGATCTTCGGCTTCACCCACCGCCTGGAGGCCTACGTCCCCAAACAGAAGCGGATTCACGGCTACTTCGCGATGCCGGTGCTGGCCGGCGGCCGACTCGTCGGTCGGGTGGATCCGGCGCGCGAGGGCCGCACACTGGTGGCCAAGCAGGTCACGCTCGACGGCCCGAAGGCGGTCCCGGCCGTCGCCCAGGCCCTCGCCGAGGCGGCGACCTGGGTGGACTGCACGGACGTCCGTGTGGAACGGGTCGACGCACCGGACCTGCGCGAGCCCCTCGTGCGTGAGCTGGCCCGCCTGACCGCCTGACCGTCAGCGGATCTCGAGGATCTTCTCCCGCATCGCGTACACCACCGCTTCCATCCTGGAGTGCAGCTGGAGCTTCTCCAGGATGTTGCGCACGTGGTTCTTCACGGTGTTCTCGGAGATGAACAACTCCTTGGCGATGTCACGGTTGTTCATGCCCGTCGCGACGAGTTTGAGGACTTCCAGTTCGCGGTCCGTGAGGCGCGGGGCGGGCACCAGCCGGCGCTCGTCCGTGCGCTGGATCATCGACTTGAACTCGGTGAGCAGCTTCGACGCCATGGACGGGCTGATCTGCGACTGCCCGTCGGCGACCGCGCGAATCGCGGTGGCCACCTCGTCCGTGGAGATCTCCTTGAGGAGATAGCCGGTCGCGCCCGCCTTGATCGCGTCGTAGAGGTCGGCTTCCTCGTCGCTGATCGTCAGCATGATGATCTTGGCGCTGGGGGCGACCTCCTTGATGGAGGTACAGGCCTCGATCCCGCCGCGCTTGGGCATCCGCACGTCCATCAGGACGATGTCGGGCAGCAGGTCGGCGGCCTTCTCGACGGCCTCGGCGCCGTCCCCGGCCTCGCCGACGACCTGGATGTCCTCCTCGGCGGCGAGCACGATCTCCAGACCACGGCGGAACAGGGCGTGGTCGTCCACGACAAGGACTCTGATCGGTTCCTTGCGTGGAGAGCCCGTGTCCGGGCCCATGCCGACGACGCCGTCGTCGGCATCCCCGTCACGCATCGGTCCGAAGCTGTCCGCCATCGTTCCTCCCCCTGAAGGCTGTGGCCTGTGGTCCTGAGCCATCGCCAACCCAGAGCAACGACCCACCGGTTGGGTCGTTGCCACCATGATTTCATGCCTGGACGGCGCCGGGGCGACAGAGCGGGGCGCGAAGTGGTCCCACGGGGGTGCCCCTGGGGGCGCACACGCGCTCCAGGGGCACCCTCTCCGCTGTCACCCGGCACAGTCAGCCGCCGAGCGCACCGCCCGCGTCCGGGGAGTGCGCCTGTGTGACCATCGTGTCCGTCCTGAGGTGAATCACGCCGTAGTCATAGGCGTGCCGTCGGTAGACGACACTCGGTTCCTTGGTCTCGGAGTCGACGAACAGGTAGAAGTCGTGCCCGACCAGCTCCATCTCGTAGAGAGCCTGGTCGAGGGTCATGGGTGCTGCGACGTGGGTCTTCTCGCGGACGACGATGGGGCCGTCACCCTGTACCTCCAGAGAGCCGATCTTCTTCGTGGGGACGGCTGCTTCGGGCTCCTCCTCCGGGGGAGCCGTCGCCAGGCCGTTCCCGTTGAGCGTCGCCACGCCCGGGACGTGGTCGGCGACCTCGGCGGCCGAGATCCGGCGCGAGCCACGGCGCGAGAACCGCTTGTCGTGTTGCCTGCGCAGCCGGGCTTCCAGCTTTTCCGCCGCCAGGTCGAGCGCCGCGTACGGATCGCTCGCCGCTGCCTCCGCCCGGATCACCGGACCGCGGGAGCGGAGCGTGATCTCCACTCGGTCACAGCGGTCGGCCTGTCGCGGGTTCGGCTCCTTGGACACCTCGACGTCGAGGCTGATCACCTTGCCATCGAGCTTCTGGATCTTCTCCAGCTTCAGCTTCTCGGCCACGTGCTTCCGGAACCGCTCGGGCACCTCGGTCTTGCGGCCCTTGACGACGATGTCCACGCAGAACTCCGTTCCCGGATCGCTCCGCTTCGCTGCGGAGCGTCTCCCTTTTTGCACCAGGTTCCGGTGAGTCCCGGAACCTCGGACTCGGTGACTTCCACCTCCTCCCCCATGGGCGGGATCTCCACTCCACCGTCGCGAGTGATGAAGAAAAACCCGCAGCACGGCATTCGGATTTGAGAGGCGTGGCCTGCGGCTTTCCCTCTCAACCGAACATATCTCGCCCGGACGGATGTCGTCACCCTCTACTGCGGCGTACCTCCGTTCAGGCGAATAAGCCCTCTCGTTACCTGCAACGACGCAAGATCTCGGTCAGTTCCGGTTTATTTCAAAAGAGTCCGGTGGTGCCGCGACCACGGCCGCACACACCACGTCCACGTCTTGGCCGGCGCCACCCGCGCCCGCCATTCCCGGCCGGCCGGGTCGCCGACCCGTCCTCTCTCGCGTCGGTCCGACGTTCTGTTCTTCTCTGCTTTCCCACGTCTCTCCCCCATACACGGCCCCAGTTCCCGCAGCGTTCGAAATCGGCCCCGTCGCCGCCCGCACGGCCCGCGCGGCCTCCGCCAGCGACGCCCCCGTGGTCATCACGTCATCGACGAGGACGACCGGCCCTTCGGAGAGGAGCCGGGCACCACCGGACGCCACCGCCAGCGCGCCCGCGAGATTGTCCAGCCGCTGCCGGGAGTTGAGTTCCGCCTGGTCGGCGACGGCCCGCCGCTGCCGCAGCACGCCGAGCACCCGGGCCGGAGTCCCGCTCCGCCGCAGCTCGCCCGCGGCCGCGAGCGCGATCCGCCGCGCGGGATCATGTCCCCGGGCCCGCACGGCCCGCCGCCCGGACGGCACGGGCACGAGCAGCACCGGACCCCAGCCACCACCTGCCCAGGCACCCTCGCCCCCGGTCCAGGCGCTCTGAAGCCCCGCCCGCACCGCTCCCGCCAGAGCCGCCCCGAGCGGACCGGCGAGCGCCAGAGCGCCCCGTTCCTTGTGGGCCAGCAGCGTCGCCCGCACCTCGTCCGCGTACCGAGCCGCCGCGTGCACCACGGGCAGCCCGGGCGGCTCCGGCAGCGGCCGCACCGGGCGCGCCGCGGCTCCGCTCAGCACCGCGCGGCACTTCGCGCAGAGCACCGCACGAGGCCGCCCGCAGCCCCCGCACTCCGTCGGCAGCACCAGGTCGGTGAGGTCCTGCCACCACCCCCGCATGGCCACCACTGTGCCAACACCGACCCCGCCCGGCCACCCCTGTGGACAACGGCCTGTGGACAACGGCCTGTGGACAACGGTCTGTGGACAACTCCGCCCCGGGGGCGTGACACCTCACCCGGGATAGATCGGCGCCGTCCCCTCCGTCACCTTCTGCCACTGCGCTCCCGACGGCAGCCGGACGATCCCGTCCACCGAATACGCCACGAGCGGCAGCTGGTCGTCCTCGGCGGCGGTGACGTCCTTCACGCCGGTCAGGGCCGCGGGCGCCGGCACGTCCGGCGTGGAGCCGTCGACCGAGACGTACCGCATCTGCTCCACGCCGCCGTGCTCGCGCCCGACGACCACGAGCCGGCTGTCCCCGGCCCACGACATGGCGGTGACCTCCTCCAACTCAGGTGTCGCGGAGCGCAGTTCCACCACCCTGACGGCCTGCTTGCCCGGCTTCCCCTCCCGCTCGATCAGCCCGATGAGCAGGGTCTTCTTGCCGCCCTTCTCCACGACGAGCGCGATCCGCACTCCGTCGGCGGCCACCCGCACAGCCTGGATCCGCCCGTCCAGGTGCGGTGTGCGCACCTCCAGCGGATCGCCCTTGCCGTCCTCGAACAGGAGCAGCCGGGGATGGTCCGGGTCACGGTCGGCGACCCACAGGCCGTCGTGCGCGTCCCAGCTGGGCGTCGTCAGCCGGTCCTGCTCGGTGCGGCCCTGGCTGCGCAGCACCGGCTCGCCCAGCGAACCGCCCGAGACCAGCGATCCCACGTACAGCGACTTGCCGTCGAGACCGACACCGGCCGCGGTGTGCTCGTCGCGCGACACCGCCACCGACCGCAGAGCCGTGTCGCCCTCACCGAGCGCCCCCGGCGCCTGGTCCGGCTCGGGGTCGCTGCTGCCCGCGGGGATCCGTACCAGCCGGTCCTTGGCGTCGACGAAGTACAGGTAGTCGGGGCGGCGCACCGAGCTGCGGAAGGCCGCGGCGTCGGCCGTCTCCTGTGTGAGCGAGCACAGCTCCGCCCCGTCGGCCCGCAGCTCGACCTCCTCCACCGCGGGGCTGAGGTTCTGCAGCGTGAAGAGCAACTGGGCCGCCATCTCCTCGCACCGGTTGGTGCCGATGCCCGCGGCCTTGTCGTTGAGCGGGACCGTCAGCTTGTTCCGGTCGTCGGGCGTGAGCACGCCGGCACCCTTCGCCAGCGCCGTACCGGTCGGGAAGCTCGACCTGACCACCGGCCCGAGCCACCGCGTCGGCCCGGTCAGCAGGGAGCGCACCGTCTGCGTCATGGGTTCCACCCGCCGGCGGACGTAGACGGGGTCGGCGACCGCGGTGGGCTGCGAGTCCCCGGCCTCCACCGTGTTCGAAGCGAAGTAGTACTTGTTGACGGACATGTAGTTGCGCTGGAAGTCCGACTCGCCCATGACGACGCCCTGCGGCAGCGCGTCGATCCGCCACTGCTCGGTCTTCTCGTCCTGCGTCAGGTGCACGGTCCTGCCGTACGCACCGGTCGCCGGCGCGTACGACTGCTGCGCATCGACGGTGGCCACCTTGGCGCCGGTCAGCCGGTACGTGATCTCGCCGGTGTCCTCCAGGCCGCCCGGGCCTTCGGCCTTGGCGCCCGGCCCGTCCGTCAGCACCGTCGTGGACACCTCCGGCCGCCAGGTCTTCGCCGCCTCGCCGGTCAGATACTGACGCGCCGTCTTGTAGTGCGGATCGTCGCTGGTGAGCGCCTCCAGGAAGCCCTGCACGATCTCCGACGGCGGCGCGTCCTCACCCGGCGGCACGGCGAACACCCGCACCTGGGTGTCCTGGCGCGGGGTGGACTCCACGCCCCGCAGATCCCCGCTGTCCGGCATCGAGGCACACCCCGCCAGCAGCAGGACGCCACCGGCGGCGTACACCATGACACGCGCGGGCATACGCCGGCCGCGCCCCTCGCGGTCAGCGCCCACGAGATGCCTCCCCTTGCCTGTCCGCGTCCCCCGGCTCGGTTTCCCGGCCCGAACCTGCGGCTCCGTCGTCCCTGTCCGCACCCCGCGGTCCGCCCACGCCCTGATCCGGCACGGATCCCGGGCCTCCTGTCTGACCGCCCACCGCACGGTTACCGGCGGAGCCCTCCTGACCGCCCACCGCACCGTTGCCCTCGACGCCCGACGGACCGCTCACCACACCGTTACCGGCCGAGCCTTCCGGACCACCGCCCGCACCGTCGCCGTCCGGGCCCGCCGCATCATCCGCACGCTCGTCGCGCGCCGACGGCTCCAGCGCCCCCGGTTCGTCCGCGCGTCGCGCACCCGTGCCCGAGGCGGGCCGGGGCACCACACGCGCGCCGTTGCCGGGCAGCGCCGTCGGATCGGCCGTGGGCGGCGCGGTGGCCGCCCGCGGGGGTATCGGGTCCCGGGCGGGCCCCGAGGGCACCGGCCCGCTCGCCGACTGCGCCGGCACGGTCGCCCGCTTCTCGCCGTCCCCGGCGCCGCACGGAAGACCGGCGTCGTCGAGCCCCCGGTTCCGCCGCGAGTCCTTGGGCTCCAGCGGTATCGGGGAGCCCCGCAGCGGCTCGTCCGCGGTCCTGGGCAGCGTCAGCCGGAACTGCGAACCACCGCCCGGCTCACCCCACGCCTGGAGCCAGCCGCCGTGCAGCCGCGCGTCCTCCAGGGCGATGGACAGCCCCAGGCCCGTGCCGCCCGTGGTACGGGCGCGTGCCGGGTCGGCCCGCCAGAAGCGGCTGAACACGCGGGTCGCCTCACCCGGCTTGAGCCCGACTCCGTAGTCCCGCACCGCGACGGCGACCGCACCACCGGCCGCGGCCAGCTTGACGACGACGTCCCTGCCATCACCGTGCTCGACGGCGTTGACGACGAGGTTGCGCAGCACACGCTCCACGCGCCGGGCGTCGGCCTCGGCGACGACGGGCTGCTGGTCGCCGAGGACCCGGATCCGCGTGCCCTTGCGCTCCGCGAGCGGCTCCGCCCCGCTGACCACACGCCACACGACCTCCCTGAGGTCTATCGGCTCCGCCTCCAGCGCTGCCGCACCCGCGTCGAACCGGCTGATCTCCAGCAGATCCGCGAGCAGCGACTCGAACCGGTCCAGCTGGTCGGTGAGCAGCTCCGCCGACCGCGCGGTCACCGGGTCGAAGTCCTCGCGCGCCTCGTGGATGACGTCCGCGGCCATCCGCACGGTCGTCAGCGGCGTACGCAGCTCGTGCGACACGTCCGACACGAACCGGCGCTGCATCCGCGACAGGTCCTCCAGCTGGCTGATCTTGAGCTGGAGGTTCTGGGCCATCTTGTTGAAGGCCTCGCCGAGCCGCGCGATGTCGTCCTCGCCGGTGACCTTCATACGTTCCTGCAGCCGCCCGGCGGACAGCCGCTCCGCGATCCCCGCCGCCATCCGCACCGGCGTCACGACCTGGCGCACCACGAGCCAGGCGATGGCCCCGAGCAGCACGACGACGAACAGCCCGGCCGTCGCGAGCGTCCCCTTGACCAGGCTCAGCGACTTCTCCTCCTGGGTCAGCGGGAAGAGGTAGTAGAGCTGGTACGGGTCCCCGTTCGGGTCGTTGACCTGCTTGCCGATGACCAGGCCCGGCTGGGAATCCTTGACGTCGTTGTTGTAGGTGATGCGCGTGTAGATCTGGGCGGCCGTCGTGCTGCTGCCGATCCGCTCGCGCAGCGCCACGGGCACGCTCGTGCTCCAGTCCACCTCGCCGGAGGCACGCTGCCCGCGGCCGCCGGGGCCGTCCGAGTCGGACGCCGGGAGCGTCACCACGTCGAAGGCGCCCTGGCCGCCACTGGACAGCGACGAGACAAGGTCGCTCATCCACTCGGTCACGTTCTGCGCGGGACGCCCGTCCGCCGTGGCGACGTCGTCACCGGTGCCGCTCGCCGCCTCGTCGGCCCGCTGTTTGGCCACCGCGAACCCGCCGGTGGCCTGACTCTGGGACGCCTTCACCTTGGCGTCCAGCAGCCCGTTGCGGACCTGCCCGATGACGACGAAGCCCAGCAGCAGGACCACGCCCAGCGACATCAGCAGGGTGGTGGCCACGACCTTGAGCTGGATGTTGCGCCGCCACAGCCGCATGACGGGCAGCAACGGCCGGCGCACCCACCGCATGAACAGCCGGATGACCGGGCTGCCCTGGACCCCGCCCTGGAGCAGCAGCCCGCTCTCCAGGAACCGTCCCCAGCGGGAGCCGGTCCTCCTCCGCCCGACAGGCCGCCCCGGGCGGGCCCCGGACCGGCCGGGCGCCGAAGCGGCACTGTCGCCGGACATCTCAGCTCGGCCCTGCCTTGTATCCGACGCCGCGGACGGTCACCACGATCTCCGGCTTCTCCGGGTCCTTCTCGACCTTGGAGCGCAGCCGCTGCACATGCACGTTGACCAGACGCGTGTCCGCCGCGTGCCGGTAGCCCCACACCTGCTCCAGCAGCACCTCGCGCGTGAACACCTGCCACGGCTTGCGCGCCAGCGCGACCAGCAGGTCGAACTCCAGCGGCGTCAGCGCGATCGACTGCCCGTCCCGCTTCACGGAGTGCCCCGCCACGTCGATGACCAGGTCACCGATGGCGAGCTGCTCCGGAGCGGGCTCCTCCGACCTCCGGAGCCTGGCCCGGATCCGGGCCACCAGTTCCTTCGGCTTGAACGGCTTCACGATGTAGTCGTCGGCACCCGACTCCAGGCCCACGACGACATCGACCGTGTCGCTCTTCGCCGTGAGCATCACGATCGGCACCCCGGACTCCGCCCTGATCAGACGGCACACCTCGATGCCGTCCCGGCCGGGCAGCATCAGGTCGAGCAGCACCAGATCGGGCTTGGACTCGCGGAAGGCGGCCAGCGCCTTGTCGCCGTCGGCCACGAAAGACGGCTCGAAACCCTCACCACGCAGCACAATGCCGAGCATCTCGGCCAGTGCGGTGTCGTCGTCGACGACAAGGACTCGTCCCTTCATAAACGACATCATCCCATTCTCATAACAGTGGCGAAGGCAGTGGTGAGGTAGGTCACCGCCAGTGACCATAGTCGCAGCAAGCGCGACTGTCTGCCCTCGTCCGCCCACTGTTGATCTCGAGACGCCGACTACGCGGGGCGCCGAAGCGCGGGGAGGGCGAAACCCTGCCGCTCCCCTCAGCGCTCCGGCAGCCCCACCGCTCAGCCCACAGCTCAGCCCGCCGCCACCCGGGGCGAACGGGCACACACCTCCGCGAGCGCCTCGGCCGTCACCGGAGAAACCACACCCTCCTCGGTCACGATCGCCGTCACCAGCTCCGGCGGGGTCACATCGAACGCCGGGTTGTACGCCTGGGTCCCCAGCGGCGCCACCGGAATCCCACCACCCGCTTCCGCCCCGGCCACCGGCACCTGCGGCGCCACCAGCTCGGTCACCTCGTGCCCCGCGCGCTGCTCGACCTCGATGGACGCCCCGTCCGGTGTGTCCAGATCCACCGTCGTCACCGGCGCCACCACGATGAACGGCACATGGTGATACCGCGCGAGCACCGCCAGCGGATAGCTTCCGACCTTGTTCGCCACCGAACCGTCCGCCGTGATGCGGTCCGCTCCGATCAGCACCGCGTCCACCTCACCGGCGGCGAACAGCGACCCGGCAGCGTTGTCCGTGAGGAGCGTGTAGGCCATCCCGCTGCGCGCCGCCTCGTACGCCGTCAGGCGCGCACCCTGCAGCAGCGGCCGCGTCTCGTCCACCCACAGACGCCGCAGCCTGCCCGCACGGTGCGCCGCGAGCGCCACCGCGAACGCCGTACCCTCCCCGCCCGACACCAGCGAACCGGTGTTGCAGTGGGTGAGCAGCCGATGCCCGCCCCCGGGCACCAGCTCCTCCAGCAGCGCCACCCCGTGCTCGGCCATCCGCGCACTGGCCTCGGCGTCCTCCCGATGCAGCTGCCGCGCCGCCGCCAGCGCCGCCGCGGCCGCCTGCCGGACGTCACCGTCCTCGGCGAGCGCGGCCTCGTGGGCCGCCTGCGCCCGGCGCACACCGACGGCCAGGTTCACCGCGGTCGGCCGGGCGCTCGCGAGTGCGGCCGCGGCCTCCTCCACGTCGAAGCCCCGCACGGCGGCGAGCGCGACGCCGTACGCCCCCGCGATACCGAGCAGGGGCGCCCCGCGCACGGCGAGCGAACGGATCGCCTCCACGAGCGCGGACGCGTCCGTACAGACCAGTTCGACCTCCTGGGCAGGCAGCCTCGTCTGGTCCAGCAGGACCAGAACCGGACCTTCCGGCGGCTCTTCCCAACGGATCACCGGGAGCCCCGTCGGCCGTTTGTCATCGCCGCTGTACGCGTACTGATCAGCCATACGGTCAGTCTGCCCCTTCTCGAGCGGACAATTGAAGGTACGCAGCCCATACCGCCGCCGGTCACTCGAAGACCACCCCATGGCACGATGGCTGCCAACCTGCCGCCGCGTCCGCGGACGGGCACCGTGAAGGAGCGACGATGAACGACACTCCGGGCTGGGCCTCGCCCGGATCCGCACCGTCCGACGGACAGAAGCCCGACGCGTCCGGCCCTGCCGAGTCCGCCGACCGCCCCGGCCCCGTACCATCCGCCGACCAGCCGAGCCGGCCGGGCGAGGCCCCACAGGGCGCCGGCCCGCAGTGGTCCAAGGAACAGCCGCCACCAGCCCAGTGGTCCGCCCCGAGCGCCCCGGCCGGTCCCGGCCAGGCGCCCCCGCCCCCGCCACCCGGCCCGGGCTGGGGCACCCAGCCCCCCGGGGGCCACGGCGGCTACGGCGGCCCCGGAGGCTACGGCGGCTGGGGCAACGGCTGGGGCGGCCCCCCGCCCGCAGCCAAACCCGGCGTGATCCCCCTCCGCCCGCTCGGCGTGGGCGAGATCCTCGACGGCGCCGTCTCCACCATGCGCACCTACTGGCGCACGGTCCTGGGCATCTCCCTGACCGTCGCAGTCCTCACCGAGGTCATCGTCGTGCTGTTCCAGGGCCTCGTCCTGGACGACACCAGCAACCAGGCGCTCAACGACCCCAACGCCGGCTTCGACGAGCTGAGCCGCGCCATGGGCGACGCCATGCTCAACTCCACCGTCGTCTTCGTCATCTCCCTGGTCGGCACGGTCATCGCGACCGCCCTGCTCACCACTGTCACCAGCCGCGCCGTACTCGGCAGGTCGGTGACGATCGGCGAGGCCTGGCGGGACGCCCGCCCTCAGGTCGTCAAACTGTTCGGCCTCATCTGCCTGCTGCTGCTCATCACCGCCGGCATCGTCACCGTGGGCACCCTGCCCGGCATCCTCCTCTCCCTCTCCGGGAGCACCGGCGCGGGCGTCGCCCTCACCGTGCTGGGCATCATCGGCGCCGGCATCGTCGCCCTCTGGCTGATGATCCGCTTCTCCCTGGCCTCGCCCGCCCTGATGCTGGAGAAGCAGGGCGTCAAGAAGGCCATGAGCCGCTCCGCGAAGCTCGTTCAGGGCACCTGGTGGCGGATCTTCGGCATCCAGCTGCTCGCCACGACCATCGCGAACGTCGTCGCCTCGATCATCGTCATCCCCTTCACCTTCCTCGCCGCGGCCCTCGGCGGCGACGGCATCACCGGCTGGCTCAACGGCGGCGCCAGCGTCGGCTGGACGTTCCTCGTCGTCAGCGGCATCGGCTCGGTGATCGGCTCCATGATCACGTTCCCGATCACGGCGGGCGTCACCGTGCTCCTCTACATCGACCAGCGCATCCGCCGCGAGGCCCTCGACCTCGAACTGGCCCGCGCCGCCGGTGTCCAGGGCCACGGCTCCACCGCCCCCGGCGCGACCCCGGGGAGCTGATGGGGTGAGCTGGGCGGGGGAACCTCTCACAACGGTGCTGCCACGCACCGCGATACGGACACTGCTGAGCTCCGGCGACACCACCGCACTGCCGTCGCTGTTGTCGGCAGGCTCCACAGACGAGCCACCGCTCACCACCCCGCGCGACCCAGCGCGCGAAGCGGCCCGGCGCGAACTGTCCAAGCGGATGTACCACGAGAACGACCCCAGCCTCTTCCAACGCGCCCTCGACGCCTTCTGGGACTGGCTGGGCAAGCTCCTCAACGCCGCCTCGACCGCGACGCCCGGCGGCACACTCGGTCTGGTCGTCATCATCCTGACCGTCGTCGCACTCGTGGCCGCACTGTGGTGGCGCCTCGGCACCCCGCGCCGCCAACCCACCTCGTCCGCCACCCTGTTCGACGACCGCCCCCGCAGCGCCGCCGACCACCGGTCCGCCGCCGAGGCACACGCCGCCCAGGGCCACTGGAACCAGGCCGTCCAGGAACGCATGCGGGCCCTCGTCCGCGCCCTCGAGGAACGCGCCCTCCTCGACGTCCGCCCCGGCCGCACCGCCGACGAGGCCGCCGCCGAAGCCGGCCGGGCCCTGCCCGCCCACACCGACCGACTGCGCGCCGCCGCCCGCGACTTCGACGACGTGACGTACGGCGGCCGCTCGGCGACCGAGCAGTCGTACCACCGCATCGCCGAACTCGACCGCGACCTGGAACGCACCAAACCCCAGCTCGCCACCAGCGCCCCCAGCACGGCCCCCCACACCCGCCAGGGAGCCGCCGAATGACCACCGAGGCCACCCACCCGTCCACCTCGGCCTCGCCCACCGCCCGCCACCTGTGGACCCGCACGCGCGGCATCGCACTCGCCCTCGTGGTACTCCTCGCCGGAGCCATCGCGATCGCCGTGATCCGCTCCGACGCCCGGCACGGCGAACTCGACCCGCGCTCCGCCGACCCCGGCGGCAGCCGCGCCGTCGCCGAACTCCTCGCCGACCGGGGCGTGGACACACGCGTGGTCACCACCCTGGACGAGGCGGCCACCGCGGCCGGCCCGGACACCACCCTCCTGGTCGCCGTCCCCGACCTGCTGACACGGGCTCAACAGTCTCGCCTGCACCACGCGTTCACCGACTCCGGCGCCCGTACCGTCCTGGTCGCCTCCGGCAGCGCCTCCGTGGAACGGCTCGCCCCCGGCGTCACCGCCGACCCCGCCACCAGCCTCGACTCGACGCTCTCCCCCGAATGCGACCTGCCCGCCGCCCGGCGCGCAGGCACCGCCGACACGGGCGGCGTCCGCTACACCACCACCCACCTCGACGCCGACGCCTGCTACCCCAGCGAGCGCCTGGCCACCCTGCTGCGCGTCCCGGACCCGACCGGGAACGGCGACACCGTCCTCCTCGGCGCACCCGACATCCTCCTCAACGACCGCCTCGACAAGCAGGGCAACGCCTCGCTCGCCCTCCAGCTCCTCGGCTCCCGCCCCCATCTGGTCTGGTACCTCCCCTCGCTCTCCGACACGTCGGCCACCGCACCCGACGACGAACGCAGCTTCTTCGACCTGCTCCCCTCGGGCTGGCTCTGGGGCACCCTGCAACTCTTCATCGCCGCAGCCCTGGCCGCCCTCTGGCGCGCACGCCGGCTCGGCCCCCTCGTGCCCGAAAAACTCCCCGTCGCGATCCGCGCCTCCGAAACCGCCGAAGGCCGCGCCCGCCTCTACCGCAAGGCTGACGCCCGCGACCGCGCGGCAAGCGCTCTTCGCTCCACCACCCGCACCCGCCTCGCCCCCCTCACAGGCGTCCCCGTCACCCAGGCGCACACGCCCGAGGCCCTGCTCCCCGCCCTGTCCGCCCACCTCCACGGCGACGGACAGGACCTGCACACCCTCCTCTTCGGACCACCGCCCAGCGACGACGCAGCACTCATCGCACTCGCCGACCGACTCGACGCCCTCGAAAGAGAGGTACGCCGTCCATGATGGACCCGACCACTGACAACGCCGGGCAGACCGGGGAACCGGGCACCGCCCGAGCCTCCCTGGAGGCCCTGCGCGCCGAGATCGCCAAGGCCGTGGTCGGCCAGGACCCCGCCGTCACCGGCCTCGTCGTCGCCCTGCTCTGCCGCGGCCACGTCCTCCTCGAAGGCGTCCCCGGCGTCGCCAAGACCCTCCTGGTCCGCGCCCTCGCCTCCGCCCTCGAACTCGACACCAAACGCGTCCAGTTCACCCCCGACCTGATGCCCAGCGACGTCACCGGCTCCCTGGTCTACGACACCCGGTCCGCCGAGTTCTCCTTCCAGCCCGGCCCGGTCTTCACCAACCTCCTCCTCGCCGACGAGATCAACCGCACGCCCCCCAAGACCCAGTCGTCCCTCC
The DNA here is from genome assembly GCF_040612515.1 of Streptomyces sp. NPDC006372. Lineage (NCBI taxonomy): Bacteria > Bacillati > Actinomycetota > Actinomycetes > Kitasatosporales > Streptomycetaceae > Streptomyces > Streptomyces sp. NPDC006372. Next base: position 2,054 of record NZ_JBEXQJ010000024.1, on the reverse strand, counting down.
TGGAAGCCATGGAGGAACGCCAGGTCACCGTCGACGGCACCCCCCGCCCCCTCCCCGAGCCGTTCCTGGTGGCGGCCACGCAGAACCCGGTGGAGTACGAGGGCACGTACCCCCTCCCCGAAGCCCAGCTCGACCGCTTCCTCCTCAAACTCACGATCCCCCTCCCCTCGCGCCAGGACGAGATCGACGTCCTCACCCGCCACGCCGAGGGCTTCGACCCCCGCAACCTCCACGCCGCCGGCGTACGCCCCGTGGCGGGCCCGGCCGACCTGGAGGCCGCCCGCACCGCGGTCGCCGAGACAACCGTCTCCCCCGAGATCACCGCCTACGTAGTCGACATCTGCCGCGCCACCCGCGAGTCGCCGTCCCTCACCCTCGGCGTCTCCCCCCGAGGCGCCACGGCCCTCCTGGCCACCGCCCGCGCCTGGGCCTGGCTGACGGGCCGGGACTACGTCATCCCCGACGACGTGAAGGCACTCGCCCTGCCCACGCTCCGCCACCGCGTCCAGCTCCGCCCGGAGGCAGAAATGGACGGCGTGACCGCCGACTCCGTCATCAACGCGATCCTCGCCCACGTCCCCGTCCCCCGCTGATGGCACTCACCGGACGCGCCGCCCTCCTCGCGGCCCTGGGCTCCCTCCCCGTCGGCATCTGGGAGCCCAGCTGGACGGGCATCCTGGCGGTCAACGCCCCCTTGGCCGTGGCCTGCGCGTGCGACTTCGCGCTCGCCGCCCCCGTACGACGCCTGGGCCTGACCCGCTCCGGCGACACCTCCGTACGCCTGGGCGACACGGCGGACGTGACCCTCACGGTCACCAATCCGTCCCGCCGTCCCCTGCGCGCCCACCTCCGCGACGCCTGGCCCCCCAGCAGCTGGCTGCCCGGCACGGAGACGACAGCCTCCCGCCACCGCCTCACGGTCCCCGCGGGCGAACGCCGACGGCTGACGACCCGTCTACGCCCCACCCGCCGTGGCGACCGCCAGGCCGACCGGGTCACCATCCGCTCGTACGGCCCCCTCGGCCTCTTCTCCCGCCAGGGCACCCACAAAGCCCCCTGGACGGTACGCGTCCTGCCCCCGTTCACCAGCCGCAAGCACCTGCCCTCAAAACTGGCCCGCCTGCGCGAACTGGACGGCCGCACCAGCGTGCTCACCCGCGGCGAGGGCACCGAATTCGACAGCCTGCGCGAGTACGTCCCCGGCGACGACACCCGCTCGATCGACTGGCGCGCCACAGCCCGCCAGTCCGCTGTCGCCGTACGCACCTGGCGCCCTGAACGCGACCGCCACATCCTCCTGGTCCTCGACACCGGCCGCACCTCGGCAGGCCGCGTGGGCGACGCACCCCGCCTCGACGCCTCGATGGACGCGGCCCTGCTCCTCGCGGCCCTCGCCTCCCGCGCCGGCGACCGCGTGGACCTCCTCGCCTACGACCGCAAGACCCGCGCCCTCGTCCAGGGCCGCACCGCGGGTGACCTGCTCGCGTCCCTGGTCAACGCGATGGCCACGCTGGAGCCCGAGCTCGTCGAGACGGACGCCCGAGGCCTCACGGCCACTGCGCTGCGCACCTCTGCCCGCCGCTCCCTGATCGTCCTGCTCAGCACGCTGGACGCCGCCCCGATCGAAGAGGGCCTGCTCCCGGTCCTCTCCCAGCTCACCCAGCGCCACACGGTCCTGCTGGCATCGGTGGCCGACCCGCACATCACGGAAATGGCCACGGCACGCGGAGACGTCGACGCCGTCTACGAGGCAGCCGCGGCCGCCCAGGCCCAGTCCGAACGCCATCGCACGGCAGAACAACTCCGCCGTCACGGCGTCACGGTCGTGGACGCCACCCCCGACGACCTGGCGCCGGCACTGGCGGACGCGTACTTGGCATTGAAGGCGGCGGGACGTCTCTGACGAAAAGGGATCCCCCGAAAGGGGACCCAGAAACGCAGAAAACCCCCGCACCGAATGGTGCGGGGGTTTTCCCAATAATTGTTCGGCGGCGTCCTACTCTCCCACAGGGTCCCCCCTGCAGTACCATCGGCGCTGTAAGGCTTAGCTTCCG
>NZ_JBEXQJ010000023.1:0-150873 GCF_040612515.1 Streptomyces sp. NPDC006372 | reverse complement strand
CCGTCCTCGGAACGGCGCGATGGGGTCGGATACCGACTAACCGTCCGTTGACGCGCCAACCGCTGCGGGCGGACACCCCCCGACACGTCCCCTTCTCGCCGTACGCGGGTGCAGATCCGCTCAGCTGCGGGCAATCGTGCCGCTAAGGGCGGCACGGGTGGGCGCAGCGGCACCCCGCTTCGCCGGGTTGCGCAACGCCCCGGCCCCAGCGGAGACGCCGGGTACAGCTAACGTGGCGGTGCCGTAGAGCCCCGTACGACCAGCTGCACCGGAATGTCCCCACCCTCGGGCGCCCGGCCCTCCAGGACGGCCATGAGCGCCCCCATGCCCCGCTCCCCGAAGAGCTCCGCATCAAGCCGGACCGTCGTCAGCTCCGGATCGATCGCCGTGGCCAGCGCCAGATCGTCCAGGCCGGTGACCGACACGTCGTCCGGGACGCGTAGCCCCAGCCGGCGGGCCGCCTTGTACGCCCCGGCAGCCAGTTTGTCGTCGTCACAGACGAGGGCCGTGGGGCGGGGGCCCGGCTCCGACAGAGCCCGCTCGGTCGCGGCCACCGCATCCTCGATGGAGATCGGTGAGCGCGCCGTGACGACCGACGTACCCGGCACCCCGGCCACACGCGCCGCCAGTTCCCGGGCCCGCACCTCGAACGTCCAGGAGGGGACGTCCGCCGCCAGATGGAGGAAGCGGCGGTGTCCCAGCGCCAGCAGATGCTCCGCCACCTGGCGGACCCCGTCGGCGATGTCGAGGTTGACCGTGGCCGCCCCCAGGCTCCCCTCCGGGTCACTGTCCAGCATCACCAGCGGCAACTGGTCCCCCCGGATCGCGGTCAGCGCCTCCGCGGCCATGGAGGACGCGATCACACCGTCCAGCGCGGCCTGCGCGGAGGCGAACGGGTCACGGGCCGGGCCGACGCCCTCGGGGGAGGGGTAGAGGACCACGCCGAAGCCGTGCTCGGCGGCGACCCGGGCGGCGCCCGTGTAGACGCCGGCGAAGAACTCCGTGGTGAGGGCGGGGACGACCAGGAGAACCGTGCGCGTGCGGCCCAGGCGCAGATTGCGCGCGGCCAGGTTCGGGCGATAGCCCAGCTCGCGCGCGGCCTCGCGGACCCGCTCCGCCGTCGCCTCCGCGACCCGTCCGCGCCACTTGTCCCCGAGGACCAGGGAGACCGCCGCCTGGGAGACCCCGGCGGCCTGGGCGACGTCCCGGCTCGTGGGGCGGGTGGTGCTGCCTCGTGCCACCGTCGGCGTGCTCCTTCGTCTGGACTCCTGAACAGCCGACATGGTACGTATGACCTCTGACGTTATACGTAAAACTTAGGGTGGGGGCATGGCCACGGGATACCTGGAGATCCTTCGGGCGCGACACGCCGCCCGGCTGCTCGTCGGCACGCTCGTGGGCCGGCTGCCCAGCGCCACGGCGCCGATCGCGATCGTGCTGTTCGTCCGGGCGGAGGGCGGGACCTACAGCCTGGCCGGGGCGCTGGCGGCCGTCTACGGCGTCGCCAACGCCGTGGGGCAGCCGGTGCTGGGCAGACTCGTGGACCTGCGTGGCCAGCCGCGTGTGCAGTTGCCGGCGTCCGTCCTGTCCGGGCTCGCAATGGCCCTGTTCGCCTTCGCCGGAATCGGGTCGCTGCCGCTCGCGTACGCCGCCGTCGCCGCCGCCGGGCTCTTCACGCCGCCCCTGGAGGGCGGGCTGCGGGCCCTGTGGTCCACCGTCCTGCGCGGGGAGGACCAGGTGCCCACGGCGTACGCCATGGACGCCGTGGCCCAGGAGGTGATGTTCACGGTCGGGCCGCTGCTCGTGACCCTGTGCGTGTCCCTGTGGTCGGCCCAGGCCGCGCTGCTCGTGCTGAACGTCGTGGGAGTGCTGGGGGCGCTGTCCGTGGTGGTGTCGCCGCCCTCGCGCGCGTGGCGGTCGGCGCCGCGTGAGGCGCACTGGCTGGGTGCGCTGCGCTCGACGGGGCTGCTGGCGCTGCTGGCGGCGTTCCTGTTCGTCGGGATGGCGCTCGGGTCCATCACGGTCGCCTCGGTCCCCTACGCGGACGAGCACGGCGGTGACGCGGTGTACGGCTGGCTGATGGCCGCCCTGGGGTTCGGCGCGCTGGTCGGCGGCACCGTCTACGGGGCCCGGCAGTGGGCCGGTGAGCCCGCGCGGCGACTGCAGGTGCTGGTCGCTCTTCTGGTGGTGTGTTACCTGCCGCTGATGCTGATGCCGGCGGCGGTGCCCATGGTGGCGCTGACCGCGCTCGCCGGGGTCTTCCTCGCGCCCGCCATCGCCTGCGCGTTCGTCCTGGTCGACCGGCACGCTCCGCGCGGCACCGTCACCGAGGCGTTCTCCTGGCTGGTGACGACGTTCACAGTGGGCCACTCGGTGGGAACGGGCGTCGCGGGCCCTGTCGTCGAGGCCGGAGGTGCCCTGTGGGGCTTCGCCGTGCCGGGTGTCGCGGGTGGCGTGTCGCTGCTGGTTTTGACCGCCACAGGGCGGGTACTCGCAGCTCCCGGCGGGGGAGGGGTCGTTGCGGCCGGTTCGGAAAATGATCCAAACCGTGCCCTCGAACCCCGTTTCAGTTCAGGGGATCGGGCGTAATGTTCCCTCATGGACCGCCGCATTTTCGGGCTGGAGAACGAGTACGGCGTCACGTGCACGTTCAGGGGACAGCGCCGCCTGTCTCCTGACGAGGTGGCGCGGTACCTCTTCCGCCGTGTCGTGTCATGGGGCCGCAGCAGCAATGTCTTTCTGCGAAACGGCGCCCGCCTCTATCTCGACGTGGGCTCACATCCGGAATACGCCACACCGGAATGTGACAACGTGATCGAACTGGTCACCCACGACAAAGCGGGCGAGCGCATTCTCGAAGGACTCCTGGTGGACGCCGAACGACGCCTGCACGAGGAGGGAATCGCGGGCGACGTCTACCTCTTCAAGAACAACACCGATTCGGCGGGCAACTCCTACGGCTGCCACGAGAACTATCTGGTCGCCCGGCACGGGGAGTTCTCCCGGCTCGCGGACATTCTCATTCCGTTCCTGGTGACGAGGCAGCTGCTGTGCGGTGCCGGCAAGGTGCTGCAGACGCCGCGCGGGGCCGTGTACTGCGTCAGCCAGCGCGCCGAGCACATCTGGGAGGGCGTCTCCTCGGCGACGACCCGATCCCGGCCGATCATCAACACCCGCGACGAGCCGCACGCGGACGCCGAGCGCTACCGGCGACTGCACGTCATCGTGGGCGACTCCAACATGTCCGAGACGACCATGCTGCTCAAGGTCGGCGCGACCGACCTGGTGCTGCGCATGATCGAGGCGGGCACGGTGATGCGGGACCTCACCCTGGAGAACCCGATCCGGGCGATCCGCGAGGTCAGCCACGACATCACCGGGCGCCGGAAGGTGCGCCTGGCCAGCGGCCGGGAGGCCTCCGCGCTGGAGGTGCAGCGCGAGTACTACGAGAAGGCGCTGGACTTCTGCGAGCGCCGCGGCATCCGCACCGGCACCGTCGAGCGCGTGCTGGAGCTGTGGGGCCGGACGCTGGACGCGATCGAGACCGAGGACCTCGACCGTATCGGCACCGAGATCGACTGGGTCATGAAGTACAAGCTCATCGAGCGGTACCGCAGCAAGAACAACATGACCATGTCGCATCCGCGGGTCGCGCAGATAGACCTCGCCTACCACGACATCCACCGCCGTCGTGGCCTGTACTACCTGCTCGAGAAGAAGGGCCAGGCGGCCCGGGTCTGCAACGACTTGAAGATCTTCGAGGGCAAGTCCGTTCCGCCGCAGACCACTCGTGCCCGGCTGCGGGGCGACTTCATTCGCCGGGCCCAGGAGCAGCGCCGTGACTTCACGGTCGACTGGGTCCACCTCAAGCTCAACGACCAGGCCCAGCGGACCGTGTTGTGCAAGGACCCGTTCCGCTCCGTGGACGACAGGGTGGAGAAGCTGATCGCCGGAATGTGAGGAAACGCGCCGGCGAGGAAATCGCCGGAACGCCACACGGGCGCCGTACGTTACCAGTGCGGCGCCCCGCTCACGCCGTAGAGTTGCGCGCACGCCATCAGAAGATCGATTGATTACGAGGCCCCCACAGTGCGCCGACGCTCACTTCTCATCGCTGTTCCCGCAGGACTGACCACGCTCGCCGCATGCGGTGAGGACAAGTCCGACTCGAGCAAGGCCAGCGACAGCCCGTCGCCCTCGGCGTCGGCCCCGTCCGCGGCCCCGCCGCCGAAGATCGTGGACGGTCCGCTGCCGGCGGTCACCGCGGGCACCAAGTTCGACGAGAAGCCGACGATCGCCAAGGGCAGCGGCGAGCCGTCGAAGCAGCTGGCGGTGAAGACGCTGATCGCGGGCAGCGGCAAGACCGTCGCGGAGAACGACTTCGTCGTGGCGAACTACCTGGGCCAGGTCTGGAGCACCGGCAAGGTCTTCGACAACTCCTACGACCGCAAGACCCGCCTCGCCATCCAGCTCTCCCAGGGCCGGATCATCGACGGCTGGCGGTACGCGCTGGCCGGCAAGAAGGCCGGCAGCCGTGTCGAGATGGCCGTCCCGCCCACCTGGGGCTACGGCTCGCAGGGCAACCCGCAGGCGGGCATCAAGGGCACCGACACGCTGGTCTTCGTCGTGGACGTGCAGGACACGTTCAACTCCAAGAGCTCCGCCGACGGCGCGAAGGCCGCCCAGGACGACGCGGACCTGCCCAAGGTCGGCACCAACACCGACGGCAAGGCCCCCAGCATCGAGGTGCCCAAGGCGGACGCCCCGACGAAGCTCGTCGCGGAGTACGTCCTGGAGGGCGACGGCGAGAAGGTCGCGGCCGATGACAGCGTGCTCGTGCAGTACAAGGGTGTGCTGTGGGACGGCGGCAAGGAGTTCGACTCCTCGTACGCCAACAAGCAGCTGGTGTCGTTCTCGCTCCAGCAGGTCGTCAAGGGCTGGGCGCAGGGCCTCACCGGCAAGAAGGTCGGCAGCCGTGTCCTCATCGTCATCCCGCCGAAGCTGGGCTACGGGGACAACCCGCCCCAGGGCAGCGGCATCAAGAAGGACTCCACGCTGGTCTTCTCGGTGGACATCCTCGCGAAGCTGTGACGTGCGTGGGATGTAAGACTGTGCGTGTTCGCCTTTTCGCAGACAAGCAGGAGCTAGAGACGTGAGCATCGACAAGCCCGAGATCGACTTCCCGGGCGGCGAGCCCCCGGCGGACCTCGAGATCAAGGACATCTGGGAAGGCGACGGCCCGGTCGCGCAGGCGGGCCAGACCGTCACCGTGCACTACGTGGGTGTCTCCTTCAGCACGGGCGAGGAGTTCGACGCCAGCTGGAACCGCGGCACCCCCTTCCGCTTCCCGCTGGGCGGCGGCCGGGTCATCCAGGGCTGGGACCAGGGCGTGCAGGGCATGAAGGTCGGCGGCCGTCGCCAGCTGACCGTCCCCGCCCACCTCGCCTACGGCAACCAGAGCCCGTCCCCTCTGATCAAGCCGGGCGAGACGCTGATCTTCGTGGTCGACCTGCTCGGGGTCTGAGCAAGGTTCGAACAGAATCGATCATGTGGGGCCCATGCCTGTTCGGGCATGGGCCCTCGGCTTTGCCGTGCCACCGCGGGGCGGTACGGTCATCGTCGTCAAGCACCATAGGGAGGCGAAGGGCGTCGATGGCCATTGCCAAGGCCGAGCGGCTGATGAACCTGGCGCTGTGTCTGCTCGGGACGCGACGGCCGCTCAGCAAGCGCGAGCTGCGTGACTCCATCGAGGCCTACGTCGAGGCCTTCGGGCCGGGCAACGGTGCCACCGGCCACGACGACTCCTTCAACCGCATGTTCGAGCGCGACAAGGACGACCTGCGCGAACTCGGACTGGTCATCGAGACCGTCGAGAGCCTCGAGGGCGAGATCGGCTACCTGGCCCGCCGCGACAGCAACCGCCTCCCGCCCATCACCCTGGACGCCGAGGAGGCCGCGGCGCTCGGACTCGCCGCCAAGGTGTGGCAGCAGGCCCGGCTCGCCGGCGCGGCCAGCGGCGCTCTGCAGAAGTTGCGCGCGGCGGGGCTCCCCGAGGACGTCGACCCCTACGGGCCGCACGGCGCGCTGGAGCCGCGCATCCCCGTGCACGAGGCGGCGTTCGAGCCGCTGATGCTCGCCTGCCGGGACCGCCGGCCGGTCGTGTTCGACTACCGCAAGGCCACCGCCGCCCACCCCGAGCAGCGGCATGTCGAGCCGTGGGCGCTGGAGTGCTGGCGTGGCCACTGGTACCTGGCCGGCTGGGACCGCGACCGGGGCGCCGAGCGCGTCTTCCGGCTGTCCCGGATCACCGGCAAGGTCCGTTCGCGCAGCGGCCGGTACACCGCTGACGTGCCGGATGTCGTCACCGTCCGTGAGACCGTCGCGAGCTGGGCCGGGGAGATCGCGGACCGCTCGGCGCGGATCCGGCTGCGTTCGGACGCGGGGTACCCCCTTCGGGCGAAGGCCACCGCCGTACGGGAACTCGGTGACGGTTGGGACGAGTTGGAGATTCCGTACGGCCACGGGCTGGACGCCTGGCTGGTGGAGTTCGGGCCGGACGTGGTCGTCCTGGAGCCCGCCGAGCTGCGGGCCGACGTGATGGACCGGCTGCGAGCCGTGGCCAAGGGCTGAGGGGGAGCGGACGAGAGTGGCAGGCAAACCGGTCAGGCCCGTGAACGCCATCGACCAGACCCGGCGGATGCTCTCCCTGGTGACCTATCTGAGGGAGCGCCCCGGGGCGCGGGTCGAGGACGTCGCGCGTGCCTTCGGCATCACCGAGGACGAACTGGTCTCCGACCTCGACGTGCTGCCCATGTGCGGCACCAGCTTCCGCGGCGGCGACCTGCTCGACATCGACACCGACGGCGAGCGCATCTGGTGGCACAACCCGGCCGCCCTCGCCGCGGAAGCGGCCGAGCCGCTCCGGCTGGCCGCCGACGAGGCCACCGCCCTGCTCGTCGCCGCCCGGGCCGTGGCCACGCTGCCCGGACTGCGCGAGAGCGACCGTCAGGCGCTGCTGCGCGCGACGGCGAAGGTGGAGACCGCGGCCGGCGAGGCGGCGGGTGCCAGCTCCCGCCTGTCGGTGACCTTCGAGTCCGAGGGCGGTGTCTTCGCGGACGTCGACCGGGCGATCGCCGAGCGCCGGCGGCTGTGGATCCGCTACTACTCGCCCGCGCGGGACGAGGTCACCGAGCGGGAGATCGACCCGATCCGCCTCGTCAGCGTCGGTCACACCTACGTCGAGGCCTGGTGCCGCCGCTCCGAGGCGCGCCGCACCTTCCGGCTCGACCGGGTCGCGGAGATCAGGATCCTGGACGAGCCGTCGGCGCCGCCGGAGGTCGAGCTGCGGGACCTGTCGGAGGGGCTGGTGCAGCCCGCCGCGGAGGACCCCGAGGTCGTCGTCGAGGTCGGTCCGGGCGGACGCTGGGTCGCCGAGTACTACCCGCACGACAGTGCGGACGAGCTGTCGGACGGCGGGCTGCGTATCACTCTGCGGACCCCCGATCCGGCGTCGCTGCGCCGCCTCGCGCTGCGGCTGGGGCGTGACGGCCGCATCGTGTCGCCGCCCGAGCTCGCGGAGAGCGCCCGGCAGGCGGCCCGCGAGGCGCTGGCGGCGTACGACGGAATCGAATCGGCCCGGGCCCCCGGCGTGGTGGAGGCGGCCGGGACCTCCGGGCCGCAGGGGCCGCGTCCGGCGCACGCCACTCAGGCCGGGCCGGACGGCGGGCGTACGTGAGCCGTCACGGCGCACCGTGCCGGGAGGCGGGAGCGCATGGGGCGGCCTGCCCCGAAAGCGGGCGCCTGTGGTCCCGCAGGCCGGGGTCGGTGCCGCCCTTCGGCCGGTTCGCCCCTGGCGCGGCAATCCACGGGACCGGCCGTACCCAGGCCCGGCCGTGGCGCCCCGGAGTCCAACGACCCGAGGAAGAGGAGCGAGGGCTGTGAGCGAGTCGGTGACGTCGTCCGGAGCGCGGGGCATGACGGTGGAGTCCGCGTTCGCCGGGATGAGAGGCGTGTCCCCGGTGATGTTCAGGGCCGGCTGCCCCGACTGCCGGGAGCGTTTCGAGCTCGCCGCGGGTGCGCTGCGCCTCGCCATCGGCGCCTCGAGCCGCACCACGTTCTACTCGTTCACCTGCCCGGAGTGCGGTGCGTCGGTCCGCAAGCCCGCGGGGGAGCGGATCGTGGAGCTGCTCACCGGCGGCGGCGTGCGGACCCTGCGGCTGCACTCGACCCTCTAGAGGGGCGGGCCGTCCGACCGTCCGGGACGGTCTAGGCTCGACGTCATGTTCTGGCCGATGTTCGCGATTGCTCTGGGGTTCGTGGGTCTCGCCGTGCTGGGGGTGCTCGCCGTACGGGTCTTCGTCGAGGCACAGCGTCTGGGCAGGCAGGTCACGGACTCGGCGCGGCGCATCAACCGGGCCGCCGAGGACCTGGAACGGGCGGCGGAGAGCGCGGCCCGGTCCGTGGACGCCCTGTGAGTCACGGAGCAGGCGGCTGTGAGTTGCGTTTCGGGACAGTTCGCCCTGTCACCTCGCCGGTTCGTACAGGTACTCTGCTGGTCGCGGCCCGGTTAACGAGGCACTGGTCGCGGACGGGAGTACGCACAGGGGATGCAGAGGGATTGCCTCACGTTTACCCCTGAGCGTTACGATCGCTGTCAGCACGATCGTTCGGACACATGTCCGACCGGTCGGACAGCACCCCACCACAGCCGCCTCGGTGAGAAGGTAAAGACTTATGTTCGGAAGGCTCGGAGCCCCCGAGATCATTCTCATCCTCGTCGTCATCATCCTGCTGTTCGGCGCGAAGAAGCTTCCGGACATGGCGCGGTCGCTCGGCAAGTCCGCCCGCATCCTCAAGAGCGAGGCCAAGGCGATGAAGGACGACGGCAAGTCGTCCACCACCCCGGCCGGTCCGCCCAACAACGACGAGCAGCCCGCGCAGCGCACCATCCAGTCCGCGCCCGGCGACGTGACCAGCTCCCGCCCGGTCAACGAGCCGACGGACACGACCAAGCGCTGACGCAGGGCCGGTGACCTCCGGCCCGCCGCACGAGATGGGAACGTGGGTTGCTGAAGTCTGCCCGCAAGGAGAAGGAGAAGGACCCCGAGGGGCGGATGCCCCTCGCGGAGCACCTTCGCGAGCTCCGCAACCGGCTCGCCAAAGCGATGCTGGCGATCGTCGTCGTCACGGTCGTCGCCGCCTTCTTCTACAACGACATCATCAACTTGATCACCAAGCCGATCCTCGACTCGGTCGGCTGTGACAAGACGTTCGCGGAACTGGCGAACTCGCGGCCCGACGCGAAGCCGTGCGCGCAGATCACCATCAACGGTCTGCTCGCCCCCTTCACCCTGGCGCTGAAGGTCTCGCTGATGGCCGGTGTGGTGCTGGCCTCACCGGTCTGGCTCTACCAGCTGTGGGCCTTCGTCGCCCCCGGTCTGCACCGGCACGAGAAGAAGTACGCGTACGCCTTCGTCGCCACGGGTGCCCCGCTGTTCATCACGGGCGCCTACTTCGCCTACACGGTGCTGCCCACCTCGGCGAAGGTGCTGCTCGACTTCACCCCGGGCGGCACATCCAACCTCCTCCCGCTGGACGACCTGCTCGACCTCGTCATGCGGATGGTGCTCGTCTTCGGCCTCTCCTTCGAGCTGCCGCTGCTGCTGGTCATGCTCAACCTCACCGGGGCGCTCAGCGGCAAGCGGATGCTCGGCTGGTGGCGCGGCATGATCATGGCCATCACGGTCTTCGCGGCCATCGCCACGCCCAGCACCGACCCGCTGACCATGCTGATGCTCGCCGGGCCGATCTGGATCCTGTACTTCGGCGCAGTCGCCTTCTCCCTGCTCAACGACCGTCGCCGCAGCCGCCGCGAGGCCCTGGGCCCGGACGACGACGAGGCCTCGGAACTGGATCTCACGCCTGAGGACATCGGCGAGATCGAGCCCGTGACCACCGGCCGGGCCGCTCTGCCCGAGCAGGCGAGCTCGGAACGGTCGGACCGGGTCAACGGTTATGACGACGTGACCTGAAGATCCGCGGGCAGCTCATAGGGTCGGTCCCGTGACCAGCGAGATCACCCTCTTCGTCAACCCCACCGCGGGCCGCGGCCGGGGCGCCCGCGCGGCGCAGCCGGCCGCTTCCGCTCTGCGGGCGGCCGGCTTCTCGGTGCGCACGGTGCTCGGGGAGGACGCGGCCGACGCCCTCACCCGCGCGCGGGCCGCCGTCGCGGGCGGGACCGGGGCGCTGATAGCCGTCGGCGGCGACGGCATGGCGGGCCTCGCCCTGCGGGCCGTCGCGGGCACGCGCACCCCGCTCGGCCTGGTCGCCGTCGGCACCGGCAACGACTTCGCCCGCGCCCTCGGCCTGCCCGTGCGTGAACCGGCCGCCGCCGGGCGCATGATCGCCGACGCCCTCAAGTGCGGCCGCCTCCGCGACATCGACCTCGGTCAGGTGGGCGACCGCTGGTTCGGCACCGTCCTCGCCTCCGGCTTCGACTCCCGCGTCAACGACCGGGGCAACCGCATGCGGTGGCCCGCCGGCCGCTTCAGATACGACCTCGCGATGATCGCCGAACTGGCCGCGTTCCGGCCCGTCCCGTACCGGATCCGGCTCGACGACGGCGAGGTCCGCGAGGTCGAGGCGACACTGGTGGCCGTCGGCAACGGCTCGTCGTACGGGGGCGGCATGCGGATCTGCCCCGGGGCCGACCTGACCGACGGGCTCTTCGACGTCACGGTGGTCGGGGACTGCGGCCGTTCGACGCTGCTGCGGGTGTTTCCGCAGGTGTACCGGGGGACGCATGTCGAACATCCGAAGGTGACCGTGCTGCGGGCGGCACGGGTCGAGATCGCCGCCGAGGGGATCACCGGTTACGCGGATGGGGAGCCACTGGGCCCGCTGCCGCTGAGCGCGCGCTGCGTACGCGGGGGCGTACGGGTCGTCGGCCCCTGAGCTGCGCCGATCCCAGGTTTCACAGGATCGGATCGGGATAATGATCGTCCTGTTGTCAGTGGGGCCCGGTACGCTCGAAAGCACGATGACAGAGGATCTCTCACCGGCCGAGCGGTACGCGGCAGCACGCAAGCGTGTTGTCGAGCAGGCCACCGCGCTCGCGTCCTTCCGCGAGATGTACGACTTCGGCCTCGACCCCTTCCAGATCGAGGCCTGCCAGGCGCTCGATGCGGGGAAGGGCGTGCTGGTCGCCGCGCCCACCGGCTCCGGCAAGACGATCGTCGGCGAGTTCGCCGTCCATCTCGCCCTCCAACAGGGCAAGAAGTGCTTCTACACGACCCCCATCAAGGCGCTGTCGAACCAGAAGTACGCCGACCTGTGCCGCCGGTACGGCACGGAGAAGGTGGGCCTGCTCACCGGCGACAACAGCGTCAACTCCGACGCCCCGGTGGTCGTGATGACCACCGAGGTGCTGCGGAACATGCTGTACGCCGGTTCGCAGACCCTCCTGGGCCTCGGGTACGTGGTGATGGACGAGGTGCACTACCTCTCCGACCGGTTCCGCGGAGCCGTCTGGGAAGAGGTGATCATCCACCTTCCCGAATCGGTCACCCTGGTCTCCCTCTCGGCGACGGTGTCGAACGCCGAGGAGTTCGGCGACTGGCTCGACACGGTCCGCGGCGACACCGAGGTGATCGTCTCCGAGCACCGGCCCGTGCCGCTGTTCCAGCACGTGCTGGCCGGACGGCGGATGTACGACCTGTTCGAGGAGGGCGAGGGCCGCAAGAGAGCCGTCAACCCCGACCTCACGCGCATGGCGCGCATGGAGGCGAGCCGGCCGTCGTACCAGGACCGCCGGCGCGGTCGGTCGATGCGCGAGGCCGACCGCGAGCGTGAGCGCAGACAGCGGTCCCGCATCTGGACGCCGAGCCGGCCCGAGGTCATCGAGCGGCTCGACGCCGAGGGGCTGTTGCCCGCCATCACCTTCATCTTCAGCCGGGCCGCCTGCGAGGCGGCGGTCCAGCAGTGCCTGTACGCCGGGCTCCGGCTGAACGACGAGGAGGCACGCGAGCAGGTGCGCTCACTGGTCGAGGAGCGCACGGCGTCCATCCCGGCCGAGGACCTGCACGTCCTCGGCTACTACGAGTGGCTGGAGGGCCTGGAGCGCGGCATCGCCGCCCATCACGCGGGCATGCTGCCGACGTTCAAGGAGGTCGTCGAGGAACTGTTCGTACGCGGCCTGGTCAAGGCCGTGTTCGCGACCGAGACGCTCGCACTCGGCATCAACATGCCCGCACGCTCGGTGGTGCTGGAGAAGCTCGTCAAGTGGAACGGCGAGCAGCACGCGGACATCACGCCGGGCGAGTTCACGCAGCTGACGGGTCGTGCGGGACGGCGCGGCATCGACGTCGAGGGCCACGCCGTCGTGCTGTGGCAGCGGGCCATGAACCCCGAGCACCTGGCGGGCCTCGCCGGCACGCGCACGTACCCGCTGCGGTCCAGCTTCAAGCCGTCGTACAACATGGCGGTCAACCTGGTCGAGCAGTTCGGACGGCACCGCTCGCGTGAGCTGCTGGAGACGTCCTTCGCGCAGTTCCAGGCGGACAAGTCGGTCGTCGGGATCTCCCGGCAGGTGCAGCGCAATGAGGAGGGTCTTGAGGGCTACAAGGCCTCCATGACCTGCCACCTCGGTGACTTCGAGGAGTACGCGCGGCTGCGCCGCGAACTGAAGGACCGGGAGAACGAGATCGCCCGGCAGGGCGCGGCACAGCGGCGCGCCGAGGCCGCCGTCGCGCTGGAGAAGCTCAAGCCCGGTGACGTCATCCACGTGCCCACCGGCAAGTTCGCCGGCCTGGCGCTGGTGCTCGACCCGGGCCTGCCCGCCGGCCGTTCCAACGGCCACCGCGGCTTCGAGCACCACGACGGGCCGCGCCCGCTGGTGCTGACCGCCGAGCGGCAGGTGAAGCGGCTGGCGTCCATCGACTTCCCGGTGCCGGTCGAGCCGCTGGAGCGGATGCGGATCCCGAAGTCGTTCAACCCCCGTTCCCCGCAGTCCCGTCGGGACCTCGCCTCCGCGCTGCGCACCAAGGCCGGGCACATCCCGGCCGAGCGGCACCGCAAGCGGCGCTCCCAGGCGGCCGACGACCGGGAGATCGCCCGGCTGCGGACCGCGCTCCGCGCGCACCCCTGTCATGGGTGCAACGACCGTGAGGACCATGCCCGTTGGGCCGAGCGCTACCACCGGCTGCTGCGGGACACCTCGCAGCTGGAGCGCCGGATCGAGGGCCGTACGAACACCATCGCCCGGACCTTCGACCGCATCGTCGCGCTGCTGACCGAGCTGGACTACCTGCGCGCCGACGAGGTCACCGAGCACGGCAAGCGGCTGGCGCGGCTGTACGGCGAGCTCGACCTGCTCGCCAGCGAGTGTCTGCGCGAGGGTGTCTGGGAGGGGCTCGGCCCCGCTGAACTGGCGGCGTGTGTCTCGGCGTTGGTGTTCGAGTCGCGGGTCGCGGACGACGCGATGGCGCCCAAGCTGCCGTCCGGGAAGGCCAAGGCCGCGCTGGGTGAGATGGTGCGGATCTGGGGGCGGCTGGACGCGCTGGAGGAGGAGTTCCGGATCACCCAGACCGAGGGGGTCGGGCAGCGTGAGCCGGACCTCGGGTTCGCCTGGGCCGCGTACATGTGGGCCTCCGGGAAGGGGCTGGACGAGGTGCTGCGTGAGGCGGAGATGCCGGCGGGGGACTTCGTGCGGTGGTGCAAGCAGGTCATCGATGTGCTGGGGCAGATCGCCGCGGCGGCGCCGCAAGGGTCTTCGGTGGTGAAGAACGCCCGTAAGGGCGTCGATCTGTTGCTGCGAGGTGTGGTGGCCTACTCGTCGGTGGGGTGATGTCGTCGCGCGGGTGCCGGTGGTTCGTGGTTGCTCGCGCAGTTCCCCGCGCCCCTGAATGTGCGTTGTTCTGAAGGTCCCTCACTCGTAGCGGTGAGGGACTTTCGTATACCCGTTCGCAACTACTCCTTGTGTTCGAACGATGTCGCAGCGTGTAAACGGCTGAGCGTACTATCCCTCCGCGTCCGGTTTCTGGCAGTCGCTGAATATGACACGGCGATGATCCGGTCGGACTAAGCTCGCCCGCAGCGCACCGGGTTGAGATGAATTCGTGCGCTTGTTCCCCCATGTGTGGAAGTGTCCTGCCGTTCCCTGGCATACCCCCTTTTTCAGAAGGCCTTCATGGTGAGTGTTCAATCCCCTCCCGGTCGCGGCGAACTGCCCTACGCGCGCGTGCTGTTGCTGCCGGCCATAGTGATGGCCGCGGCGACCGGAGCCGCCGTCGCCCTGGTGACGGCGCCGGCCCGGCTCGCCGTCGGCTGGTGCGGTGGCATCGCCACCGTGCTGGTGATCGCGACGGCGGCCGAGGCGGTGCGCCGCGGCCGTGCCCTGCGGAGGCAGCGGGGCGAGCACGCCCGTCACAGCGCGTCCCTGGAACAGCGGATCGCCGCCCACGAGCACGAGTTGATCCGCTTCTCCAGGGAGATCATCCCCGCGGCGCTCGATCTGCTGCGCACCGGAGAATCCCCCAGGGAGGTGATTCGCAAGCTCGGCCTCGCCAACCCCGCCTACCGGGACCTCCCGGCGCCGCAGCACGAGACGCTGCTGAAGCTGCTCAAGATCGTCGACTACGAAGTGACCATGCGCGATGCCGCGGCGCGCTCCTTCGTCAGTGTCGCCCGCCGCGTCCAGGCGATCATCCATCAGCAGGCCGAGGAGCTCCGGGAGATGGAGGAGGACCACGGCCGCAACCCCGAGGTCTTCGACGACCTGCTCCGCATCGACCACGGCAACGCCCTGATCGGGCGCCTCGCCGACTCCGTCTCCGTCCTCGGCGGCGGTCGACCCGGACGCCAGTGGCCCGAAGCGGTCTCCCTGTACAGCACGCTGCGCGGCGCCATGTCGCGCATCCTCGAGTACCGGCGCATCCAGCTGTCCTCCATCGCCAAGGTCAGCGTCAAGGGCATCTACGTCGAGCCGGTCATCCACGCCGCCGCCGAACTCCTCGACAACGCCACGCGCTACTCGCCGCCGCAGACCAAGGTGCACGTCACCGCGACCGAGGTGCAGACCGGAGTCTGCATCGAGATCGAGGACGGCGGTGTCAACCTCAACGAGGAGGCACGCGCCCGGATCGAGGGCATGCTGGAGGCAGCCAAGGCGGGCGTCGACCTCCAGGACATCGGTGAGCACCCGCGCCTCGGCCTGGCCGTCGTGGGCCGCCTCTGCACGGCGTACAACATGCAGGTCTCGCTGCGCGCCTCCGCGTACGGCGGTGTTCGCGCCATCCTCATCGTGCCGAGCGAGATGATCACCCACGAGCCGGGTGTCGGACTCGCCCACGGCATCGGCGCCACCGGCATCCCCATGACGGTCGGCATCCCCGAGGGCCCGAAGCGTGCCCCCAAGCGGCGCCGCCCCACCAGCCCGAAGATCCCCGCCACGGTCTCCCTGGAGGACGACGACGTCCCCGAGGTCACCGAGTGGACGACGAACGGCCTGCCGCAGCGCCGCAGCCGGGTGAAGACACCGCTCGCCGAGCGACTCGCCCAGCAGGCCGCCTACGACAAGGCCGACCGGGAGGCCGCCGAACGGGGCGAGTACAACCCCTGGGCGACACAGGAGCCCGAGCCCAAGCCGCTGCGCGACATGTCGGCCCCCGACGCGCCCGGCAAGGGCCTCGAAGCCTTCTGGGAGGGACTCAAGCAGGGCATCGAACCCGGCACCCACCCGACCGACTTCATCCGGAACCCGACCAAGTACCTGCACCTGATCAACGATCCGGCACCCATCGAGGCCGACGAGGAGGGGGATCTCAAGTGATCCAGCAGCGAGGCAACTTCGACTGGATGCTCAAGCAGCTCGCCGACGGCGTGCCGGGCATCGAGATGATCGTGGTGCTCTCGGCCGACGGTCTGCGCATCGCCCGCTACGGCGGCGAGCCCGACGCGGCCGACCGGGTCGCCGCGGCCTGCGCCGGCCTGCAGTCCCTCGCGAGCAGCATCTGCCAGGAACTCACCGTCGGCGACGGCGAGATGAAGCTCGTCATGATCGAGATCGACCGGGGCTACTTCTACCTGATGGACGCCGGCGCCAACGCGTTCCTCGCGGTCCTCTCCGACGTGCGGTGCGAACCCGGCCGGATGAGCGCGATGATGCGCGATCTGGTCGTCCGGATCGGTGGCCATCTCACCACTCCGCCCCGGCGGAACGGGCAGATCGTATGACGCCTCCGCAACGCCAGAGGCGCGACCCCGCACCGGAACCGTCCCCGCAGCCTCCCCAGGAGGGCCAGGTCAAGAACCCGGAGCGGATGTACGTGGTGGCCGGTCCGGACGGTGAACGGGCCGAGCTCGACCTGGTGACCTTAATCGTGGCGCGTGCCGCGGACCCGCCGCCCTCCGCCTCTCCCGAGCAGGCGGCGCTGCTCCGGCTCTGCGCCGCCCCCCTGTCCGTGGCCGAGCTCTCGGCCTACCTCCACCTGCCGTTCAGCGCGATGGGCGTCCTGCTCACCGAACTGCTGACGGCGGAACTGGTGCAGGCGCGCGCCCCGATCGTCCGCCAGTCACGCACCGATCGTTCCCTCCTCGAAGCGGTGATGAATGGACTTCAACGGCTCTGACACCATCCCGGGCCCCCGGGCCGAGGACCAGCTGCCCCACACGGCACAGTCCGCGGCCAAGATCGTGATCGTGGGTGGCTTCGGCGTCGGCAAGACGACCATGGTCGGCTCGGTCAGCGAGATCACACCGCTGACCACCGAGGAGACCATGACACAGGCCGGGATCGGCGTCGACGACAACTTCGGCTCCGCGTCCAAGACGGCCACCACCGTGGCCATGGACTTCGGCCGGATCAGCATCACCGAGCAGCTTGTGCTCTACCTCTTCGGCACACCCGGACAGCAGCGCTTCTGGTTCCTGTGGAACGGCCTGTTCGAGGGCGCGCTCGGCGCGGTGGTGCTGGTCGACACCCGCCGGCTGGAGGTCAGCTTCGACGTGATGGGACGCCTGGAGGAGCGCGGCGTGCCGTTCGTGGTCGCCGTCAACTCCTTCCCCGACGCCCCCCGTTACGCCGTCGAGGAGCTGCGCACGGCCCTCGACCTCACCTCGGACATCCCGATCATCGAGTGCGACGCGCGACGGCGGGCCTCCAGCCGTGACGTCCTGATGACCCTCATGCGCTTCCTGCACTCGCTCGCCATGACGGGCTCGCTCACCTGATCCCGGGCCCCCACCTTCCCCCTCCCCCCATACACATGGATCTACCTCAGTTTCGGAGCGACCACTGTGACGCCTGAATCCCACGCCCCGACCGGTACGGACGCCGCCCGGACCGGCCCGCCCCCCGGCTGCCCCGCGCACGGCCTCGGCCCCGGGGGACTGCACCGGCTGCACGAGTCGGAGGACCTGGGAGCGCTGTACGAGCAGTTGCGGGAGGAGCACGGCCCCGTGGCGCCCGTGCTGCTCCACGACGACGTGCCCATGTGGATCGTGCTCGGCCACGCCGAGAACCTGCACATGGTGCGCTCGCCCTCGCAGTTCTGCCGGGACAGCCGCATCTGGACCCCGCTCAGGGAGGGCCTCGTCAAGCCCGACCACCCGCTGATGCCGCACATCGCCTGGCAGCCCATCGCCTCACACGCCGAGGGCGACGAGCACAAGCGGCTGCGCGGCGCCGTCATGGGCGCCATCTCGACCATCGACTTCCGCAGCCTGCGCCGCTACATCAACCGCAGCACACAGGCGATCGTCAACCGGTTCTGCGAGAAGGGCGAGGCCGACCTCGTCAGCCAGTTCACCGAGCACCTGCCGATGGCCGTGATGTGCGAGATCCTCGGCATGCCCGACGCCTACAACGACCGGCTGGTCGAGGCGGCCCGCGACGCGCTCAAGGGCACCGAGACCGCGATCGCCAGCCACTCCTACGTCATGGACGCGCTGAGCCGGCTCACCGCCCGGCGCCGTGCCCGGCCGGAGGAGGACCTGGCCAGCTACCTGATCACCCACCCGGCCCGGCTGAGCGACGACGAGGTCAGGGAGCATCTGCGCCTGGTGCTCTTCGCCGCCTACGAGGCGACCACCAACCTGCTGTCCAACGTGGTGCTCACGGTGCTGATCGACCCGCGATTCCGGGCTCAGCTCAACGGCGGCCAGATGACGGTGCCGGAGGCCGTGGAGCAGTCGCTGTGGAACGAGCCGCCGTTCAGCACGGTCTTCGCCTACTTCGCCAAACAGGAGACCGAGCTGGGCGGGCAGCGGATCCGCCGGGGCGACGGGCTCCTCTTCGCCCCGCTCCCGGCCAACGTCGACCCGCGGGTGCGGCCGGACCTGTCGGCCAGCATGCAGGGCAACCGCTCCCACCTCGCTTTCGGCGGCGGCCCGCACGAGTGCCCGGGCCAGGACATCGGCCGTTCCATCGCCGATGTCGGAGTCGACGCCCTGCTGATGCGACTGCCGGACGTCGAACTCGACTGCGACGAGGAGGAACTGCGCTGGACGGCGTCCATCGCCTCCCGGCACCTCGTGTCGCTGCCGGTGCAGTTCCTGCCCAAGCCGCAGCAGGACGTGACGGAGACGCCGAACCACAACCACGTTCCCGCCCAGCGCTCCGACTGGCAGATCGGTACCGTCCAGCCGCAGCCCCAGCCGGCCCCGGCCGCCGCGCAACCGCAGCCGCAGGCGCAGCCGCAGCACCAGTCTGCCCCGGCGCACCCACAGGTGCAGGCGCAGTCGCCGGTGGCGGAACCCGTACGCCCCAAGGGCGTGTGGCCGCGCTTCCTGCGCTGGTGGCGTGGCTACTGACCGCCCCTCGGGCCGTCGTACGTCCCGGCGGCCCACCGGTCGTAGGACGCCCACGCGGCGAGCTCCCGGCCGCTGCGGAACCGGTGCGCCTCGCCCGTGACCGGGTCGGTGAACTCCAGGGCCCGTGCCAGGAGTTGCAACGGGCGCCGGTAGTCACCGGCCGGCACGGGCCCGGTCACCTCCGGGTAGAGCGGGTCGCCGAGGATCGGCACCCCCAGCGAGGTCATGTGCACGCGCAGCTGGTGGGTCTGGCCGGTGCCGGGCACCAGCCGGTACCGGGCGAGTCCGCCGGCCTCGATCGGACGGTGCTCGAGGAGTTCGACGCGGCTGACGGCGTTGGGCTCGCCCGCCACCTCCCGGGCGGTGAGCACCCCGCGTTCCTTCACGATCCTGCTGCGTACGGTCCGGGGCAGCGCGAGTCCGGGATCGTGGGGCGCGACCGCCTCGTACTCCTTCCGCACCAGCCGGTCGCGGAACAGCGTCTGGTAGGCGCCGCGTTCCTCGGGGCGCACGGTGAACAGCACGAGTCCGGCGGTGAGCCGGTCCAGACGGTGCGCGGCGGTGAGTGCCGGGAGGTCCAGCTCCCGGCGCAGCCGGGCGAGCGCGGTCTCGGCGACATGGCCGCCACGCGGTGTGGTGGCGAGGAAGTGGGGCTTGTCGGCGACGACGATGTGCTCGTCCCGGTGCACGACCTCCAGCGGGAAGGGCACCGGCACCTCCTCGGGCAGGTCCCGGTGGAACCACACGAACGTCCCCGGCGCGTAGGGCGCGTCGGCCGCCACGGCCCGCCCGTCCGCCCCGACGACCAGCCCCGCCTCGAACATCGAGTCGACGACCCCGTCACCCGCCCCGGTGAGCCGTTCCACCAGATGCTCACGCACCGTGGCCCACGGGCCCTCGGCGGGCAACCGCACACGCACCGGGTCCACCCCGTGGCGCTGCGGCAGGGGAGCGGGCGGGATCCTGGTCCTGCGTCGTCTCATCGCGGCCCAGCGTACGAGGCCACCGCACCCGGACGGAAAACCACTGGGACTGCTCCCCCCCTCGCTTGCCAGGATGCGGGCATGCCCTTCCTCATCAGCCCGGTCCTGACCGCCGGGACTCTCGCAGGCCGTCCGCAGCCCACCCTGTCCACCGGCGACGGCCTGCTCATACGCCCCTGGCGGGCCGCAGACGCGCCCGCGGTGTACGCGGTGTTCCAGGACCCGGTGATGCACCAGTGGCATGCCCGGACCGCCGACTCCGAGGCGGAGGTCAGTGGCTGGATCGACGACTGGCACCGGGCCTGGGAGGAGGAGCGGGAGGCGCAGTGGGCCGTCGCCGACGCCGACTCGCACGCGCTGCTCGGACGCGTGGCGCTGCGCGAGATACGGCTCGACGACGGCGGGGCGGAGGTGGCGTACTGGACCGTCCCGGCGGCACGGGGCAGGGGCGTCGCCGCCCGGGCCACGAGCGCGCTCGCCCGCTGGGCGCTCGACGAGGTCGGGTTCCACCGTCTGGAGCTTCTGCACGCCGTCCGCAACGAGGCGTCCTGCCGGGTCGCCACGCGCACCGGCTTCGCTCTCGAAGGCACGAAACGCAGCGCCATCCTGCACGCGGACGGCTGGCACGACATGCATCTGCACGCGCGCGTGCGGGGCGACTGAGCGGCCCGGCGCCCTTCAGGGGACCCTCAGGCGGCCGGCGTCCTTTCCTGTTCCGCCTCGATGCGGGCGTTCCACTCGCGCTTCGAGGCCTGCCAGCCGTCCTCGTTGTGGCCGAGTCGCCAGTAGCCGGAAATGGACAGGTCCTCGCGCGCGATCCGGCGCTCGACCCGCAGCAGATGGCGCAGCTCCTTCACGAAGTGCGCCTCGCCGTGGACGAAGGCGTGCACCCGCCCCTCGGGGAACTCCAGGTCCCGCACGGCCTCGACCAGCGCCTCGCCGAGGGGCCGGTCCCCGCGGTGCAGCCAGACGACCTCCACATCGGAGTCGATCTTCTGCTCCTCCTCGGGACCGGAGATCTCCACGAAGGCGTACGCCCTGGCCCCGTGCGGCAACGCCTCCAGGGCGCGGGCGATCGCGGGCAGCGCGCTCTCGTCACCGACGAACAGATGCCAGTCGGCCTCCGGGTCGGGCGCGTACGCCCCGCCCGGTCCCATGAACACCACGGTCTCGCCGGGCCGGACACGCGCCGCCCACGGACCCGCCAGGCCCTCGTCGCCGTGGATGACGAAGTCGAGCGTCAGCTCGCGGTGCTCGGGGTCCCACTCGCGCACCGTGTACGTCCGGGTCACCGGCCACTGTTCGCGGGGCAGCTCGTCCCGGACGCGCTGCGGGTCGAAGGGCTCCGGATAGGTCACGCCCGCGGGCGGGAACAGCAGTTTCACGTAGTGGTCGGTGCAGGTGCCGGCGGTGAAGTCGGCGAGGCCCTCGCCGCCGAGCACCACGCGCTGCATGTGCGGGGTCAGCCGCTCGGTGCGGACGACCTGAGCGGAGTGCGCCTTGCGCGGCTGGCGTCCCGGTCGCTCTGCCATGAGGACCTCCCTGTCCCACATAGTTAGGGTTACCTAAGTTAGCACCTTGTCCCCACTCCACACCTCTCGCAGGAAAAGGTCACGACAGGGAAAGTCACGACCCCAGCGTCACCAGCAGGCGCTCCAGTGACCCGCCCAGTCCCCAGCGCGCCGCCAGCGTCTCCAGGGCTGCGGGGTCGCGCGGTGCCCGCGGCAGTGCCGTCGCGACGTCCGGCAGCGGCACGTCGTCCGCGACCCGGACCACCTTCGGCGCGACCGCGAGGTACGGACGGGCCTCGTCCAGCCGCCTCCGCTGCGTCGGCGTCAGCTTCGACCGCCGGTCCTCGACGGCGGCCATGATCCCGCCCAGGTCGCCGAACTCCGCCAGCAGCTTGGCCGCCGTCTTCTCGCCGATGCCCGGCACACCCGGCAGGCCGTCGCTGGGGTCGCCGCGCAGCAGAGCCAGATCCGCGTACCCGCTGCCGTCGACCCCATACTTACCGCGCAGCACCGCCTCATCGGTGAGCTGCAGGGTGCCCACACCTTTCAGCGGGTACAGCACGCGCACCCCGCGCGCGTCGTCCACCAGCTGGTACAGGTCGCGGTCGCCCGTGACGATGTCGACCGGGCCCTTCGCCCGCGCCGTGAACGTGCCGATCACGTCGTCGGCCTCGTACTCCGCCACGCCCACGCGCGCGATGCCCACCGCGTCCAGCACCGCCTCGATGACCGGCACCTGCGGCGACAGCGTGTCGGGCACCTCCTCCTCGTCGGGGCCGGCCGCGTGCTCCTCGGCGACGCGGTGCGCCTTGTAGGAGGGGATCAGCTCGACCCGCCAGTGCGGCCGCCAGTCGGCGTCCATGCACGCCACCAAGTGGTCCGGCCGGTGGTCCTTGACCAGCCGGTCGATGAAGTCGAGCAGCCCGCGCACGGCGTTCACCGGCGTGCCGTCCGGTGCCTTGACCGAGTCCGGAACGCCGAAGTAGGCGCGGAAGTACAGGGAGGCGGTGTCGAGGAGCATCAGTCGTCCGGTCACCCCACGCATCATGCCGTACGGCACCGACAGTGACTCGCCTCGCATGTGACGCGCCTCACTTGTGCGTTTGAGATTGGCGATCCAGGGGAGGCGCCGCCCCGCAGCGAGGCCGGTTGCGCATTCAACTGATTTGCGCCCCGCCTCGCTCTGTTCCATCGCCGTCGAAACAGAGGTGCACGTGTCAGCGAGGCTTGAGGCAGAGAGCCTGTACAAGGTGTTCGGCAGAAGACCGGACCAGGCGGTCGAGCGGCTCAAGGGCGGAGCCGACCGGGAGGAACTGCGCGCCGAGGGCACGACCGCCGCCGTGATCGACGCGTCCTTCACCGTGGAGCCCGGCCAGATCTTCGTCGTCATGGGCCTGTCCGGCTCCGGCAAGTCCACCCTGCTGCGCATGCTGAACGGCCTGCTGGAGCCGACCGCGGGCCACGTGCGCTTCGACGACCAGGACCTGACCACGCTCGGCGACCGCGAGCTGCGCCAGGTCCGGTCCAGGAAGATCAGCATGGTGTTCCAGCACTTCGCGCTCTTCCCGCACCGCAGTGTGCGCGAGAACGCCGCCTACGGTCTGGAAGTGCAGGGCGTGCCCCGCGCCGAGCGCGCACGCCGCGCCGACGAGGCGCTCGCCCTGTGCGGCCTGGCCGGCTGGGAGAAGTCCTGGCCCGACGAGCTGTCCGGCGGCATGCAGCAGCGCGTCGGTCTGGCCCGCGCGCTCGCGACCGACGCCGACCTGCTGCTGATGGACGAGTCCTTCAGCGCCCTGGACCCGCTGATCCGCCGCGACATGCAGGACCAGTTGCTGGAGCTGCAGCAGAAGCTCAAGAAGACGATCGTCTTCATCACCCACGACCTGAACGAGGCCATGCGCCTGGGCGACCGCATCGCCGTCATGCGCGACGGCCGCATCGTGCAGATCGGCACCGCGCAGGACATCCTGCTGCGCCCGGAGAACGACTACGTCGCCTCCTTCACCCAGGACGTGGACCGCTCCCGCGTCCTGACCGCCGGCGAACTCATGGACACCTCGGTCACCGCCGACGACCCCGGCTGCCAGTGCGAGACCGCCACGCCCGACACCCCCTTCACCGAGCTGTGCGCGATCAGCGCCCGGCTCTCCCACCCCGTCTCGGTCGTGGACGAGGACAACAAGCAGCTCGGCGTCGTCCCCCGGCAGCGCCTGGTCGGCTTCCTCGGCGACGCGCAGGACAGCACCCCGCAGCCCTGCGACTCCCCGCGGGACAAGGGCGGAGAGAAGGTGACCGCCCGTGCCTAGGATTCAGCTCGGCAGCTGGGTCAACGACGCGGTCGACTGGCTCACCACCCACATGGCGTGGCTGTTCGACTTCTGCAAGACCGTCTTCCTCGGCCTCTACGACGGCATCAACGCCGTCCTCCAGGCCCCCGAACCGCTGCTCCTCGCCGGCATCTTCGCCGTGATCGCCTTCTGGCTGCGCGGCACGCTCGCCGGTGTCCTCACCTTCGTGGGATTCGCGTTCATCGACTCCCTCGAACTGTGGGAGAACGCGATGATCACCCTGGCGCTCGTCCTCGTGGCGACCGTCATCGCTCTGGTGATCTCGATCCCCGTGGGCATCTGGGCGGCCCGCTCGGACCGCGTCAGCGGTCTGGTCCGGCCCGTCCTGGACTTCATGCAGACCCTGCCCGCGATGATCTACCTCATCCCGGCGATCCTGTTCTTCGGCACCGGCGCCCCCGCGGGCATCGTCGCCACCCTGATCTTCGCGCTCGCCCCCGGCGTGCGCATGACCGAGCTGGGCATCCGGCAGGTCGACAAGGAGCTGGTCGAGGCGGCCGAGGCGTTCGGCACCTCACCGCGCAACACCCTGCTGCGCGTCCAGCTCCCGCTCGCCCTGCCCACCGTCATGGCCGGCGTCAACCAGGTGATCATGCTCGGCCTGTCCATGGCCGCGATCGCCGGAATGGTCGGCACCGGCGGCCTCGGCGGCGACGTCAACGAGGCCATCGGCCAGCTCAACGTCGGCCTCGGCTCCGAGGCCGGTGTGGCCATCGTGATCCTCGCGATCTACCTGGACCGCATGACCAGCGCCCTGGGCACCCAGGTCTCCCCGCTCGGGCGCCGCGCCGCCGCCAAGCTGCGCGCCGCCCAGGGGCTGAAGATCTGGTCGTACCGGCCCCGCCCGGCCGTCGCCGTGATCGGCGTGGTCGTCCTCGCGCTCGCCGCGGGCGGCATGGGCGTCCTCGGCGGCGGCAAGACCGGCAGCGAGGCCGTGGCGGACGGCAAGAACGTCGGCCAGGGCAAGAAGATCAGCATCGGCTACATCCCCTGGGACGAGGGCGTCGCCTCCACCTTCCTGTGGAAGGAGGCCCTGGAGCAGCGCGGCTACGAGGTCGAGGCCAAGCAGTTCGACGCGGGCCCGCTGTACACCTCCCTCGCCCAGGGCGACGTCGACTTCCAGACGGACGGCTGGCTGCCCACGACCCACGCCCAGTACTGGAAGAAGTACGGCAAGCAGCTCGACGACCTCGGCGCCTGGTACGACAAGACGTCCCTGGAGCTCACCGTGCCCGCCTACATGAAGGGCATCGACTCCCTGGCGGACCTCAAGGGCAAGGCCGCCGAGTTCGACGGCAAGATCACCGGCATCGAGTCCAGCGCCGGCGAGATGGCCCTGCTCAAGAGCAAGGTCCTCAAGGAGTACGGCCTGGACAAGGAGTACAAGGTCGTCGACAGCTCCACGCCCGCGATGCTGGCCGAGCTGAAGCGCGCCTACGCCCAGAAGAAGCCGATCGTCACCACGCTCTGGTCGCCGCACTGGGCGTACAACGACTACGACCTGAAGAAGCTCAAGGACCCCAAGGGCGCCTGGGGCGAGGGCGACGGTGTGCACACCCTGTCCCGTAAGGGCTTCAAGGAGGACGACCCGACGGTCGCCGGCTGGCTGAAGAACTTCAAGATGAGCGAGAAGGAGCTCACCAGCCTCGAAGCCGAGATCAACAAGGCCGGCAAGGGCAACCAGCAGGAGGCCGTGCGCGCCTGGCTGAAGCAGAACCCCGGCTTCGTCGACAAGATGGCCCCGGTGAAGAACGCCGGGGGCAGCACGCCCGCCGAGGCCAAGCAGCCCCTGGACGTGGCCTGGTTCCCCTGGGACGAGGACATCGCCGTCACCTACCTGTGGAAGAACGTCCTGGAGCGGCGCGGCTACAAGCTGAACCTGAAGCAGATGGACGTCGGCCCCGTCTACACCGGCCTCGCGTCGGGCGATCTCGACCTCAACTTCGACGCCTGGCTGCCCTACGCCCAGAAGAACTACTGGGACAAGAACAAGGACCGGCTCAAGGACCTCGGCACCTGGTACGAACCGACCTCCCTGGAGATCGCCGTACCGTCCTACGTGAAGGGCGTCGACTCCCTGGAGGACCTCAAGGGCAAGTCCGGCACCTTCAAGGGGAAGATCATCGGCATCGAGCCGGGCACCGGCGAGATGGACCTGGCGAAGAACAAGGTCCTCCCCGCCTACGGTCTCGACAAGGAGTACGAGGTCGTCGACGGCTCCACCCCGGCCATGCTGGCGGAGCTGAAGCGCGCCTACGCCAAGAAGGAACCGATCGCCGTCACCCTGTGGTCGCCGCACTGGGCGTACAGCGACTACGAGCTGACGAAGCTGAAGGACCCCAAGAAGGCCTTCGGTGAGGGCAACACGATCCGCACCATCTCCAACGAGAAATTCCCCGAGGAGTACCCGCAGCTCACGAAGTGGATCAAGAACTTCAAGATGAGCGAGGAAGAGCTCGGCACCTTGGAGAGCGCAATCAAGGACCGCGGCCAGGGCCATGAGGAAGAGGCCGTCGCCGCATGGCTGAAGGAGCACCCCGACATGGTGGAGCGCATGACGCCGCAGTAACTCCGCAGTAGGGTTTCCGGGGTGGGACGCGTGATGGGCGCGTGCCACCCCGGACCCGTTCCCACGAGCGGGATCCGGACAACCACACAGCGCTACGCCACCCCCCGAACCCCCTCTCCCGCCCTGTTCCTCCCGTAGGAGGAATGCCCGGCCCGCCCTGAGGGCGGCGGATCCCCTGGCGCGAACCGTGAGGTCGCGCGCCGCCCTGGATGACGTCGATGTGACGGGCGCATGAAACGGTTTGCCGAACATGCGTAGGGTGCAGACAACTCACCATGGGACGTGCGCCGGGACACCGGCGCACCGGGAGCGGATCGACGGGTGAAGGAGGGAGCCGGAGCGATGGGCGACCACAAAGAGCAGCCCCTTCGGGTGGGCGCGGCCGTGCGTCGGCGGCGCCGCGCGCTGGACCTCACCCTCGCCGTCGTGGCCGAGCGCAGCGGCCTGTCCGTCCCGTTCCTGAGCCAGGTGGAGAACGACCGGGCGCGGCCCAGCACCAGCTCCCTGGAGAAGGTCGCCGACGCCCTGCGCACCACCGCCGTGGAGCTGCTCGCCGCGGCCGACCCGGCCTGCAGCGTGGACGTCGTCCGTGCGGAGGCCGCCGAGCCGCTGCCGCTTCCGCAGCCGCGGACCCGGTCCCTGGTCCGCGGCCACCACCAGATGCACGCCTCCGAGTTCACCGGCGAGCACGACGCGGGCCGTGAATTCCAGTACCGCAACGACCAGTTGATGTACGTCGCCGACGGCGCGGTGGAGATCGAGGCGGAGGGCCGCGCCTATCGTCTGGGCCGCGGCGACACGCTCTACCTCACCGGGGGCGTACGGCACCGGTGGCGGGCGGCGGAGTCGGACACCCGGGTGATCGTGGTCGCCGTGGCGGAGCACATCGAGGCGGTCCGGGACCGGCCACGCCGGTGAGGGTCGTATCGCTCGTGCCCTCGCTGACCGAGGCCGTGGCCCGGTCCGCGCCCGGCACCCTGGTCGGTGCCACCGACTGGTGCACCCATCCGCCCGGCCTCGACGTCGTCCGCGTCGGCGGCACCAAGAACCCGAAGACCGACCGGATCGTCTCCCTCGCCCCCGACCTCGTGATCGCCAACGAGGAGGAGAACCGCGCATCCGACCTGGCGGCCCTGCGCGCGGCGGGCGTCGCGGTCCTGGTGACGGAGATCCGTGACGTGCCGCAGGCCTTCCGGGAGCTGGCCCGGGTCCTCGACGCCTGCTCAGTGGCGTCCCGGCCGCGCTGGCTGGACGAGGCGGAGGACACCTGGTCGTCACTGCCGCCCCCGGCGACCCGCCGGACGGCGGTCGTGCCGATCTGGCGCCGTCCGTGGATGGTCCTGGGCCGCGACACCTTCGCGGGCGACGTCCTCGCCCGCCTCGGCGTCGACCACCTCCACAGGACGCACCCCGACCGCTACCCCCGTGTCCCGCTCGACGACCTCCGCGCCGGCGAGCCGGACGTGGTGATCCTCCCCGACGAGCCCTACCGCTTCACCGCGGACGACGGTCCCGAGGCCTTCCCGGGCCTGCCCTGCGCGCTCGTCAGCGGACGGCACCTGACGTGGTACGGGCCGTCGCTGGCCGAGGCACCGCGGGTGCTGTGCCGGGCGCTGCGAGCAGCTCGCCCCTGAGCAGCCCGCGTACCGTGCCCACGGCCGCCGTGCCCCATGCGGCGACCAGCACCCCGTACAGCACGACCGCGGGCCCCGCGTAGGCCACGAGTCCCGTGTGCCGGGCCAGCGCCTCGGCGCCGGTGACACACGTACCGACCGGGAAGGTGAACGACCACCAGGTCATCGAGAACCGCATCCCGTGCCGCCGGGCGCGCAGCAACAGGGCGGTGGCGAAGCAGGACCACAGCAGCGCGAACCCCATCACGGGCACGCCGTACAGCACGGCGAGGACACCGAAACCCTCGGCGTACGGTTCCGGCACGACCCCGGGGGCGACGTCCGCGAACGCGCCGACGGCGGTGGTGGACTGGCCGAGCGGCCCCAGCACCAGGAACAGCGTCGGGGTGAGGGCGAGCGGCAGAGGCTCGCCGGTGAGCAGTCGGCCGAGGACCAGCGGCAGCAGGGCCAGGGTCGCGAGCAGGCTGAGCCCGAACAGCGCGAAGCAGAGGAGAAGCAGTGTCTCCCGGGGCTGACCGGGAGGCAGCCGGGGCACCAGCCGTGGTCCGACGGCGGCCGGCACCATGGGCGCGACCAGCGGCAGCAGCCACACCGGCGTGACCTGTCCCGGCTCCACCCGGTGCCGTACGGCCATCAGATACGGCACGGCGACGGCCACCGCCGGCCCGATGACCGCGCCCGCGCCGAACAGCACGGCGCCGAGCGCCACCGCCGCCCCGGCGCCGGTCCAGTCCCGGCCCACGGTGAGCGCGCCGCCGCCCACGGCCGGCAGGGCCATCGCGAGACAGCCGTAGAACGGGGCCGTCGCCGGGTCGAGGAGGTGCGCGCGGGCCCGGTCGCGGTGGCGCAGCCAGTGCGCGGCCCGGGCGCCGAGCAGGACCAGGAGCACGACGAGTGAGACGGCCCAGACACCGACGAGCACGCCGCGCAGCCCGGGGACCTGCGGCGGGAGGCCGGCACCGGCGGTGGCGACGACGGCGGTGCCCATGACGGTGGCGTACCAGTTGGGGCCCAGGTGACGGACGGAGAGGGCGCGCGGGAGCGGCCGGGCTGCGGTGACCATGGACCAACGGTCGGGCCCGGGGAGCCCGGCCACCAGCGAGTACGGTTCTATGGCGACATAAGCTGGGTTTATGAGCAACACCGATGAGCAGGCCGGTCCGTCCTCCGCCGGGTCCCTGGCGCACCGGGTGCCCGATCTGGGCGCCCTGGAACTGCTGCTGGCGGTGGCGCGGCTCGGCAGTCTGGGCGGGGCGGCGCGGGAACTCGGCATCACCCAGCCCGCCGCCAGCAGCCGGGTCCGGTCGATGGAGCGGCAACTCGGCGTGGCACTGGTGGACCGCTCGCCGCGCGGGTCCAGGCTCACGGACGCCGGGGCGCTGGTGACGGACTGGGCGCGGCGGATCGTCGAGGCGGCGGAGGCGTTCGACGTGGGGGCGCAGGCGCTGCGCGACCGGCGTGACTCCCGGTTGCGGGTGGCGGCCAGCATGACGATCGCCGAGTATCTGCTGCCGGGCTGGCTGCTCGCGCTGCGCGCGCAGCGGCCCGACACGGCGGTGTCGCTGCACGCCGGCAACTCGACGGTGGTCGCGGAGCGGCTGCTGTCGGACGAGGCGGATCTGGGGTTCGTGGAGGGGCTGACGGTGCCGACCGGGCTGGACTCGGTGGTCATCGCCCACGACCGGCTGATAGTCGTCACCGCTCCGGGCCACGCCTGGTCCCGTCGGCGGCGCGCGCTGGAGGCCTCGGAGCTGGCCGCGACGCCGCTGATCCTCCGTGAGAAGGGCTCGGGCACGCGGCAGGTCCTCGACGCGGCGCTGGGCGGACTGGCCCGGCCGCTGATCGAGTTGTCGTCCACGACGGCGGTCAAGGCGGCGGCGGTGAGCGGGGCGGGGCCGGCGGTGCTGAGTGAACTGGCGGTGGGGGAGGAGCTGGCTATGCGGCGGCTCGTGCGGGTGCCGGTGGAGGGGGTCGCTCTCGCGCGGGACCTGAGGGCGGTATGGCCTACGGGGCATCGACCCACTGGTCCGGCCCGGGATCTGCTGTCGCTGACCCGGGGATAGTTCTTCGCCCCCGCTGGGGGCTGCGCCCCCGGGCCCCCCTTCGGCCCGAACGGCCTCGTCCTCAGACGCCGGACGGGCTGACGGCTGCCGCCTCCACCAGCGCCCGCATCACCCGCACGTCCTGCCCCATCTCCGGATGCCACTGCACCCCCAGCACCCACCCCGCACCGGACGGCAGCTCCACCGCCTCCACCGTCCCGTCCACCGCGTACGCCGACGCGACGAGCCCCTCACCCAGGCGGTCCACGGCCTGGTGGTGGTACGACGGCACGGACGTCTCCTCCGGCACGACACCGGCGTACAAGCTCCCCGGCACCGGCTTGACGGCGTGCTCGCCGAAGACGCCCACCACCTCCGCATGTCCGTCGAGGTGCTGCACCAGCGTCCCGCCCAGGGCGACGTTCAGCAGCTGCATGCCCCGGCAGATGCCCAGCAACGGCACACCCGACGCCAGCGCCGCGTCGATCAGCGCCAGCTCCCACGCGTCCCGCTCCCGTGCCGGAGGCCCGGTCCGCGGCTCGCGCTCCGCACCGTAGCGGGCCGGCTCCACGTCCGGACCGCCCGCGATGACCAGCCCGTCCAGCCGGGCCACGGCCGCCGCGGCCTGCTCCGGGTCGTCGGGCGGAAGCATCGCGGCGAGACCGCCCGCCCGCTGCACCAGCCGCGGGTAACCGGCCGGCAGCAGGGCCGCCTCCAGCTCCCACACACCCCAGCGCGCACCGGACTCCAGATAGGTGCTGACACCGATCAACGGCCTGGTCACGGAAACTCCCTCACAGTTCGACGCCTCGGTGGACATCAGTCCCGTGCCAACTCTGCCTCGGCCGCCGCCAGTGCCGCGAACTCCTCCTCCGGTGCCTTCGCGACCAGCCGCTTACGGCTGTACAGGCCGAAGTACGCGACGGCCACGGCGTACACCGCGAGGGCGATGACCGCCGCCGTCACGTCCACCAGGAACGTGGCCACCAGCGCCGCGCAGGCCAGCACCAGGGCGACCGAGGAGGTCAGCACCCCGCCCGGCGTACGGTACGGCCGCGGCAGCTCCGGCTCGCGGCGGCGCAGCACGATGTGCGAGAGGGACATCAGCGCGTAGGAGATGGTCGCGCCGAAGACCGCGATGTTGAGCATCCGGGCACCGTTGCCCGACAGCGCGGCCAGCAGGAAGCCGATCGTGCCGGGTACCAGCAGACCCAGGTACGGCGCCTTGCGGCGGCTGGTGAGGGACAGGAAGCGGGGCAGGTAGCCCGCCCGGGAGAGGGCGAACAGCTGGCGGGAGCCCGCGTAGATCAGTGAGAAGAACGAGGCCACCAGGCCGGCCAGGCCCGCGTAGTTCACGACCCGGCTCAGTGTCGTCGCCTTGCCGCCCGGCTGGAGCGCCTCGACCAGCGGGTTGCCCGCCTCCTGGATCGCCGCGGAACCGCGTGTGCCGGCCGCCGCGAAGAACGTGACCACCGCCAGCACCACCAGGATGCCCATCGACCAGCGGATCGCCTTCGGCAGCGTACGGGCCGGCTCCTTGGTCTCCTCGGCGGCCAGCGGCACCCCCTCGACGCCCAGGAAGAACCACATGCCGAAGGGGAAGGCCGCCCAGATGCCGAGCAGGCCGAACGGCAGCCAGGAGCTCGACCCGGCGGCCGAGGAGTCGACCGGGATGTCGTCCAGCGACCCGAACGAGAAGTCGGGCAGTGCCGCCAGCGCGAACACGATCAGGGCCGCCACCGCGATGCCGGTGACGACGAAGCTGAACCGCAGCGCCTCGCCCACGCCCCACAGGTGGATGCCGAGGAAGATCGCGAAACAGACCAGGTACATCGGCCAGCCGGACTCCAGGCCGAACAGGCCCAGCGACTCGACGTAGTCGCCGATGAAGATGACGATCGCGGCGGGCGCGAGGACGTACTCGATGAGGATCGCCGTACCGGTCAGGAAACCGCCCCAGGGCCCGAGCGCCCGGCGGGCGAAGCCGTAGCCGCCGCCCGCCGTCGGCAGGATCGAGGACAGCTCGGCGAGGGCGAAGACCATGCACGCGTACATCGCGCCCATGAGCACCATCGCGATCGCGAGGCCCCCGAAACCGCCCTCGGCGAGGCCGAAGTTCCAGCCCGAGTAGTCGCCCGAGACGACGTAGGCGACACCGAGACCGGTCAGCAGCACCCAGCCGGCGCTGCCGCGGCGGAGCGCTCTGCGCTCCAGATAGTCGTCCGGCTCTCCGGCGGGCGTACTGGTGGATTCCAGGGACATGGGCACGACTCCCCACGGGTGGGCGGACACTGGGCCGAGCCGGCGCCGGCTCAATGGAACGGACCCATACCTTTGCGGTGCGGGCGTGCGATGGCAATACCCCGGCGTCAATCCCCTGCAAATCCTCGCCCCACCGCCCCGGTTCAGCCGAGGAAGCCCCGCAGCAGCGCCGCCGTGCCCCCGCAGTGCTCGCGCATGATCTCCCGCGCCTGGTCGGCGTCGCCCTCCAGCACCGCCTCCACCAGCGCGGTGTGCTGCCGCTGCGAGTGCTCCAGGTTGCGCACCAGCAGCGGGATGCAGTCGAGCAGGTCGTTCACCGTGGCCCGGACCGCCGCGTACTGCGCGGTCAGGGTCGGCGAGCCGCACAGCTCCGCCAGCGTGAGGTGGAGCAGCGTGTCCCGCCGACGGTAGTCGCTCAGCGGTGCGTCGTGCGTACGCGCCAGCGCCTCCCGCAACCGTTCCGCCTGCTCGCCGGAGAGGCCGTGCGCGGCGCACAGCCCCGCCGCGCCCACCTCCAGCACCTCCCGGAACCGCAGCACGTCCTCTATGTCGACCTCGGCGATCCGGCGCCGCAGCTCGTCCTCGCCGCCGGCGTCCGTGCGCGGCAGCACGAACGTCCCGCCGTACCGGCCGCGCCGCGACTCGACCAGCCCCTGGTCCTGGAGCACCTTCAGCACCTCGCGCAGCGTCACCCGGCTGATCCCCAGCCGCTCCGCCAGCTCCCGCTCGGCCGGCAGTCGCTCGCCCCCCGGCACCAGGCCCAGCCGGACGACCTGGAGGATTTGCTCCAGCGCCTCCTCGAAGCCGTTGCCCGCGCGCACCTGCCGCAGCACCGGTGTCAGCCCGTCGCGCACCTCACCGCCCGCTTCCTCCGGCATGTGGCCGTACCCCCTTCCCAAGCAATGGTTCTCCGCAATACCTTATGGCTCCCGGCGGATCCAAGGCAGCGGATCCAAGGAGCCTAGGAGGCCTTCCCGTGGCAGACCGCACACCCCCGCTGAGCGTCGAGGAGCTGCACGCCCTCGTCGCGGGCGGTGAGATCGACACTGTCGTCCTGGCCTTCCCCGACATGCAGGGGCGGCTCCAGGGCAAGCGGTTCGCCGCGCGCTTCTTCCTCGACGAGGTCCTCCAGCACGGCACCGAGGGCTGCAACTACCTGCTCGCCGTCGACACCGAGATGAACACCGTCGACGGCTACGAGATGTCCTCCTGGGACCGCGGCTACGGCGACTTCGCCATGCACCCCGACCTGGCCACCTTGCGCCGCGTCCCCTGGAACGAGGGCACGGCCATGCTCCACGCCGACCTCGCCTGGAACGACGGCTCCCCGGTCGCCGCCGCCCCCCGCCAGATACTGCGCCGCCAGCTGGAGCGCCTCGCCGGCCTCGGCTACACCGCCCAGGTCGGCACCGAGCTGGAGTTCATCGTCTTCAAGGACACCTACGAACAGGCCTGGGACGCCGGCTACAGAGGCCTGACCCCGGCCAACCAGTACAACATCGACTACTCGGTCCTCGGCACCGGCCGCATCGAGCCCCTGCTGCGCCGCATCCGCAACGAGATGGCCGGCGCCGGCCTCACGGTCGAGTCCGCCAAGGGCGAGTGCAACCCCGGCCAGCACGAGATCGCCTTCCGCTACGACGAGGCCCTGGTCACCTGCGACCAGCACTCCGTGTACAAGACCGGCGCCAAGGAGATCGCCGCCCAGGAGGGCATGTCGATCACCTTCATGGCCAAGTACAACGAGCGGGAGGGCAACTCCTGCCACATCCACCTCTCCCTCGCCGACGCGGACGGCAACAACGCCATGGCGGGGGCCGGCGAAGGCGGCATGTCC
Source organism: Streptomyces sp. NPDC006372 (assembly GCF_040612515.1). Lineage (NCBI taxonomy): Bacteria > Bacillati > Actinomycetota > Actinomycetes > Kitasatosporales > Streptomycetaceae > Streptomyces > Streptomyces sp. NPDC006372. Next base: position 116,880 of record NZ_JBEXQJ010000023.1, on the reverse strand, counting down.
GACGTCATGCGGCACTTCCTCGCCGGGCAACTGGCCGCCCTGCGCGACTTCTCCCTGCTCTACGCCCCCCACATCAACTCCTACAAGCGGTTCCAGCCCGGCTCCTTCGCCCCGACCGCCGTCGCCTGGGGACACGACAACCGCACCTGCGCGCTGCGGGTGGTCGGCCACGGCCGCTCCCTGCGCTTCGAGAACCGGCTCCCCGGCGGCGACGTCAACCCCTACCTCGCCGTGGCCGGACTGGTCGCGGCAGGCCTCCACGGCATCGAGCAGCGGCTGGAACTTCCCGACCCCTGCCCCGGCAACGCCTACACCGCCGACTTCGCCCACGTCCCCACCACCCTGCGCGAGGCCGCCGAGCTCTGGGAGAACAGTCCCATCGCCAAGGCCGCCTTCGGCGACGAGGTCGTCGCGCACTACCGCAACATGGCGCGCGTCGAACTGGACGCCTTCGACGCCGCGGTGACCGACTGGGAGCTGCGCCGCTCCTTCGAACGCATGTGAGGTCCCTCTTGTCTTCCGAGCACCTTCTGGAAGTACTGAACCCCGCGACCGAGGAGGTCGTCGCCGCCGTCGCCGGGGCGAGCCCGGCGGACGTCGACACGGCCGTCACCTGGGCCGCCAGGGCACAGCGGACCTGGGCCGCCCTGGCCCCCGCGGACCGCGCCCGGCTGTTGCGCCGCTTCGCGGCCACCGTCGACGAGCACCTGGAAGAGCTGGCCCGCCTGGAGGTCCGGGAGGCCGGCCACCTCATCGGCAACGCCCGCTGGGAGGCCGGCAACGTCCGTGACCTGCTGGACTACGCGGCCGGGGGAGTGGAGCGGCTCACCGGTCGGCAGATCCCGGTGCCCGGCGGCCTGAACGTCACGATCCTCGAACCGCTCGGCGTGGTCGGCGTCATCGCGCCCTGGAACTTCCCCATGCCGATCGCCGCCTGGGGCACCGCACCCGCCCTCGCGGCCGGCAACGCCGTCCTCCTCAAGCCCGCCGAGACCACCCCGCTCACCGCGCTGCGCCTCGCCGAACTCGCCCTGGAGGCCGGGCTCCCGGAACACCTCTTCCAGGTCCTGCCAGGACGCGGCGACATCACGGGCGACGCCCTGGTGCGCCACCCCGGAGTCGCCAAGATCGTCTTCACCGGCTCCACCCGCACCGGGACCCGCGTGGCGGCCCTCGGCGCCGAACAGGTCAAGCCCGTCACCCTCGAACTCGGCGGCAAGAGCCCCAACGTCGTCTTCGCCGACGCCGACCTGAAGACGGCCGTCGACCCCTTCTCCTTCCTCGACAACTCCGGCCAGGACTGCTGCGCCCGCACCCGCATCCTGGTCCAGGAGCAGGTGTACGACGAGGTCCGCGAGCTGCTCGCGAAGACGCTGGCCGACGTGGTGGTGGGCGACCCGGCCGACGAGAAGACACAGATGGGTCCGCTGATCTCCCGGCAGCAGCTGGACCGGGTACGGGGTTTCGTCCCCGACGACGCCCCGGCCCTGCGCGGCAGCGCCCCCCAGGGACCCGGCTTCTGGTTCCCGCCGACCGTGCTCACCGGCGAGCGGCCCGACGCGGCGGCCGCCTGTGAGGAGATCTTCGGCCCGGTCGCCGTCCTGCTGCCGTTCACCGACGAGGCGGACGCGATCCGCCTGGCCAATGACACCCCCTACGGCCTCTCCGGCTCCATCTGGACCCGCGACATCGGCCGTGCCCTGCGCGTCTCCCAGGCCGTCCGCGCCGGCAACCTGTCCGTCAACTCCCACGCCAGCGTCCGCTACTGGACCCCGTTCGGCGGCTACAAGCAGTCGGGCGTCGGCCGCGAGCTCGGCCCCGACGCCCTGGCCGCCTTCACCGAAACCAAGAACGTCTTCATCAGCACGGAGGGCCCCGCACAGTGACCGAAGCAATTGTGTGCCGTCGCCTCGTCGGCCGTACGGCCGTCATCACGGGAGCCGGCAGCGGCATCGGCCTCGCCACCGCACGCCGCCTCGCCTCCGAGGGCGCCCACGTCGTCTGCGGCGACGTCGACGAGGCCCGCGGCAAGGCGGTCGCCGAGGAGGTCGACGGCATGTTCGTGAAGGTCGACGTCACCGACGCCGAGGAGGTCGAGGCGCTCTTCAAGGCCGCCCACGACACTTACGGCAGCGTCGACATCGCCTTCAACAACGCCGGCATCTCCCCGCCCGACGACGACTCCATCCTGGAGACCGGCCTGGAGGCCTGGAAGCGCGTCCAGGAGGTCAACCTCACCTCCGTCTACCTGTGCTGCAAGGCCGCCATCCCGTACATGCGCCGGCAGGGCCGGGGCTCCATCATCAACACGGCCTCCTTCGTGGCCCGGATGGGCGCCGCGACCTCCCAGATCTCGTACACCGCCTCCAAGGGCGGCGTCCTCGCCATGTCCCGCGAACTGGGCGTGCAGTTCGCCCGCGACGGCATCCGGGTCAACGCCCTGTGCCCCGGCCCGGTCAACACCCCCCTCCTCCAGGAGCTGTTCGCCAAGGACCCGGAGCGCGCCGCCCGCCGCCTGGTGCACATCCCGGTGGGCCGGTTCGCCGAGGCCGAGGAGATCGCCGCCGCGGTGGCCTTCCTCGCCAGCGACGACTCCTCCTTCGTGAACGCCACCGACTTCCTGGTCGACGGCGGGATCGCGGGGGCTTACGTCACACCCTTGTAGGCGGTGTCCTGGCGGCCCGGATCTCGCTCTACAGTGCCGGGATGAGCATGACGCCGCCGCCCGGCTGGTATCCCGATCCGCACGGCCCGCACCTGGAACGCTGGTGGGACGGCACCGCCTGGACCGAGCACCGCCGCGCACCCGGCTCACCCACCGGCCCAGTGCCCCCGCTCCCCGGCGGCGGCACCGGGCGGGCGAGGGCCGTCGCCCTCACCACCGCCGGGGCCGTCCTCGTCGCGGCGGTCGTCACCGGTGCCGTCGTCCTCGGCGGCGAGGACGACGACGGCGCGCAGACCAATACCGGCCCCACGTCCGCGACCTCGGCCACGGTCGCGCCGCCCGAGACGGCTTCCGGACCGCCTCCCGGGGCTTCCGCCTCCGAGCCGTCCGCCGACGACCCGGCCGTGGTCGAGGACCAGCTCAACGGCGTCACCTTCCGGCTGCTCGACGGCTGGGTCCGGCCGCAGCACGTCGCCCAGGACGACGTCGTCATGACGACGGACGGCACGTACGACTGCCCCGGCGAGGGCAGCGTGTGCCGCCACGGCCTGGTCATCTCCCGCACGGTGACCGCGAACGACGAGACGTCCCCCGAGGCCCTCGCCAAGGAGGACATCTCCGACGCGGCCGACGAGGCCTTCGACCGCGACAGGATCGGCCGCAAGCCCTACGGGGGCATGGAGTCCCACGAGGTCGTCGGGTCGGGGCAGGTGGCGGTGGCCGGCCGGGCCGGGTACTTCGTGCGCTGGCGGGTGCGGACAGCGAAGGGACCGGGCGGCTACGTGCAGTCGCTGGTCTTCCCCTCCAGCGTCGGCACCGAGTCGCCGGTCCTCGTCCGCTACGTCTTCGAGGCGGGCGAGGGCGGGCCGCCGCTCGCCGACATGGACCGCATCACCAAGGGCATCCGGCCGGTCGGCGACGCGGACACCGGTGGCGGGGTGGGCAGCAGCATCGGCCCGTCGGACTGATCGGGCCGACGGGTGCCGCCTTCCGGCTACAGGAACGTGTGACCCTCGCCGCGGTACGTCGGCACGGTCGCCGTCACCGCGTCGCCCTCGATCAGATGCAGCCGGTCGAACCGCTCGCACAGTTCACCGGCCTTCGCGTGCCGGAACCACACCTTGTCGCCGACCAGCAGGTCGTCGGCGGGCGAGCCGAGCAGCGGCGTCTGCACCTCACCGGCCCCCTCCTGAGGGTCGTAGCGCAGCCCCTCCGGCAGATACGGCACGGGCGACCGGTCGGCCCCGGCCGCCCCGGACGCGGGATACCCGCCACCGAGCACGGTCACCACCCCCACCCCCGGCCGCCTTACGACGGGCTGGGCGAACAGGGCCGCCGGACGGCCGCTGAACGAGGTGTAGTTGTCGAACAGCCGCGGCAGGTACAGCCCCGACCCGGCGGCGATCTCGGTCACCGCGTCCTCGGCCGCCGTGTGCTGCACCGAGCCCGTGCCACCGCCGTTGACGAATTCCAGCCCCGGCACGACGGCCCGCACGGCACGCACCACCTCCGCGCGCCGCTCGGCCAGTTCACGCTTGGCCGCGGCCTGCATCAGCCGAACGGCACGGGACCGCAGCGGCCGGCCCGCCACCGCGTCCCCGACACCGGCGACATGACCCTCGTACGCCATGATCCCCACGACCTCGAAGCCCGGCCGCCGGGCCACCGCCCGGGCCACGTCGGCGACCTGGGCGGGGGAGTGCAGCGGTGAACGCCGGGCGCCGATCCGCACCCGCCCGCCGAGGAGCCTGAGGGACGTATCCAACTCCAGGCACACGCGCACGACTTCACGCCCGCCGCCCCGAGACGCGTCGATCAGATCCAGCTGGGCGACGTCGTCGACCATCACGGTGACGGCGGCGGCGAGCTTGGGATCACCGGCCAGTTCCGCGAACGCGGCGCGGTCGGCGGACGGGTAGGCGAGCAGCACGTCGTCGAACCCCGACCGGGCCAGCCACAGCGACTCGGCGAGGGTGAACGACATGATCCCGGCGAACCCGTCGCGGGCCAGGACGCGTTCGAGCAGCGCCCGGCACCGCACGGACTTGCTGGCGACCCGGACGGGTTTGCCTCCGGCGCGACGGACCAGATCGGCGGCGTTGGCGTCAAAGGCGTCCAGGTCCACGATCGCGAGAGGGGCGTCGAGATGGGCTGTGGCCCGGTCGTAACGGGCCCGGTCGGCGGCGCGCGCAGTCATGGACGCAGCCTGCCAGACAGGATTACCGCAGGGTAGGGGGACGTTCCGGGCAGATGCCCCGGCGTCGTGGACTGGTTCCCGTTCGCGCAGGAACACGCCGTAGAGTGACGCGCACGTACGGCGGAACGACACCGGACGGAGTCCGCTCCGGGATGACACTCCGTCCGTACGGGTATGTGTGCCCGGGACGACTGCGTGCCGGGCCTCGGGCAGCACGACACCGGCCCGCACAGCACGAGGCGGCCCGGGCACGAGGAAACGGGGGGTGCATGAGCACGGAAGCACAGCGTGCCTCTTTCCCCCCTCGCCCCAGCGCCCCGCCACGCCCCTCACACCCACCGACCGCACCGGAAGACACCGCGGCGGACCGGCCGGACACCCCACGCGGGCCTTCCGAACCCCACGCGGACAATGCGACCCCGACCACGGACGACCGCGCCCGCTCCGGCGCCGGTGCCTCGACACCGGCCGAGGACACCTCCGGCCCGGCCACCACCCCGAACGGACAGGCCCGCACGGCGGCTCCGGCGTCCTCCGGCTCGGACGGGCAGGCCCGCACGGCGGGTCGTGGGTTCTCCGGTTCGACCGGCACGCCGGGCAGGCACCCTCGCACGGCCGGTCCGGACACCTCCGGTTCGGTCAGTGGGGCGGACCGGCACTCCCGCACGGCCGGTCCGGCGTCCTCCGGCTCCGTCGGCGGCGCGAGCCGGACCGCCCGGTTCCCGGGCATCGGCCCCGCCGCCGGGCCCACCAGCCCCGAGCGCACCGAGTCCGGCACCCCCACGGCACCCCGGCGCACCGAGCCCAGGACCCCGCCCCCGCCCCGCGCCTCCGCGCGATTCCCGGACGCGCCGCCCAGCGTCGGCGGCGTGACCCGGCCCGGGGCCGAGGGGCGGTCCACGGCGCCTGACGTGCCCCCGCGGCCCTCCGGACGGTCGGACGGCCCGGACGCTCCGCGCGGGACCTCGTCGGAGACGGCGAACCGGCCGGCCGGCCGCCTCGGCCCACCACGCCGTACCGGCGCGCCGTCGCAGGACGCGTCGGAGACGACCACACGCCTGCGCCCCGTTCCCGCCGACCCCGCCCCCGCCGAGCGGGCCGCCGGGCCGACGACCGAGACGCGCGACGCCCTCGGCCGCTCCGGTGCTCCGGGCTCCGCCACCGCCTCGGCAGACCGTGCCGGTGCCACGCGATCCGGTGCCTCGGCGCCCCCCTCATACGAAACGCAGCCGGGCACGGGCGTGCGCGCCGGCGTCGGACCCGGTGGCGACACCCGAGCCACCACCGGGCGCGGGATGCGCATGCCGTCCGCGCCCACCGGGCGTCCCGCCCCCGCCACGCCCACCCACCGGCACACGTCGCCCTCGCCCACCCCCGTGCCCCCTGACCCGTCCCTCTCCTGGAGCGCCCCCCTGTCGCGGCCCGTCGTGTCGTTCGGAGCGCCCGAGGGGTACGACGGCGACGGACAGCCCCGGCCGCTCGGGCGGCGCGGCGCCTCGCAGGCCGCCGCGGCCGCCGTCTGCCTCGTGCTCGGACTGGGACTCATCTCGGGCGCGGTCACCGGGAGCTGGCTCGTCGGGGACTCCGGCGAGGAGGGCACGCGCAGCACCTTCGCCGTGGCCGGGAGCCTGTGGCACAACGTCCCGGTCGACCAGCTCTTCCCGCCCACCGTGGAGGGACAGGGCGCCGGCCCCGGCGGAGCCGACCGCACCTGGACCCGTATCGCCGTCGCCCCGGACAGCGGCTGCAAGGGCGCCTTCGACCCCCTGCTGCGCAAGGCCCTGGCCCCGGTCGGCTGCGAGCGGCTCCTGCGCGCCACCTACACCGACGCCACCCAGAGCTACGTCACCACCGTCGGCCTGCTCTTCACCACGGCCGACGCCCCGGGCATGACCTCCCTCGCGAACCGTTTCCGCAAGGAGCGCCTGGACCGCCGCAGCGACCTGATGCCCCTGCCGTACGCCGCCAAAGACACGCCCGCCGCCCGCTTCGGGGCAGAGCAGCGCGCCTCCTGGACCGTCTCCGTGCTGACCGAGGCCCCGGTCGTCGTCTACGCCGTCTCCGGCTGGGCCGACGGCCGCAGTGTCGACGACCCGCAGCCCGCCGAGGACGCCATGCAGTCCGGGGCCACCACCGCCCCGGCCCAGGCCGGCCTCGGAAACGAGGCACAGGGCCTCGCCGACCGGGTCGAACGCGGCCTGCGCAAGAACGTCCGCTCGGCCTCGGAGCAGCCGTCGTGAAAGCCACCAGGAAGCCGGCTGGGAAAGCCCGCAGGAAGCCGTCCGGGAAAGCCGCCGGGACCGGCCGGTCCGCGGCGCTGAGCCTGCTGCTCGCCGCCGGCCTCGTCGTCCTCCCGGCCACCACCGCCCACGCCGACGGCATCCGCGCCCAGCAGTGGGCCCTGGAGGCCATGCACACCCAGGAGGCCTGGCAGACCACGAAGGGCGACGGCGTCACCGTCGCCGTCCTGGACACCGGCGTCGAGGCCGACCACCCCGACCTGATCGGCAACGTCCTCACCGGCAAGGACCTGGTCGGCTTCGGGGCCGAACGCGGCGACCGCGCCTGGGCCCGGCACGGCACCGCCATGGCCGGCATCATCGCCGGCCACGGACACGGTCCGGGCAACGCCGACGGCGTCATCGGCATCGCCCCCGAAGCGAAGATCCTCCCCGTCCGCGTGATCCTGGAGGACGGCGACTCCGCCCGCGCCAAGGCCCGCAGCACCCGTGGCAACGCCCTCGCCGACGGCATCCGCTGGGCCACCGACCACGGAGCCGACGTCATCAACCTCTCCCTCGGCGACGACTCGGCCTCCGCGCACCCCGAACCCACCGAGGACCAGGCCATCCAGTACGCCCTGAAGAAGGGCGTGGTCGTCGTCGCCTCCGCCGGCAACGGCGGCGAGAAGGGCGACCACATCTCCTACCCGGCCGCCTACCCGGGCGTCATCGCCGCCACCGCCGTCGACCGCTCCGGAACCCGCGCCACCTTCTCCACCCGCCGCTGGTACGCCACCGTGAGCGCCCCGGGAGACGACGTCGTCATCGCCGATCCCGACCAGAAGTACTACGAGGGCTGGGGCACCAGCGCCGCCGCCGCCTTCGTCTCCGGCGCCGCCGCCCTGGTCAAGGCGGCCCACCCCGATCTGACCCCGGCCCAGGTCAAGAAGCTTCTCGAGGACACCGCCCGCAACGCCCCCGCCGGCGGCCGCGACGACTCCCGGGGCTTCGGCTTCGTCGACCCGGCCGCCGCCATCAAGGCCGCCGACCGGATCAGGCCGGAGGCCCTGCACTCGGCGGCGTTCGACGAGAAGTACTTCGGCGGCGGGCCGGACGCGGCCGCGTCCGGCGACGACACCGCCGACTGGGCCGCCCCCCTCGCGGGCGGCGCGGGCGGCGTCCTGCTGGTCGCGGCCGTGGTCCTCTGGCGCGGCCGCCGCACGAGCCGCGACGACTACTAGGCAGCGGTCCACCGGAACCGCTGCCGACCCGCCGGTACCCGGCCGATAGGGTCGACGACCGTGGCGAACAAGAACATCCCCGACCCCGGCTTCTCCGACGACGACGGCTCCGCCGACCCCCGGCTGACCGCGGCACTCGCCGCCTGGTCCGAGGACCGCGGCGCCGTGGGGCCGGTCCTGGAGGCCCTCAAGGGCGCCCGGCTGCTGGTCCCCGTCGTGGCCGTGCTCGGCGAGATCGAGGAGGACGAGCGGGGACTGCGCCGCGAGAAGACCAGCGACATGGCCGTACCGACCCTGAAGGCCGGAGACCGCACCGCCCTCCCGGCCTTCACCTCCACCGACTCCCTCGCCCGCTGGGACCCGGCGGCCCGCCCCGTCGCCGTACCGCTGCACCAGGCGCTCCAGGCGGCGGCGCACGAGAAGGCGGACACGGTCGTGCTCGATCTGGCCGGGCCCGTGCCCTTCGAACTGACCGGGCCCGCACTGCTCGCCCTCGCGGAGGGCCGTTCGAGCACCGACCCGCTCGCCGACCCGGCCGTCGCCGAGGCCGTACGCGCCGCCGTGGCCGCCGAGCCCGCCGTCCTGCGTGCCCACCTCGGGCCGGGACAGGCCGACGGCACCCTCGCCCTGGTACTGGACCCGTCCGCGGCCCCCGCCGAGGCCGCGCAGGCCGTCGCCCGGCGGCTCGCCGCCGACGAGACACTGAGGGCCCGCCTGGTGCGCGGCCTCGACCTGGCACTGCTGCCGGCCGGGGCGACGCCACCGGGCGAGCCCTTGTACGAACGCTGACGCGGAAACCCGCCGCGGCGGGAACTAGGGGCGGGAACTAGCCGTAGACGGGGCCGGTGTACTTCTCGCCCGGCCCCTTGCCCGGCTCGTCCGGGACGAGCGAGGCCTCGCGGAACGCCAGCTGGAGCGACTTCAGGCCGTCGCGCAGCGGCGCCGCGTGGAACGAGCTGATCTCCGTCGCGGTCGCGTCCAGCAGGCCGGCGAGCGCGTGCACCAGCTTGCGGGCCTCGTCGAGGTCCTTGTGCTTGTCGCCCTCCTCGGTCAGACCGAGCTTCACGGCGGCGGCGCTCATCAGGTTGACGGCGACCGTCACGATCACCTCGACCGCCGGGACCTCGGCGATGTCACGGGCCATGGCGTCGAAGTCGGGGGACTCAGGAGGGGTCTCACTCATGCCCCACACGATAGGCGCAGCGGGGGCGCGCGCCGTACCGGCCCCCGAGGCGTCTGAATTAGCCGTTCCTGGCCTTTGCTGGTAATCTCGTGTAACGACCGGTCGGACCCGTATGCCTAGCGGCCCGCGAGCCCGACCCACAAGTGGAGGCTTTCGAACTCCCACCTGACCGCCCTCAGGGCGTCGGGTCACCGGTCAGACGGTCCCGTCCCAGCGGCGGTGATCCGTCCGAAAGCGCGCCCCGCGGCACCCCGCGGCGGTGCTCCGGTAGTTCGAGGAGCCCCGCCTGGGATCGTCCGGGGCATTTTTTCTGCTTCGGCGCGGTTAGGTCTAACGAATAGAGACGTTACGCGGCCGTCCGCCAGACCGTCGCGTGGTGCTACCGAGGAGGATCCATCAGCGCCGAGCCCCGCATCAACGACCGGATTCGCGTTCCCGAGGTGCGACTTGTCGGTCCCAGTGGCGAGCAGGTGGGCATCGTCCCGCTGGCCAAGGCACTGGAGCTTGCGCAGGAGTACGACCTGGACCTGGTCGAGGTCGCGGCGAACGCCCGTCCGCCCGTGTGCAAGCTCATGGACTACGGGAAGTTCAAGTACGAGTCGGCCATGAAGGCCCGTGAGGCGCGCAAGAACCAGGCGCACACGGTCATCAAGGAGATGAAGCTCCGGCCGAAGATCGACCCGCACGACTATGACACCAAGAAGGGTCACGTCGTCCGGTTCCTCAAGCAGGGCGACAAGGTCAAGATCACGATCATGTTCCGTGGTCGCGAGCAGTCCCGGCCCGAGTTGGGCTACCGACTGCTGCAGCGTCTCGCGGAGGACGTCCAGGACCTCGGTTTCGTGGAGTCGAACCCGAAGCAGGACGGCCGGAACATGATCATGGTTCTCGGTCCGCACAAGAAGAAGACCGAGGCGATGGCCGAGGCTCGCCAGGCGCAGGAGGCCCGCAAGGCGGAGGCGAAGGCCAACCCCGGCCGCTCGCAGAACGCCGCGGAAGCCGACGCTGACGTCGAGGCGCCGGCCGAGGAGCCCGCCGAGGCGTGACCCCTGGGGACGCGAGTCCCAGGAAGCAACCGAAACAAGACGACGCTCCACCGTGCCCGGTTTCACGACCGGGCACCGGAGCGCCACCGACGAGGAGAGTACGGCGCTATGCCGAAGAACAAGTCGCACAGCGGGTCCAGCAAGCGCTTCAAGGTCACCGGCTCCGGCAAGGTGCTCCGTGAGCGCGCCGGCAAGCGCCACCTGCTCGAGCACAAGTCGTCCCGTGTGACGCGTCGCCTCACCGGCAACGCCGAGATGGCCCCGGGCGACGCCAAGAAGATCAAGAAGCTTCTCGGCAAGTGACGCCCGGCGCGTGAGCGCCGCACGTCAGGACCGGGACCCAATCGATTTCGGGCCGTGTGAGTACCACCGCGGCCCCGCTACAAGGAGTTAAGAAGTGGCACGCGTCAAGCGGGCAGTCAACGCCCACAAGAAGCGCCGGGCGATCCTCGAGCAGGCCTCCGGCTACCGCGGTCAGCGTTCGCGCCTGTACCGCAAGGCCAAGGAGCAGGTCACCCACTCGCTGGTCTACAACTACAACGACCGCAAGAAGCGCAAGGGTGACTTCCGCCAGCTGTGGATCCAGCGCATCAACGCCGCTGCCCGCGCCAACGGCATGACCTACAACCGCTTCATCCAGGGTCTGAAGGCCGCGAACATCGAGGTCGACCGCAAGATCCTGGCTGAGCTGGCCGTCAACGACGCCGGCGCCTTCGCCGCGCTCGTCGAGGTCGCCCAGAAGGCGCTGCCGAGCGACGTCAACGCGCCGAAGGCTGCGTGACGCCGCGCCGGTACTGAGCCGACGTGACGGAAGGACCCGCAGGCCGATCGGCCTGCGGGTCCTGCTGTGTCCGAGTTAGTGACAAGGTGAATGGCATGCCCACCCCCGAGCTCATCTCCCCCCGCTCCTCCCGCGTCCTGGCCGCGCGGCGGCTGGCCAAGCGGAACTTCCGGGGGAAGGAGCGGTTGTTCCTCGCCGAGGGACCGCAGGCGGTGCGGGAAGCCGCGGAGCACCGGGCCGGGGGATCGGCCACGCTCGTGGAACTGTTCGCCACGCTGGAGGCGGCCGAGCGGTACGCCGACATCGTGGGGGCCGCCCGGGACGCCGGTGCCCGGGTGCACATCGCCTCCGAGCAGATCGTCGCCGACATCTCCACCACCGTCACGCCCCAGGGACTGGTCGGGGTCTGCCGGTTCCTGGACACGCCGTTCGAGGAGGTCCTCGCGGCTCGTCCCCGGCTCGTCGCGCTGCTCGCGAACGTGCGTGACCCCGGCAACGCCGGGACCGTGCTGCGCTGCGCCGACGCGGCCGGCGCCGAGGCCGTGGTGCTGACCGACGCCTCCGTCGACGTGTACAACCCCAAGGCCGTCCGGGCCTCCGTCGGCTCCCTGTTCCACCTGCCCGTCGCCGTCGGCGTGCCCGTGGAGCAGGCGGTCGAGGGGCTGCGGGCCGCCGGCGTCCGCGTCCTCGCCGCCGACGGGGCGGGCGACCGCGACCTCGACGACGAGCTCGACAAGGGCACCATGGGCGGTCCCACCGCCTGGGTCTTCGGCAACGAGGCCTGGGGCCTGCCCGAGGAGACCCGCGCCCTCACCGACGCCGTCGTACGCGTCCCGATCCACGGGAAGGCCGAGAGCCTGAACCTCGCCACCGCCGCCGCCGTATGTCTCTATGCGTCGGCGCGTGCACAGCGCGCCCCCGGAGGGTGCCGCTCCGTCACCGGGAACTAGTAAGGTGACCAGCTCAGGGACCCTCTGCGGAGCCTGAGAGGTGGGGTACGGGGATGAGTGTCGGCACGAGCAGCGGCCCGGGGGCCCAGGACGCCGGGAGCCCGCCCGCCGCGTCCCGGCCGCCCGGTGATCTCGCCGACCTCGGCATCGACCCCGACCAGTTGCCCGACGGGCTCGTCGTCGCCGACGAACAGGGCCGTGTCATCTGTTTCAACGCCGCCGCCGAGCGCATCACCGCCGTCCGCGCCCGGGACGCCCTCGGGCAGCGGCTGGAGAAGGCCCTGCCGTTAGAGGATCTGGAAGGGCGCCGCTGGTGGCAGCTGACCGACCCGTACGGCGGCCTCGCCATCCGCGTCGGGCAGCCCGAGCGCAACCTGCTGCTGCCGGGCGGTCGTGAGGTGCTGGTCTCCGCGCGCTACGTCCGCACCCGGCCCACCGGGCCCGTCCGCCGCCTCGTCGTCACCCTGCGCGACACCGAGGCCCGGCGCCGCACCGAGCGCAGCCACGCCGAGCTGATCGCCACCGTCGCCCACGAACTGCGCTCCCCGCTCACCTCGGTCAAGGGCTTCACCGCCACGCTGCTCGCCAAGTGGGAACGCTTCACCGACGACCAGAAACGGCTGATGCTGGAGACCGTCGACGCCGACGCCGACCGCGTCACCCGGCTCATCGCCGAACTGCTCGACATCTCACGGATCGACTCCGGCCGGCTGGAGGTGCGGCGCCAGCCCGTCGACATCGGCGCCGCCGTCGGACGGCACATCCAGGCCTACGTCGCCGCCGGGCAGCCCGCCGACCGGTTCCTGCTGCGCGTCCAGCAGCCGCTGCCCGACCTGTGGGCCGACCCCGACAAGATCGACCAGGTGCTCAGCAACCTCCTGGAAAATGCCGTGCGGCACGGCGAGGGAACTGTCACGATCGACGTCACGGCCACGGCGTCCCCCCGCGACGGCGAGCACGCCGAGAACGCAGCCACGTCGGTCACGGTGAGCGACGAGGGGCCCGGCATCCCGGAGGAGTCCATGAACCGCGTCTTCACCCGCTTCTGGCGGGGCAGCAAACGCGGCGGCACGGGCCTCGGGCTCTACATCGTGAAAGGCATCGTGGAGGCCCACGGCGGCACCATCGAGGTCGGCCGCGCCCCCGGCGCCGGCGCCGAGTTCCGATTTACGTTGCCCGTGAGCGCTCCGGCCTATCTCGCCTGAGCCGCCCGCGGGCGCATTCGTCCATCTCCACCCCGTTAGACTCGGCCATTGGCACCTCTGTGTCCTTCACACGGCCCTCGCGAGAGTCGCGGAGTGGGTGACGGGGACCATCAGCCAGCCAATCGGAAGCACGGGAAGAGATGTCGGCACCCAATAAGTCGTACGACCCTGTCGAGGTCGAGGCACTGAAACCGGAAGAGATCGAGCGCATGCGGGACGAGGCGCTCGCCGCCTTCGCCGCCGCGGACTCCCTCGACGCGCTCCACGAGGCCAAGGTCGCCCACACCGGCCCCGCCTCCCCGCTGGCCCTCGCCAACCGCGAGATCGGCGCCCTGCCGCCGCACGCCAAGGCGGACGCGGGCAAGCGCGTCGGCCAGGCCCGCGGCGCCGTGAACAAGGGACTCGCCGCCCGCCAGACCGAACTCGAGGCCGAGCGCGACGCCCGCGTACTGGTCGAGGAGGCCGTGGACGTCACGCTGCCCCACGACCGCGTACCGGCCGGCGCCCGGCACCCGCTGACCACGATGATGGAGCGGGTCGCGGACGTCTTCGTGGCCATGGGCTACGAGATCGCCGAAGGGCCGGAGGCCGAGGCGGAGTGGTTCAACTTCGACGCCCTGAACTTCCTGCCCGACCACCCGGCCCGGCAGATGCAGGACACCTTCTTCGTCCAGGGCCCCGAGGGCACCGACGAGTCCGGCTCCGGCGTCGTCCTGCGCACCCACACCTCCCCGGTGCAGGCCCGTGCGCTGCTCGACCGTGAGCTGCCGGTCTACATCGTCTGCCCCGGCCGGGTGTTCCGCACCGACGAGCTGGACGCCACGCACACGCCCGTCTTCCACCAGATCGAGCTGCTCGCGGTGGACGAGGGCCTGACGATGGCCGACCTCAAGGGCACCCTCGACCACATGGTCCAGGCCCTGTTCGGCGCGGACATGAAGACCAGGCTGCGGCCTCACTACTTCCCCTTCACCGAGCCGAGCGCCGAGATGGACATGCTCTGCTACGTCTGCAAGGGCGAGTCCGTCGGCAACCCCGACCGTCCCTGCCGCACCTGCTCGTCCGAGGGCTGGATCGAGCTCGGCGGCTGCGGCATGGTCAACCCGCGGGTGCTCACGGCCTGCGGCGTCGACCCCGAGAAGTACAGCGGGTTCGCCTTCGGGTTCGGTATCGAGCGGATGCTGATGTTCCGCCACAACGTCGAGGACATGCGAGACATGGTCGAGGGTGACGTCCGGTTCACCCGGCCGTTCGGGATGGAGATCTGATGCGGGTCCCGCTTTCTTGGCTGCGGGAGTACGTCGACCTGCCGGCGACGGAATCCGGCCGCGACGTCCAGGAGAAGCTCGTCTCGGCCGGGCTCGAGGTCGAGACCGTCGAGCACCTCGGCGCCGACCTCAAGGGCCCCCTGGTCGTGGGCCAGGTGGCGACGATCGAGGAGCTGACCGACTTCAAGAAGCCGATCCGCTTCTGCACCGTCGACGTCGGCCAGGCCAACGGCACGGGCGAGCCGCAGGAGATCATCTGCGGCGCCCGCAACTTCGCCGTCGGCGACAAGGTCGTCGTGGCCCTGCCCGGCGCCGTCCTGCCCGGCGACTTCCAGATCGCCGAGCGCAAGACCTACGGCCGGATGTCCCGCGGCATGATCTGCTCCAGCGACGAGCTGAACATGGGCGACGACGGCACCAAGGGCATCATCGTGCTGCCCCCGGAGACCGAGATCGGCAAGGACGCCGTCGAGCTGCTGGAGCTGGTCGACGAGGTCCTCGACATCGCCGTCACGCCCGACCGCGGCTACTGCCTGTCGATGCGCGGCGTCGCCCGCGAGACCGCCACCGCCTACGGCCTGCCGCTGCGCGACCCGGCGCTGATCGACGTGCCCGCACCGAACGCCTACGGCTACTCGGTGCAGATCTCGGACCCCACCGGCTGCGACCGCTTCACCGCCCGCACCGTGACCGGCCTGAGCGCCGAGGCCCGCTCCCCGATCTGGCTCCAGCGACGCCTGCAGAAGGTCGGCATGCGCCCGATCTCGCTCGCCGTCGACGTCACCAACTACGTGATGATGGAGCTCGGCCAGCCCCTGCACGCCTACGACCGCGGCCTGGTCCAGGGCACGATCGGCGTGCGCCGGGCCGAGCAGGGCGAGAAGCTCACCACCCTCGACGGCGTGGAGCGCACGCTGGACGCCGAGGACCTGGTGATCACCGACGACCGCGGCCCGATCGGCCTCGCCGGCGTCATGGGCGGCGCCAACACCGAGATCGCCGACCACGACGACACCGAGAACGCCACGGCCGACGTCGTCATCGAGGCCGCGCACTTCGACGCGCTCTCCATCGCGCGCACGGCCCGCCGCCACAAGCTGTCCTCCGAGGCGTCCCGGCGCTTCGAGCGCGGCGTCGACCCGCAGGCCGCCGCTGCCGCCGCGCAGCGCACCGTCGACCTGCTGGTGCTGCTCGCGGGCGGCACCGCCGAGGCCGGCGTCACCGAGGTCATCGCGCCGTCCGCGCCGCGCACCATCACCATCCCGGCGGACCACCCGGACAAGGTCGCGGGCGTCGCCTACGGCCGCGAGACCGTCGTCCGGCGGCTCCAGGAGATCGGCTGCGACGTCTACGGGCAGGACGAGCTGATCGTCACCGTCCCGTCCTGGCGGCCCGACCTCACCGACCCGAACGACCTCGCCGAAGAAATCATCCGCCTGGAGGGCTACGAGAACCTGCCCTCCACGCTGCCCAAGCCGCCGGCCGGCCTCGGCCTGACGGACCGGCAGCGGCTGCACCGCCGCGTCGGCCGCGCCCTGGCCGGTGCGGGGTACGTCGAGGCGCTGAACTACCCGTTCATCGGTGAGCAGGTCTTCGACCAGCTCGGCCTCGAGGTGGACGACCCGGTCCGTCGTGTCGTCAAGCTCAGCAACCCGCTGAGCGACGAGGAACCGGCGCTGCGCACCTCGCTGCTGCCTGGTCTGCTGGGTGCCCTGAGGCGCAACGACGGCCGGGGCTCGCACGACCTCGCGCTGTTCGAGACCGGCCTGGTCTTCCGGCCGCGCGAGGAGCAGCGGATCGCCGCCGTGCTCCCCGTCGACCGCCGCCCGACCGACGAGGAACTCGCCGAGCTGAACGCGGCGCTGCCCGAGCAGCCGCGGCACGCCGCGGTCGTCCTCGCCGGCGCGCGCGAGCAGGCCGGCTGGTGGGGCAAGGGCCGTCCGGCCGACTGGGCCGACGCGGTGGAGGCGGCCCGGGCGGTGGCCCGTGAGGCCGGTGCGGAACTGGTCATCCGGGGCGGGCAGTACGGGCCGTGGCACCCGGGGCGGTGCGCCGAGCTGGCGATCACCGTCGACGGTGCCGAGCGCGTCGTGGGCCATGCCGGTGAGCTGCACCCGCGGGTCGTGAAGGCCCTGGGCCTGCCGGCGCGTACCTGCGCGATGGAGATCGACCTGGACGCGGTGGAGTCGGCCGGCGACGCGACCGTGCGGGCGCCGCGCATCTCCACGTTCCCCGTGGCCACGCAGGATGTCGCCCTGGTCGTCGACGCGGGCGTTCCGGCGGTGGAGGTCGAGGCGGCCCTGCGTGACGGGGCCGGGGAACTGCTGGAGTCGATCCGGCTGTTCGATGTCTACGAGAACGTCGAGCAGTTGGGCGAGGGCCGGAAGTCGCTGGCGTACGCGCTGCGGTTCCGGGCCTCTGACCGGACGCTGACCGTGGATGAGGCTTCCGCGGCTCGGGATGCGGCGGTCGCCCTTGCGGGAGAGCGCGTGGGCGCCGAGTTGCGGAGTTAGCGTCGTGGGGGCTGCGCGACGGTGTCGGCTGCGGGTTCGTCGTGGCGTGTCGCGCAGTTCCCCGCGCCCTGACAGTCGGCCTCGCTCACTCATTTGAGTGGTAATGGTGAGCGAGCCTCCCGTTCAGGGTGTGCTGTGGACAGAATCGGACCGGCCTCTCGGGGCCGGTCCGTCTGTGCTGTAAGGGCCTATTGGGGGGCCATCGGCATGATCCGCATCAGGGGTCGGGTGCGTAGTCTGGGTCTGCCCGTGGTGTGGGGCGCGGCGGCCGTCACGTACAAGCTGACCTGTCCGCTCGCCCAGGAGACCGACCTCGTGGCGCGGATCGTCTCGAGTGCCGTGTTCTTCGTCGTCGGAACCGGGCTGATCCTCCATGTGCGGCAGTCGCTGATGCGCGAGCTGCGGCAGTTGCGCAGGGTGGCGGGTGCCGCGCAGAACGCGCTGCTGCGGCCGTTGCCCTCGCGGATCGACGGGCTGGATGTGGCGGCGGCGCAGGTGTCGGCCGAGCGCGGCGCGGCGATGGGTGGGGACCTGTACGAGGTCGTGGCCACCGAGCACGGTGTGCGGGCCGTGATGGGCGACGTACGCGGGCACGGGATCGGGGCGTTCGGGACGGTCGCAGCCGTGCTCGGGTGTTTCCGTGAGGCCGCGCACGACGAGGAGGATCTCGGCGGGGTGCTGCGCCGGCTGGACCGTGCCCTGGCCCGGCATCTGCGACAGGAGCATCCCGCGAGCGCCGCCGAGGAGTTCGTCACCCTGCTGCTTGTGGAGATCCGGCCCGACGGCGAGCTGCTCGCCCTCAACTGCGGGCATCCGTGGCCCTATCGGTTGGGCGAGTCGAGCGTGCACCAACTCGCGCCGGCGGACCCGCACCCACCCCTCGGCCTGTTCCCCCTGCCGGCCGAACTGCCCACCGTAGACCTGGGGTACCTGGAGCACGGCGACGCGCTCTTCCTTCACACGGACGGTGCGCAGGACGCGCGCGACGCCCGTGGCCGGTTCTTTCCGCTGCCGGCCGTGCTGAAGAGCGTCGCAGGGGACGGGCCCCTCTCCTCGCAGAGTGTCATCGGCAGGATTTCCACCGCTCTTCTGCACCACACCCGGGGCACACCGCCGGACGACATCGCCCTGCTGGTCCTCACGAACGACCGACGCACGTCCCTCAGGGGCGCGGGGAACTGCGCGACCAGCCACGACGGACCCGCAGTCGGCAATGCACCTCTGGCACCACGGCGATGACAGGCCCGGCCCGGCCGGCGATGCCGTCCGCCCCGCCACGGAGTGTCGGGCAGGCAGCTGGGCGGACGGCGGGTGCGGGCCGCCGCACTGTACGAGGGGGAGCCGGCGGCCCGGCCGGCCTCTTTCGAGGCCTTTCAGTCAACCGGCCGACGACTCTGAGCGACAGTGCGCGCACAGCGCGGATTCGGGCACTCCGTTCACACCCCGTGTGAAGACGGAACCACTAATCTGGCCGCACCGAGCCACCGGGGGGCCCACATGCAGCCCAACACTCTGCTCGACGCGATCCTGGACGAGGCCGGGATCTCGCACGCGGGGCTGGCCGCACACGTCAACCAGGCGGGACGGGCACGCGGCCTGTCCCTCCGATACGAACACACCGCCGTCGCCCGATGGCTGAAGGGGCAGCGCCCCCGCGGCCAGGTGCCCGACCTGATCTGCGAGGTGCTCGCCGCCCGGCTGCAGCGGCAGGTCACCCTCGACGACATCGGACTCGGGGTGCCCGGCGAGCCCGCCGCCCCGCACACCGGCTCGCTGTCCGGCTTCGTCGAGCGGGCCACCGCTCTGTGGCGCTCCGACCAGCAGCAGCGCCCGCACATACTGGGCGCGCCCGCGCTCACCGGCACGCCGGCCGTCATGCCGGTGTGGGAGTGGGAGAACCCGCCCGAGGACGTGGACGTCTCGCGCGGCGGCAGACACCGGGTCACCGCGGGCGACCTGGAGATGCTGCGGTCCGCCCGGACGCACTACGAGCAGATGTACCGAAAGGCCGGGGGCATCGCGACACGGGCCCGGATCGTCGGGTTCCTCAACGCCGAGGCCGCTCCGCTGCTGCGCGGCAGCTACACCGACGAGACGGGGCGTCAACTGCACCGCGCCACCGGCGGTCTGGTGGCCGTCGCCGGGATCTGTGCCTACGACTCCGACGCGCACGGCCTCGCCCAGCGTTACTTCCACCAGGCCCTGCGGCTCGCGAAGGCCAGTGGGGACCGGGGGCTGGGCGCGTATGTGATCGCGCTGCTCGTCAACCAGTCGCTGTTCATGCGGGAGTACCGCCAGTCCGTCGCCTTCGCTGAGGCCGCGCTGCGGGCCGCCGGCAAGCACATCACGCCCGCGCTCGCCTCCGACCTGTACGCGATGCAGGCCAAGGCGTACGCGCACCTCGGCGACGGCTCCAGCGCCCTGTCCTGCATCCGGCGGGCCGAGCAGGCGGCGGAGCGGATCCGGCGCGGTCACGAGCCCGACGAGACCGGATACGTCCAGCCGGGGCTGGTCAACGTCCAGGTGGCGGAGGCGCTGCTCAGCCTGGGGGAGATCGCGGCCGCCGGGGAGCACGCCGCCGCCGCCGTCGACAACCCGGCGCACGACCGCGGCCGGGTGCACCGGCTGGCCATGCTCAGCACCATCGAACTGCGGCAGGGCAACGCCGACAAGGCGGTGGCCATCGCGGTGCAGATGGCCGAGCAGGCCCGCGGCATGGAGTCGCAGCGGCTGCGCGACCGGCTGCGCGCGGTCCGCGAGCACCTGGTGCGCAGCGGGAGCGCGGGCACGGCCGAGGCCGCCGAACTCATCGACGGAGCACTCCGCGTACCGTTGTAGATCCGGGCAGCGGCGCCCGCCTGATCCCGAGCCGCTTCCTGTGCGCCTGCTGTCCGTCCGTCCCTGCTGCGATATTGCCACTTACTCGACGGAAGGTGGCAGAACCGTGCAGTGGACGAAACACAACGAACAAGCTGTGTACTCAAACCGCTGGTTCAGCGTCAATCTCGCGGATGTCGAACTGCCGGACGGCCGGCATCTCGACCACTTCCTCATACGGCTGCGGCCCGTTGCCGTGGCCACGGTGGTCAACGAGGCCAACGAGGTGCTGCTGCTGTGGCGGCACCGTTTCATCACGGACAGTTGGGGGTGGGAACTCGCGGCGGGCGTCGTCGAGGACGGTGAGGACGTCGCCCGTGCGGCCGCCAGGGAACTGGAGGAGGAGACCGGCTGGCGGCCGGGACCCCTGCACCACCTCATGAGCGTGGAGCCGTCCAACGGGCTCACCGACGCCCGGCACCACGTGTACTGGGCCGGCGAGGGCGAGTACGTCGGGCACCCCGTGGACGACTTCGAGTCGGACCGCCGGGAATGGGTGCCTCTCAAACTCGTCCCCGACATGGTCGCCCGCGGGGAGGTCCCGGCCGCCAACATGGCGGCCGCGTTACTTCTGCTGCACCATCTCAGGCTCGGACAGGACACGTTGCCCTGAATCGACGTGACCCGGGGTCTGCCGGACAGGCCCTAGCGTCCGAATGCCTGCCAGATCGCCATGACGAGGGCACCCACGGCGGTGAGAGCGGCAACCGCGGGCAGCGGCCAGCGCGCGTGTTCGAGCGTGTGGATACGGGTGTTGAGCTCCTCGATCTCCTTGGCGGTCTCCTCGGTGCGATGGCTGAGCAGAGCCAGTCCGCCCTCGACGCGGGCGTACGCCACATCGAGGCGGCGTCGTAACTCTGCGAGTTCTCCATGAACGACGGGATGCTCGGGATCGGCGGTCACAAGTCCGCTCCTTTCCGTAGTCGTTTCACATCCCTGGTGTGCGCAGAGGAGTCAACCCGCCTGGTGGGCGCCTGGTAAGCGTGTGCGAGGGGCATATGCGAGCCCGGAGCGCACACGGTGTGTGAATGCCACGGGCCCGGCACCAATTCCGGTGCCGGGCCCGCTGGTTGGCCGAAATCTGACCGTCCGTAATCGGCCTTCGGGGTATCCGGGACGAGGAGCCGTTTCAACGAGCAGGCGCGGGAACGGGGACGCCGCCGGGTCCGGCCGTGGCCGGAGGAACGGCGGCGTCGACGCGTGCCCCGGAGCCTCAGTACGCGTAGAAACCCGAGCCCGTCTTGCGGCCCAGCCGGCCCGCGTCGACCATCCGCTGAAGGAGCGGGGGAGCGGCGTACAGGGGCTCCTTGTACTCCTCGTACATCGACTGGGCGACCGAGGCGACCGTGTCCAGGCCGATGAGGTCGGAGAGCTTCAGCGGGCCCATCGGGTGGGCGCAGCCCATCTCCATGCCGTTGTCGATGTCCTCGCGGCTGGCGATGCCCGTCTCGAACATGCGGATCGCGGAGAGCAGGTAGGGGATCAGCAGCGCGTTCACCACGAAGCCGGAGCGGTCCTGGGCGCGGATCGCGTGCTTGCCCAGCACCTTCTCGGTGAACAGCTGGGCGCGGCTGAGGGTGCCCTCGGACGTGGTGAGCGCCGGGATCAGCTCGACGAGGTTCTGCACCGGCGCCGGGTTGAAGAAGTGGATGCCGATGACCTGGTCGGGGCGGGAGGTCGCCACCGCCAGCTTCACCAGCGGGATGGAGGAGGTGTTGGAGGCCAGGATGGCGTCGGGCCGGGTCACGACCTGGTCGAGCACCTGGAAGATCTCCGTCTTGACCTGCTCGTTCTCGACGACGGCCTCGATCACGAGGTCACGGTCGGCGAACTCGCCGAGGTCCGTGGTGAAGTTCAGCCGGGCCTGGGTGGCCTCGTGCTCCTCCTCGGTGATCTTGCCGCGCTCCGCGGCCTTGGCCAGGGAGCTGAACAGCCGGGTCCGGCCGATCTCCAGGGCCTCGCCGGTGGTCTCGGCGACCATGACGTCCAGACCGGCCCGGGCGCACACCTCGGCGATCCCCGCGCCCATCTGACCGCAGCCCACGACTCCGACGCGTGCAATGTCTCCCGCTGGGATGTCCGTCACATCGTCCCTTTCGCTGCTGATCCACTTCCGGGCAGGGACCCGGGGTTCCGGTGCCTG
Source organism: Streptomyces sp. NPDC006372 (assembly GCF_040612515.1). Taxonomy (NCBI): domain Bacteria; kingdom Bacillati; phylum Actinomycetota; class Actinomycetes; order Kitasatosporales; family Streptomycetaceae; genus Streptomyces; species Streptomyces sp. NPDC006372. The sequence goes on along the minus strand of NZ_JBEXQJ010000023.1, from coordinate 94,589 downwards.
CTCCGTTCGTGCACGTTACTCCCAAGTATCGATGATCGATCGAGGGGGGCGGGTCCGCGTCGGGCATGCTGACTCCGGAGCGATCCGCGACCGGGCGGATCCGCGGCTTTCTGGGGCATGCGGATGGGACGAGTGTCACGCAGGGCGTTCGCGGTGGCGGCGCTGTCGGCTTTCACGATGGTGCCTCCGGCGTCGGCCGCGCCCAAGGAAAACGGTAAGGGAAACGGCAAGGGGGGCGGCCGGGCCGCCTCGGGCATGCGGGGCGTGTGGCTGGCCACCGTGGCCAACCGCGACTGGCCGTCGAGGTCGGGGCTGACCGCTACGCAGCAGCGCGCCGAGCTGATCACCCACCTCGACAGAGCGGTCCACGACCGGCTCAACACGGTGATCTTCCAGGTCAGGCCGACGGCGGACGCCCTGTGGCCCTCCCCTTACGAGCCGTGGTCGCAGTACCTCACCGGAACTCAGGGCAAGGACCCCGGCTGGGACCCGCTGGGCACGGCCGTCGAGCAGGCCCACGCCCGCGGCCTGAAGCTGCACGCCTGGTTCAACCCGTACCGGGTCGCCACCCACGCCGACCCGGGCCGGCTCGCCGCCGGCCACCCCGCCCGCAGGAACCCCGACTGGGTCGTCACCTACGGCGGGAAGCTCTACTACAACCCGGGACTGCCCGAAGTCCGTACCTTCGTGCAGAACGCCATGCTCGACGCGGTGGCCAAGTACCCCTTGGACGGCGTCCACTTCGACGACTACTTCTACCCGTACCCGGTGGCGGGCCAGACCTTCGACGACGACACGGCCTACCGCGAGCACGGCGCCGGCTTCCCGAACCGGGCCGCCTGGCGGCGGGACAACATCGACAAGCTGGTGCGGGAGACGGCGGACCGCGTCAAGCAGATCCGGCCCGGCGTCCGCTTCGGCATCAGCCCCTTCGGCGTGTGGCGCAACGCCGCCACCGATCCGTCGCACGGCTCGGACACCCGGGCGGGTGTGCAGACGTACGACGACCTGCACGCGGACACCCGCAAGTGGGTGCGCGAGAGCTGGATCGACTACATCGTCCCGCAGCTGTACTGGAACATCGGCTTCGCCGCCGCCGACTACGCGAAACTCGTGCCGTGGTGGGCGGAGGTCGCGCGCGGCAGCTCGACGCAGCTCTACGTCGGCGAGGCGCTGTACAAGGCGGGCGACCCGGCGCAGCCCGCGGCCTGGCAGGATCCGGCCGAGCTGTCCCGGCACCTGACGCTGGCCGGGCGGTACGCACAGGTGCGCGGGCACGTCTTCTTCGCCGCCAAGGACCTGGCGGCCGATCGGATCGGGGCCATGGCACGAGTGGTCGCCGACCACTACGGGCAGCCGGCGCTGCCGCCGCGCTGAGTCACGGCCCGGTGGTGGTCTCCCGGTGCCGGATCTCGGTGTCGGGCCCCGGTGAGCAGACGCCCTCGTGCCCGTCCTCGAAGCGGACGCGGTACGGGGGGTTGCCCTCCTGGCCCAGCACTTCGACGATCTCGCCGACCTTGTCGTGCTGACCGACCACCCTGCCGTGCTGGACAAGCTGGTCGCCCACGGTTGCGCGCATCTGGGGCCTCCTCCTGGGCTGGTCACGAGGTGCGGAGCGGTCCGTGGCCACGAGTCTACGGCGGGGGACGCGGGTCGGCAGGGGCCGTGCGCCGCCTCGCTCAGCCGCGCGCCCGCTGGGTGACGGCGATGCAGACCAGCACCGCCGCGGCCGTCAGTGGGGCGGCCACCGTCAGGTGCTCGCCCAGCAGCAGCACCGACCACACCAGTGTGAGGAGGGGCTGGGCGAGCTGCAACTGGCTGGCCTTCGGGATGCCGATCGCCGCCATGCCCCGGTACCAGACGACGAGACCGAGGAACTGCGAGCCCGCCGCGACCCACAGCAGCCCGATGACGCTGTGCGCGGTGAGCCGCACGGGCTCCTGCGCCAGTGCCAGTGCGGCGACGGGCACCGTCAGCGGCACGCACAGCACCAGCGCCCAGCCGATGACCTGCCAGCCCGGCATGACCCGGGCCAGCCGGCCGCCCTCGGTGTAGCCGGCCGCGCACACCAGCAACGCCGCGAAGAGGTACAGGTCGGCCGTGCTCAGGGCGCCGCCGCTCTGCTGCACGGTGAAGGCCAGCACCGCCGCAGCGCCGGCGAGCGCCGCGATCCAGAAGGTGCGCGACGGGCGGGTGCCGACCCGCAGGGCGGAGAAGACCGCGGTGGTGAGGGGCAGCAGTCCGACCACCACGGCGGCGTGCGCGGTGGTCGAGGTCTGCAGCGCCAGGGTGGTCAGCAGCGGGAAACCGAGCACGACACCGGCCCCGACGACCGCGAGCCCCGGCCAGTGGCGGCGGGCCGGCAGGGGGACCCCCACGGCGAGCAGACAGCCGCCCGCGATCACCGCGGCCAGCACACTGCGCACGGCGACCAGCGACCAGGGCCCGAATCCCTCCAGTCCCCAGGCGGTGGCGGGGAACGTGAGGGAGAAGGCGACGACGCCGAGGGCGGCCTGGAGGGTGCCGAGGCCGGGACGGTCCGGGGCAGTGGCGACTGCTATCCGTGGCGCGGCAGTAGCGCTACTCTGTGCTCTCATGCAAGAGCGTAGCAGCGTCGGTGAACTGGTGGAACAGCTGCGAGGGGAGCTCGACCGCTACTCTCCTGGTGGAAAGCTCCCGTCGAGTCGGGCCCTCGTCGAGCGGTTCCGGGTGAGCCCGGTGACCGTGTCGCGGGCACTGGCCCGGCTCGCCGCCGAAGGACTGGTGGTCACCCGGCCCGGCGCGGGCGCCTTCCGGGCACGAACCCGGACGGCACCGGCACCCGCCGGGGACACCTCCTGGCAGGAGGTCGCGCTCAGCGCCGACGGTGCCGCCGACCTCGTACCGCGCTCGGTCGACGCCTCCGGCGTGCTGGTCTCGCTGGCCGCCCCGCCGCCCGGCGTGATCGAGTTCAACGGCGGCTACCTGCACCCGTCGCTGCAGCCGGAGCGGGCGATGGCGGCCGCCCTGTCCCGCGCGGGACGCCGCCCCGGAGCATGGGGGCGCCCGCCCATGGAGGGCCTGCCGGAACTGCGCGAGTGGTTCGCGCGGGGCATCGGCGGGTCCTTCACGGCCGCCGAGGTGCTGGTCACCGCGGGCGGCCAGTCCGCGCTCACCACCGCCCTGCGCGCCCTCGCCCCGCCCGGGGCTCCCGTCCTCGTCGAGTCGCCGACCTACCCCGGCATGCTCGCCATCGCCCGTGCCGCGGGCCTGCGTCCGGTGCCCGTGCCGGTGGACGCGGACGGTGTGAGACCCGCGCTGCTCGCCGACGCGTTCCGGGCCAGCGGCGCCCCGGCCTTCGTCTGCCAGCCGCTCTTCCAGAACCCCACCGGTGCCGTGCTCGCGCCCGAGCGGCGCCACGAGGTACTGCGCATCGCCCGTGAGGCGGGCGCGTTCGTCGTCGAGGACGACTTCGTGCGGCGGCTCGTGCACGAGGACGCGGGGCCGCTGCCGCGCCCGCTGGCCGCCGACGACCCCGACGGTGTCGTCGTGCACGTCTGCTCGCTGACCAAGGCGACCTCGCCGAGCTTCCGGGTGAGCGCCCTGGCGGCGCGCGGCCCGGTCCTGGAACGGCTGCGCGCGATCCAGGTCGTCGACACCTTCTTCGTGCCCCGGCCCCTTCAGGAGGCCGCCCTCGAACTCGTCGGCTCGGCCGCCTGGCCACGCCATCTGCGGGCCGTCTCCGCGGAGTTGAAGGCGCGCCGGGACGCGATGACCGGAGCGCTCGCCCTGCACCTTCCGGAACTGCCCCTGCCGCACGTCCCGTCCGGCGGCTACCACCTGTGGCCTCGGCTGCCCGACGGCATGGACGAGTCGGGTCTGGTGGCGGCCGCCCTGCGGGCCGGCGTCGCGATCACCCCCGGCCGCCCCTACTTCAGCGCCGAGCCGCCGGCCGCGCACATCCGGCTGAGCTTCGCCGCCGTCGCCGGCGCGGGGGAGATCGCGGAGGGGGTGCGGCGGCTGCGTACGGCCTGCGACGAGGTGCTGGGATAAGCGTTCGACCCGTGGCCGGGCGGCCTGCGAGTATCCCCGTCATGACCGACACGCCGAGCCTGCCCGCGGGCTACGAACTCTCCACCGACCCCGCCCGTATCGACGCCGCGCGTGTGCACCACTGGCTGTCCACCGACGCGTACTGGGCGCTGGGCCGTACCCGCGAGAAGCAGGACCGGGCCATCGAGGGGTCGCTCAACTTCGGGGTGTTCGACTCCGCTTCGGGAGAGCAGGTGGCCTACGCCCGGGTCATCACGGACCGGGCGACCTTCGGCTGGCTGTGCGACGTGTACGTCGACCCCTCGGTGCGCGGCAAGGGCGTCGGAAGCGCGCTCGGGGGTGCCGTACGGGACGACCTGCGGCGGTACGGGGTGCGCCGGATCCTGCTCGCCACGCACGACGCGCACGGCGTCTACGAGAAGGTCGGGTTCGCGGGGCTGGAGGTCCCCGAGCACTGGATGGCGCTCGTCTTCGGCCAGTGAGGGCCGGCACACCCTGGGTAACTCCCAGGTAACACCTCTTGACCTGCGCACTTGCGGGACGCACCATCCCCGCATGCCACTGAGGGTCACGTTCGTCGCCGCCGCGCGCAGCTCCCCGCTGCTCGCCGAACGTTTCGAGGACGACCGGCCGCTGGACCAGGCCGGCTGGGGCGAGGTGGAGCGCGTCGCCCACGAGCTGCTGCCGCTCGCCGCCGCCGAGCTGCGGTACTGCTCACCGACACCCCGCAGCCGGGCGACGGGGGAGGGGCTCGGATACGCGCCACTCGTGCAACTCGGGCTGCGCGACTGTGACATGGGCCGGTGGCGGGGGCTGACCCTGGGCGAGGCGATGGCCCGGGAGCCGGAGGCCGTGGACAGCTGGCTCGCCGACCCCCGTGCCACGCCGCACGGCGGGGAGTCGCTGGTGGACTTCATCACCCGCGTCGGCGGCTGGCTCGACACCAGGCCCGTCGAGGACGGCTGCCGGCTGGTGGCGGTGGCCGAGCCGTCCGTGATCCGCGCCGCCCTGGTGTACGCGCTGAAAGCGCCGCCCTCGACGTACTGGAACATCGACGTCCGTCCGCTGTCGACGACCGCCGTGACGGGCCGCGCGGGGCGCTGGAACCTGCGCCTCGACGGGGTGTCCGCTCAGCCTTCGCGCACGTAGTCGGTACGCAGCACCAGGTCCTTGGTCGGGCCACGCACACGCCACACCGTCCGCCAGTGGTCCGCGTCGCGGACGGTGAACTCGCCGCGGTAGAGGTCCGCCGCGCAGGGGTGGTCGGCGACGTGCCGGCCGGACGTCAGGTCCAGGTCGTGGAAGGGCCGCCCGTCCGCGAACCGCACCTCGGCCGTGCCGCCGGGACACGGCAGGAACCGCAACGTCCGCTCGGCGGGCCGGGCGACGCCCTGCCAGACGAAGGTGCCGGACTCGTGGTGCAGCAGTCCGCCGTCGCGCAGTGAGCCGAAGTCGGTGCCTCCGGAGAACCGCCCTTCCTCGCCACTCGCGAGATCCCGCACCGTCCGCGTCACCCGCCAGTGTCCGGCCAGATACGCCAGCACGTCCGGCACTGGCCAGAACTCGCCCATTCCGTCCCGCTCTCCGTCCGGGCCGTTGCTGCGCGACCCATTGACGCGCTTGATCCCCCTCCCTATCTTGCCGTTCGAAGTGCTGACCAACGTCTGATATTTCGAACACTCCTCTACCAGAGAGCCGCGGAGTATCCATGCCACGCACCGCCCGCACCCGATGGAGAATCGGTCTCACGACCACCGCCCTCCTGACGGCAGCAGCCCTCGTACCGGCCCCCGCGCACGCCGAGGACGTCACCGACTACGCGATCACCGTCGACCCGTCGTCCGCCCAGGGCGCGAAGATCGACGACACGATGTACGGCGTCTTCTTCGAGGACATCAACCGGGCCGCCGACGGCGGTCTGTACGCCGAGCTCGTGCAGAACCGTTCCTTTGAGTACTCCACCGCCGACAACGGCTCCTACACGCCCCTGACCTCCTGGACGGTCGGCGGCACGGCCCAGGTCGTCGGCGACTCCGGCCGGCTCAACGAGCGCAACCGCAACTACCTCTCCCTGGGCGCCGGTTCGTCCGTCACGAACGCCGGCTACAACACCGGCATCCGGGTCGAGCAGGGCAAGCGGTACGACTTCTCCGTGTGGGCCCGCGCCGAGAGCGGCAGCACGCTCACCGTCTCGCTGAAGGACTCGGCAGGCACGCTGGCGACCGCCCGTCAGGTCGCCGTGAAGGGCGGCTGGGCCAAGTACAAGGCCACCTTCACCGCCACCCGCACCAGCAACCGCGGCCGCCTCGCCGTGGCCGCCACGAACGCCGCCGCGCTCGACATGGTGTCGCTGTTCCCGCGCGACACCTACAAGAACCAGCCGAACGGCCTGCGCAAGGACCTCGCGGAGAAGATCGCCGCCCTGAAGCCGGGCTTCGTGCGCTTCCCCGGTGGCTGCCTGGTCAACACCGGCTCCATGGAGGACTACAGCGAGGCGAGCGGCTGGCAGCGCAAGCGCAGCTACCAGTGGAAGGACACCGTGGGCCCGGTCGAGGAGCGCGCCACCAACGCGAACTTCTGGGGCTACAACCAGAGCTACGGGCTCGGCTACTACGAGTACTTCCGCCTCTCCGAGGACATCGGTGCCATGCCGCTGCCCGTCGTCCCCGCCCTGGTGACCGGCTGCGGCCAGAACAAGGCCGTCGACAACGAGGCGCTGCTCAAGCGGCACATCCAGGACACCCTGGACCTCATAGAGTTCGCCAACGGCCCGGCGACCTCCACGTGGGGCAAGGTCCGCGCACGGATGGGCCACCCCAAGCCCTTCCATCTGACCCACATCGAGGTCGGCAACGAGGAGAACCTCCCCAAGGAGTTCTTCGCCCGCTTCCAGCAGTTCCGGGCCGCCATCGAGACGAAGTACCCGGACATCACCGTCATCTCCAACTCGGGCCCGGACGACGCCGGCTCGACCTTCGACACCGCCTGGCAGCTCAACCGCGACGCCAAGGTCGACATGGTCGACGAGCACTACTACAACAGCCCGAACTGGTTCCTGCAGAACAACGACCGCTACGACTCCTACGACAGGAACGGCCCCAAGGTCTTCCTCGGTGAGTACGCCTCCCAGGGCAACGCCTGGAAGAACGGCCTCTCCGAAGCCGCCTACATGACCGGCCTGGAGCGCAACGCGGACGTCGTCAAGCTCGCCTCGTACGCCCCGCTGTTCGCCAACGAGGACTACGTCCAGTGGCGGCCGGACCTGGTCTGGTTCAACAACCGGGCCTCCTGGAACTCCGCCAACTACGAGGTCCAGAAGCTCTTCATGAACAACGTCGGCGACCGCGTGGTTCCCTCGAAGGCCACCACCACGCCGAACGTCAGCGGCCCGATCACCGGTGCCGTCGGCCTGTCCACGTGGGCGACCAGCGCCGCGTACGACGACGTCAAGGTCACCTCCGCGGACGGCTCGACCCTGCTCGGCGACGACTTCTCCGGTGACGCCTCGAAGTGGAAGCACACCGGCGCCGGCAGCTGGAGCATCCAGGACGGCCAGTACGTCCAGACCGACACCGCCGCCGAGAACACCATGGTCACGGCGGGCGACCCGGCCTGGAAGGACTACGACCTGCATGTGAAGGCCACCAAGAAGTCCGGCAAGGAGGGCTTCCTCGTCGCCTTCGGCGTCAAGGACACCGGCAACTACTACTGGTGGAACCTGGGCGGCTGGAACAACACCCAGTCCGCGATCGAGCAGGCCGTGGACGGCGGCAAGGGCACGCTGATGACGAAGGCCGGGTCGATCGAGACGGGCCGTGCCTACGACATCGACATCAAGGTCCGCGGCCGTCAGGTCACTCTCTACCTCGACGGCAAGGAGTGGGGCAGCTTCTCCGACGACAAGCCGGCCGAGCCGTTCCGCCAGGTCGTCACCGAGGACGCCAAGACCGGCGACCTGATCGTCAAGGTCGTCAACGCCCAGTCCGCCGAGGCCCGTACGGCCGTCGACCTGGGCGGCGCGAAGGTCGCCTCCACGGCTCGCGTGACCACGCTGGCCGCCGACGAGGACGCCGTGAACACCGAGACGGACACACCGGTGACACCGGTGACGTCGACCTTCCGGGGCGTGGCCGGGAAGTTCACCTACACCTTCCCGGCGAACTCCGTGACGTTCCTGCGGATCAAGCAGAGGTAGCCGTAGGACCGGGGCGCGGGCCGCTGTCCGGGAGGCGGCGGCCCGCGCTTCCGCCTTGTCCGTCAGGCGTGACTCACGCGAGCCGGACGGTCCTCTCGGTGGTGCTGGTCCGCGCGAGGAGCGGGATGAGCCGTGGCAGCCCCCGGAAGCGGACCTTGACCCGAACCGTGAAGGCGGCGTGCACCGGCGTGTCGGCCGGGGCGTCCACGAGTAGCCGCAGCTCCTTGTCGGAGTGCAGATAGTCGCCCGCCTTGGGATAGAAGTCCCAGTACGCCTTGCGGAAGCCGACGCCCGAGGCGAGGACCATCGGGTGGTAGATCGTGCGTCGCCGCCCGACCTGCGGAGTCCCGGAGAGATCGACCACCGACGCGGCGACGGAGAAGGACAGGTCGAGGCCGACCGTCGTCTCCACCTCGACCGGCAGGTCCTCGACCGCGCGCGGGGCCATGTCCGCGATGACGCAGTCGGGTGTCGGGCTGAGGTCGACCAGAAACCGGGACCAGGCGAAGGTGCACTCGGGATGGGCGTGCAGCGCGAACATCAGGGGCACGTCGTGGCCGCACCGGTCCGCCGCGTGGCCGGGAGCGGACACGCGTCTGCTGGGCGCACGGGCGATGGCCACCCGGTTCTCACGCTTGAGCAGGCGCAGCGTGGCGTCGTCGATCACTTCGGTGGCCGCGCGATCGGTCTCCTCCTCGTCCACGTCGAAGGCGAGTTCCGTGAGAGGTGTGAAAAGTGTGTCGTCCGTCATCCGTCGATCCCTCCCGCTTGCCCGTGGGCTGCCGCCGGTCAGCGCCAGTCGCCGATGAGCTGGAAGCCGGACCATCGGTCCAGCCGGTCCGGTCCGTAGGTGTCCCTGGCGTTCAGCACCGCACGGCGCAGCGAGTCGACCTTGCTGCCGCCGCTCTGGAGGCCGTCGTAGAACTGGCTCATCATGTCCTTCGTCGCCAGGTCGGGAACCTTCCAGAGGCTGACCACCATGGCATCGGCACCCGCGAAAAGCAGGGCCCGGGTGAGACCGATCAGCTCCTCGGCGGCGTCTGTCTGGGACACGCCGGTCTCGCAGGCGGACAGGGTGACGAGGGACAGCGACGGTGCCTTCAGCTTGAGGATCTCCCGAGCACTGAGCACACCGTCGGAGAGGACCAGTCCGGATGCCAGGGCGTCCGTGGGGTCGAAGCGGGCGTGCGCGGCGACATGCAGCCGGTCCGCCGTCGTCAGGGCCTGCCGTACGGCGGCCGTCGAGACGTCCGGGCCGAGCAGGGGCGTCGTCGCGAACCTCGCCGCGACGGACACGGCTTCGGCTCGTGCGCCCGGCAGGTCCCCGACCGGGTCGCCGAACACCGCGGCGGGCGTCGCGGCCGGCACAGGGGCCGCGGAGCGCAGGGCCCGCAGGAGGGAGGCGCCCGGCAGCAGGGCGAGAGGGTTCCGTTCCAGCAGGATCCGCTCTCCCGTCCGCAGCGCTCCCAGAGGAACGTGGTGCAGGGCGCCCACGGGGCAGACGATCAGGAGTTCCTCAGGGTCGCAGACCGCCGTCAGCAGGTCGGCCACCGGCGCCATCTCGTGCTGGAACAGGTCCTCGGCGTCCACCGCCAGTTCCCGCACCCGCCCGGCCGAGCCGAAGTTCATCCGGACGAACCTCGTGAGCCGTGCCATGTCGACCGGACGGGTCTCCACGACCGGGGTCGGCTGGTCCCCCCGCAACGCGATCACGCCGAGCAGCCCGTCATCGAGCCGAACCAGACTGGCCAGCACGGCCCGTCGGTCACCCTGGTCCAGGAGCGAGGTCAGGTCCGCCGGATCCGCCGGCCGGGCCTGCCGCACCTCTACGTACCCCTCGGCGGCCGGTGTCGTCCTGCGTATCTCCTCCCATACGCCGTCGAGCCCCTGGGTGAGGTCCCGGTACTCCGCCCAGAAACCGAGGTCCTGGCCCTCCTCGGCCTGCCGCAGGCAGCGCCGACGGATCAGCAGTTCCCGTTCCCGCTCCAGGAGGTCGGCAGGAACGCCGGGCGGAGGGGAGAGCTCGGCGTCGCCCAGCTCGTCGAGGAAGGCGCGGGCCCGCATGGACTCGTTGGCCAGCCAGGCCTCCTCGGCGTAGAAGCCGGATTCCCGCCCGTCGCTGCCCGCCAGACGTACCAGCACCCTTGTCAGGTCGGCGAAGGCCTCGATGCGCTGGTTCTGCACCGCGATCCGCTGACGGTCGTCCACCAGCCCGGTCCGCATCAGGTCCGCGAGCCGGGTGGCGAGGGTCAGAAAGCGGACGGCGGCCGGATCGTCCCCCGATTCCTGAAGGAAGCTGCCGAGCCGTAACAGGACCGGCCAGGCACGGTTCGGCGCGCTGATCCGATACCGCGCTCCGTCCGTCGCCGTCCAGCCGAACGCGTCATGGCCGGGATCCGGCACGCTCGCGTAGATCAGTGCTTGTTCCAGGTGACCGCGCGCGTCCCGCGCCTCGGGGGCGGCGGCCGCACCGGAGGTGCTCACCGCGTCGGCCAGTTCGGGGCGCTGCCGCAACACGTCGGCGATGTGCATGTGGTCGTACGCGAGACGATCCGCGTTGCCGGTCCGTTCGTTGAGCAGCCGGGCCCGGTCGAAGCAGGCGAGTGCCGCGCGCGCTGTGCCCAGCCGCAGGTGCCCCCGCCCCAGACCGTTCAGCGCGGTGGTCAGCATGCGCGGTACCAACGGGTCCGGATCGTCGTCCTCGGCAACGTAGAGGGCATGCCGGTACAGGCCCAGGGCCTGGTCGGTCAGGCCGCTGTCGAGGGCCGAGTCCGCAGCCGCGATGAATCCCTGGACCTCCGCCTCGGTGGTGGGCCGGGACTCATCCAGCCGCCTCGCTTCCGCCTGGTGTTTCCGTGCGGCGACGTGGTCCCCCAACTGGTGACAGACCTCGGCCAGCGAGTCGTGGACCCGGGCCCGCACGCTCGTCTGGTGGAACAACCGGTCGAACTGTGCCTCGCCTGCCAGTCCGGCACGTGCGCGGGCGTTCTTCTCCGCGGTCAGCAGTTCGAGACAGTGCTCGTAAATGGCCCGTGCCTCAGGGAGCAGCCCCTCCGACACCCGCACATCGGCCAGGGACATCAGCGCGTCCGCCAGGAGACGGTCGCGGCCCAGTTCCACAGGGCTGTCGGCAGGGCCGAAGTCTGCGGGCAACGCCTGTGCCAGCTCCACCTCCCGCCTCACCCAGAGCTTCCAGCGGGGCAGGTCGCGATCCTTGACGTGGTACTGAAAGCTGACGGCCACGGCCGTAAGACCGGCCCGTACGAGATCCTCGGGAGCGGTCGCCTCGATCCAGCGCGCGAACCGCTCGTCGTCGTCGACCACGCCGACGAAGCTGTCAGGGCCTTCCCGGTCGAGAAGGACGGAGACCAGGCGGTCGCCGTGGCCGGTACCTCCCGGCGGCACCTCGGCCGGCGGTGACGGCCAGACGGACTCCTGTCGCTCGGTGGGGTCCGGCTGCTCCTCGGTGCCGGGGGCGTCCGCCGGGCCGGGACCGGCCGGCGTGGATCCTCCGGACAGCGCCTGCCGGACAGCCGGAGCGACGGTCACGTCACCGGTGTCCGGCGGCTCCGGCCCCTCCGGCGGTTCCTGTTCCTCCAGAGCGGCGAGTGCCTGCCGGGCGCCACGGTATTCCGGCGCGAGCCGCAGCGCGTTCTCGTAGCAGGGGCGTGCCCGTCGGGCGCCGTGACCGCCGTACCGCAGCGCGTCGCCGAGGAAGCGGTAGGCCTCCGGCGTCGGTTCGATGGCCAGGGACTCCTCGAAGTAGGCCTGAGCGACGTTGTAAGCACCCCGCCGGTACCACGTGTCCCCGAGGTACGTCATGGCCTGCACGTGGTCGGGCTGCAGCTGAAGGGCGGCCTCGTACTCGGACTGGGCGTCGTCGAGGCGGCCGGCCGCGAAGTGTTCCTCGGCGGTGCGGAAGCGCTCCATGGCCTCGGCCTGTTCGGGAGTCACCCGGACCAGTCCGAGCAGGGCCAGCACCCGCTCGGCCAGTGTGGGATCGTCGCGGAACAGCGTGTCGAGCAGTTCGCCGCCGTCCGGACTGCCCGAGACGACCGCCGCCGTCATATGGGCGGAGATCTCCTCCTGCGGCAGTTCGAAGAGCTCCTCGCTGACGTGCAGCCGGCCGTCGCTGAAGGCGGCGAGCAGCGGTGGGGGCTCGTCCGGCTCCTCCACGACGCCCGGTAGTCCTCGGAACGGGTCGGAGTCCGGGTCCAGCTCCAGGATCGCCTGACGCCACCGCAGGGCGTCCTCGGTGTCGCCGTTCAGATGCGCCAGCATGCACAGGTCCACGAGAACCGGCACGTCGTTCCGTTCCGGTGGGTCGCCGAGCAGCCCGACCAGGAGTGCCCTGCCCTCAGGCCAGCGGCCCATCGAGCCGTAGACCGTGGCCAGGGTCTTCAGGTCCTTCCTGTTGTCGGGGTCCCTGGCCAGCAGTTCGGACAGCAACACCTCGGCGTCGGCCCACCGCCGCCTCCGGAACAGGGCGCGTGTCAGTTCCCGCAGACTCGGCGCCGCCGTCACGGAGTCCGGTCGGGCGGCGTCGGCGGCACGCGACATCCGCGCGGCCATCCGGGGGTTGTCGAGGGCCGACAGCGCGAAGTAGTGCAGCAGGGCAGAGCCTTCCTCGTCGGCGTTCGCCGGACCGGGCTCCTCCCCGGCGCGCCCGGCCCGTACCTCCGCGGCCCAGGAGACGACCCTCTCGTACGGCTGGAGTGTCCGACGCAAGGCGGCAGCGGCGTCGATGTCGCCGGCCGCCAGCAGTTCCAGTCGCTCGTGGGCTTCGGAGAAGTCGGCGTCGAACAGGGCGGCCTGGCTCGCGGTGGACGAGGCGAACCAGGCCAGCAGACCCAAGGTCTCCGCGCCGTCGCTGCGATATGCGAGCGCCGCTAGTTCGTAGGTCCGGCGCGCCTCGCTGGGGGACGTCAGATGCTCGTCGAGCCCGATCAGGAAGTGTGCGTGCGCCAGCGCCAGCCCGCCCCCCGGGAAGTCGGTGCCGTGTCCGTGCGCCACGATCCGTAGCAGCAACCGCCCGGTGCCGTCGAGCCGGACCGTGCCGTCCTCCTCGGCTGTGGCGGAGAGCGCCCTGGTCAGCAGGGTGATCACCGCGCTCACCACACGGTCGTCGTCGGCGGCGACCACGGCGTCACGCACCGCGCGGGGGTCGGCGGTCCTCAGACGGTCCACCCAGGCCTCGGCGCCGGCGTCCAGGGGCGCGGACGGCACCGTCACCAGTCGGGACCAGGACGACGCCAGCGTCGCTACGAACACGCTCTGCTCCCTCCGATGGCGAGCCGCAACGGCACAAAAACAGTGTGAGCTTGTCGTGCTCCCCCTGCCAGAGCCAGTGAAGTCACTCGTATGGGTGAGCCGTGGCCAATGATCAGAGATTGCATAAACGTGCAGCGAAACGTATAGTCATGCTCTCTAAGGAGGAGGTTCCATGGCGGTACGTGCGGCAGTGGCCGGAGCGAGTGGATATGCGGGCGGGGAACTGCTGCGTCTGCTCCTGGCGCACCCCGAGGTCGAGATCGGCGCCCTGACCGGCAACTCCAACGCGGGACAGCGACTGGGAGCGCTGCAGCCGCATCTGCTGCCGCTGGCCGGCCGGGTGCTCCAGGAGACGACCGCCGAGGTGCTCGCCGGGCACGACGTCGTCTTCCTCGCTCTGCCGCACGGGCAGTCCGCCGCCGTGGCCGAGCAGCTCGGACCGGACGTGCTGGTGATCGACATGGGGGCCGACTTCCGGCTCACGGACGCCGCCGCCTGGGAGAAGTTCTACAGCTCGCCGCACGCCGGAACCTGGCCCTACGGCCTTCCCGAACTGCCGGGTGCCCGCGCCGCGCTGGAGGGGTCCAAGCGCGTCGCGGTGCCCGGTTGCTACCCGACCGCCGTCTCCCTGGCCCTCTTCCCGGCGTACGCCGCGGGCCTCGCCGAGCCCGAGGCCGTGATCGTCGCCGCCTCCGGCACCTCCGGCGCGGGCAAGGCGCCCAAGCCCCATCTGCTGGGCAGCGAGGTCATGGGGTCCATGTCCCCGTACGGCGTCGGCGGCGGGCACCGGCACACGCCGGAGATCACCCAGAACCTCAGCGCGGCGGCGGGGGAGCGGGTCTCCGTCTCCTTCACGCCGACCCTCGCACCGATGCCCCGCGGGATCCTCGCCACGTGCAGCGCCACCGCGAAGGACGGCGTCACGGGCGAGTCCCTGCGCGCCGTCTACGAGAAGGCCTGCGCCGACGAACCCTTCCTGCACCTGCTGCCCGAGGGCCAGTGGCCCGCCACGGCGTCCGTCTACGGTTCGAACGCCGTTCAGGTGCAGGTCGCGTACGACGAGGCCGCCGGACGGATCATCGTGATCAGCGCCATCGACAACCTCACCAAGGGCACCGCCGGCGGTGCCGTGCAGAGCATGAACCTCGCCCTGGGACTCGACGAGACCACGGGACTGACGACGATCGGAGTCGCGCCGTGAGTGTGACGGCAGCAAAGGGATTCACGGCGGCGGGCATCGCCGCCGGGATCAAGGAGAACGGCAACCCCGACCTGGCCCTCGTGGTCAACAACGGCCCCCGTCGCGCCGCCGCCGGCGTCTTCACCTCCAACCGTGTGAAGGCCGCGCCGGTCCTGTGGTCCGAGCAGGTCATCAAGAGCGGCCAGGTGTCCGCCGTCGTCCTCAACTCCGGCGGCGCCAACGCCTGCACGGGGCCCAAGGGCTTCCAGGACACCCACGCGACGGCCGAGAAGGCCGCCGAGGTCCTCGGCCGGGGTGCCGTCGAGATCGCCGTCTGCTCGACCGGCCTGATCGGCGTCCTCCTCCCGATGGACAAGCTGCTCCCGGGCGTCGAGAAGGCCGCGGGGGCGCTGAGCGAGCACGGCGGCGAGAAGGCCGCCATCGCCATCAAGACCACCGACACCGTCCACAAGACGTCCGTCGTGACCAAGGACGGCTGGACCGTCGGCGGCATGGCCAAGGGCGCGGGCATGCTCGCCCCCGGCCTCGCCACCATGCTCGTCGTCCTCACCACCGACGCCGACCTGGACGACGACGTACTGGACAAGGCCCTGCGGGCGGCCACCCGCACCACCTTCGACCGGGTCGACTCCGACGGCTGCATGTCCACCAACGACACCGTGCTGCTGCTCGCCTCCGGCGCCGCCGGCGTCACCCCCGGCCACGAGGAGTTCGCCGAGGCCGTCCGGCAGGTCTGCGACGACCTCGGTCAGCAGCTCATCCGGGACGCCGAGGGCGCCAGCAAGGACATCAAGGTCGAGGTGATCAACGCCGCGACCGAGGACGACGCCGTCGAGGTGGGCCGCTCCATCGCCCGCAACAACCTCCTCAAGTGCGCCCTGCACGGCGAGGACCCCAACTGGGGCCGTGTGCTCTCCGCCATCGGCACCACCTCCGCCGCCTTCGAGCCCGACCGGCTGAACGTCGCCATCAACGGCGTCTGGGTCTGCAAGAACGGCGGTGTCGGCGAGGACCGCGACAAGGTCGACATGCGCTACCGCGAGGTGCACATCGTCGCCGACCTCGCCGCCGGCGCCGAGACCGCCACCATCTGGACCAACGACCTCACCGCCGACTACGTCCACGAGAACAGCGCGTACTCCTCATGAGCAGTCCGACGCGGAAGCACACCGCGCTCCCCAAGGCCCAGATCCTCATCGAGGCGCTGCCCTGGCTGGTCCGGCACAACGGCAAGACCGTCGTCATCAAGTTCGGCGGCAACGCCATGGTCGACGAGGACCTGAAGGCCGCCTTCGCCCAGGACGTGGTGTTCCTGCACCACGCCGGCCTCAAGCCGGTCGTCGTGCACGGCGGCGGCCCGCAGATCAGCGCCGCCCTCGACCAGCACGGCATCGTCAGCGAGTTCAAGGCGGGCCTCAGGGTCACCACCGAGGACGCCATGGACGTCGTACGGATGGTGCTGGCCGGTCAGGTGCAGCGCGAGCTGGTCGGGCTGCTCAACCAGCACGGGCCGCTCGCCGTCGGCCTCACCGGTGAGGACGCCCACACCATCTCCGCCACCAAGCACCAGCCCGAGATCGACGGCGAACTCGTCGACATCGGCCGGGTCGGCGAGATCACCGCGATCGACACGGGCGCGATCGAGGCCCTGCTCGCCGACGGCCGCATCCCGGTCGTCTCCTCGATCGCACGCTCCCAGGACGACGGACATGTCTACAACGTCAATGCTGATACGGCGGCTGCGGCACTCGCTGCTGCTCTGGACGCCGAAACCCTCATGGTCCTCACGGACGTCGAGGGCCTCTACGAGGACTGGCCGCACAGCGACGAGGTGATCAGCCGCCTCACCGCGACCGAGCTGGAGCGGCTGCTGCCGGACCTGTCGTCCGGCATGGTGCCGAAGATGGAGGGCTGCCTGCACGCCGTACGCAACGGGGTCACCACCGCCCGCGTCATCGACGGCCGGGTCCAGCACTCGATCCTGCTGGAGATCTTCACCGACGAGGGCATCGGCACAATGGTCGTGCCCGACGAGAAGCCCGGGGGAACGGGCGAACAGGGGGAGTCGTGAACAAGGCCGTGAACAACGTCGTGGGCAATCAGGAACTGACCGCGCGGTGGCAGGGCGCGCTGATGAACAACTACGGCACCCCGAGGCTCCCGCTCGTCCGCGGCGAGGGCACGAAGCTGTGGGACGCCGACGGCACGCAGTACCTGGACTTCGTCGGCGGCATCGCGGTCAACGCGCTCGGCCACGCCCACCCGGCGATCGTCGAGGCCGTGAGCCGGCAGATCGCCTCCCTCGGCCACGTCTCCAACCTGTTCGTCGCCGAGCCGCCGGTCGCGCTCGCCGAACGGCTGCTCCAGCTCTTCGGCCGCGACGGCAAGGTCTACTTCTGCAACTCCGGCGCCGAGGCGAACGAGGGCGCCTTCAAGATCGGCCGGCTCACCGGCCGGACCCACATGGTCGCCACCCACGGCGGCTTCCACGGCCGCACCATGGGCGCCCTCGCGCTCACCGGCCAGCCCGGCAAGCAGGAACCCTTCCTGCCACTGCCCGGCGACGTCACACACGTGCCGTACGGCGACGCGCAGGCGCTGGCCGCCGCCGTGACGGAGGAGACGGCCCTCGTCGTCATCGAGCCGGTCCAGGGCGAGAACGGGGTCGTCGTCCCGCCCGCCGGCTACCTCAAGGCCGCCCGCGCGATCACCGCCGCGACCGGGGCGCTGCTCGTCCTCGACGAGGTGCAGACCGGCGTCGGCCGCACCGGCCACTGGTTCGAGTACCAGGCCCACGAGGGCGTGCTGCCCGACGTCGTCACCCTCGCCAAGGGCCTCGGCGGCGGACTGCCGCTCGGCGCGACCATCGCCTTCGGACGCGCCGCCGAGCTGCTCCAGCCCGGCCACCACGGCACGACCTTCGGCGGCAACCCCATCGCCTGCGCCGCCGGGCTCGCCGTCCTCGACACCATCGAGAACGAGGGGCTGCTGGAGAACGTCAAGCGGCAGAGCGAGAAGCTGCGGGACGGAATCGAGGGCCTCGGCCACCGGTTGATCGATTTCGTCCGGGGTGCGGGTCTCCTCCTGGGTATCGTGCTCACCGAGCCGCTCGCGCCCCAGGTGCAGCAGGCGGCTCAGGACGCCGGTCTCCTGGTGAACGCGCCCGCCCCCGATGTCGTACGGCTCATGCCGCCGCTGAACATCGCCGATGCCGAGGTGGACGCGTTCCTCCGGGCGCTGCCCGGCGTCCTCGACGCAGCGTACGGGGACGGACGATCCGGGGAATGAGACGACGATGAGCCAGGCGCAGGACCACGAGCAGCCGGGGGCCAACGGGCCCGCCGTGCCGCAGACCCGCACCGCACGCCACCGCCGGATCGTGGACATCCTCAACCGGCAGCCGGTGCGGTCGCAGAGCCAGCTGGCGAAGCTGCTCGCCGACGACGGGCTGAGCGTCACGCAGGCGACGCTCTCCCGGGACCTGGACGAGCTGAACGCGGTGAAGATCCGCAACGCCGACGGCGACCTGATCTACGCGGTGCCGAGCGAGGGCGGTTTCCGCACGCCGCGCGCGCCGCTGGGCGGGTCGGCGAAGGAGGAGCGGATGCGGCGGTTGTCGCAGGAGCTGCTGATCTCCGCGGAGGCTTCGGCGAACCTCGTGGTCCTGCGAACCCCTCCGGGGGCGGCGCAGTTCCTGGCCTCGGCGATCGACCAGGCCGAGTTGCACGACATCCTGGGGACGATCGCCGGGGACGACACGTTGATGCTGATCAGCCGGGAGCCCGATGGAGGGCAGGCGCTGGCCGACCATTTGCTGAGCTTGGCGCAGAACGGGCACTGAGCGCCGTAGGGCTGCTCGGCCGTGGGTGTGTGCGGGTGGACAGTGGCTGTTCGCGCAGTTCCCCGCGCCCCCAAGAAGGCCGAGCTGTAGCGGCACCCCGCTCCGCCGGGTTGCGGACCCGCCCGCCCCCAACCCCCACTCACCCCAGCCGCGCCGCCAACCCCCCGGTACAACGCACCTCGTCACCGCCCGTGATGAGTAAAGCCTCGACCCCCGGCAGCGACTCCAGCCACGCCAACCCCTCCCGCGACCCCATCGCGAACGCCGCCGTGGCCCAGCAGTCCACCCACGTCAGCCGAGCCCCGACCACCGTGACGGCGACCAGGTCGGTCACCGCCGTCCGCCCCGTACGCGGGTCGACGATGTGCGCCCCCCGCTCGGCGGTCCCGGACGTGGCCACGGACAGTTCGTCCACACCGGCCGCGGAGACGACCGCCGCGAGACCACCCGGCCGCAGCGGATCCGACACCCCCACCCGCCAGGGCCGCTGCGCCCCCGGCGATCCCAGCAACTGCACGTCCCCGCCGCCGTTGACGTTCACCCCGCACACCCCGGGCACCGCCGCCAGCCGCCGCGCCGCCCGCTCCACCGCCCAGCCCTTGACGATGCCGGTCGGATCGAGACGGCCCTGGTACGACGTGCTGAACCAGCCGTCGCTCAGCCGTTCCGCCTCGGCGGCCAGTTCCAGCACCTCGGCGACCTCGGGATCGCATTCCCCGACGGTCAGTTCACCGCGCTGGAGCCGGGAGACCTGGCTGTCCTCGCGGTACGTGCTGAACACCTCGTCGACCCGGTGCAGCCCGGCGACGACCTCGTCCAGCGCCGCGCGTACGGCGGCCGGTTCCCCGCCGCGGACGTCGAGGGAGAAGACGGTCCCCATCGTCTCCTCCACATGACGCACCGCGGCGGGAGCCTGTGCGGAGTCGGCCACGGTGTCAGCCACCGGCCTGGTCCAGTGCGGACTGGAGGGACTGCTTGTAGCCCGCGCTGGTGTAGGTCGCCCCCGACACCGCGTCGATCTGCGCGTTGCCCGTCGCCACCGCCGCCTGGTTGAGGCGGGGGACGGAGGAGGAGGTGATCTGGTCGCTGCGGCCGCCCTTGGGTGCCTGGACGGCTTCGGCCTTGGTGATCTTTCCGCCGGCGACGGTGACGCGGACCTGGACCGGACCGTACTGCGTCTGCGCCACATCGCCGGTGAGCGTCTGGGCGTTGCCCGAGCCCTGCGAGGCGCCGGCCGACGCCTTGGCCTTGTCCAGTGCGGACTGGAGGGACTTCTTGTAGCCGGCGCTGGTGTACGTCGCCCCGGAGACGGCGTCGATGTCCGCGCTCTGTGCGGCGACCACCGCCTGGTTGAGGCGGGGCACCGAGTTGGCGGTGATCTGGTCGCTGCGGCCGCCCTTGGGGGCCTGGACCGCCTCGGCCTGGGTGATCTTGCCGCCGCTCATGGTCAGGCGCACCTGCACCGGACCGTACTGCGTCTGCTGCGCGTCACCGGTGACCGCGCCGTTCACTCCGCCCTGCGGGGCCTGCCCCGCGGCGGCGGGCGGGAGCTGGCCGCCCGCCGCCTGGGCGCTGCCCGGGTCGGAGGCCGGCTTCATGGACAGCAGCAGCACGATTCCGGAGACGGTGGCCGCGCCGGCGAGCACGGCACGCCGCACGGGGTGACTCTTCTTCATGGTTCTCAAGCTCCTGAAGGGCCGTTGATGTCCCGTCGCTCACATCTCGAACGACTCGTGATGGATGCGGCGGGCGGGGACTCCCGCGCCGCGCAGTGCCTCGTACACCGACTGCGCGAAGCCGGGCGGCCCGCACATGAAGACGTCGTGCTGGTCGATGTCCGGGATCTTCCGCTGGAGGGACTCCGCGGAGATGTCCGGGCGTTCCCCCTCCGGGCTGTTGACCGCGTACATCAGCCGGGCGCCGCGCTCGTCGGCGATCTTGGCGAGTTCGCCCCACAGCGCCAGGTCCTGGGTGGTGTTGGCCCGGTAGAGAAGGGTGATGTCACCGGTGGCGCCCGGCAGCGTCTCGAACAGGGCCCGCATCGGCGTGATCCCGACACCGCCCGCGACCAGCAGCACCTTGCCGCGGCTGCGGCGCTGTGCGGTCATGGCGCCGTACGGACCCTCGGCCCACACCTTGGTACCGGGTTCGAGCTCACGCAGCCGGGAGGTGTGGTCACCGATCGCCTTGACCGTGATCCGCAGCATGTCCGGGCGGGGCGCCGCCGACAGCGAGTACGGGTGGGAGCTGAAGCGCATGCCCGGTGCCTTGAACCGCCAGCGGAAGAAGTGCCCGGCCTCCGCGCCCATCCGGTGCAGCTTGCGCCCGCCGATCAGCACGGACACGATCCCCGGGGTCTCCTCGATGACCGCCTCGACCCGCATGCGGTGCCGCAGGTTCAGCCGGATCGGGGTGAGGATCCGGTACCAGAGCACCAGCGCTGTCACCACGCCGTACAGCCCGTACCAGAAGGTCTTCGCGGCGGGCTCGACAGCGAACTCGTTGCCGGTGGTGATCTGGTGCCAGAACGTCATGTACACCGACGCGTAGGTGAGCAGGTGCACGTGGTACCAGGTGTCGTACCCGATCAGCCGGCGCACCCCGCCGATCGAGAGGATCCCGATGAGGAACAGCAGGCCCGTGCCGATGGCGGCCTTGCCCATGTCCGGCAGCTGGTTGATGGAGTCGATCGTCTGCTGGACGACGTCCCCGAGCCCCTTGCCCGCCTGGAGCGCGTAGCCCCACATGGTGAGGAAGACGTGGGCCAGCACCAGACAGAGCGTGTAGCGGCCGGTCATGGCGTGCCAGCGCGCGACCCGGTCGGTGCCCACCCGCCGCTCCAGCGCGGGCACCCGGGCCATCTGGAGCACCACCAGCGCCATGAGGTAGCCGGCGAGGAGGCCCGTGATCCGGCCCGCGGCCAGGATCTTGCTCGTGTTGTCGGCGAGGGACGGTGTGTTGTCCCACCACAGCCACAGTACGGCCGCCGCGCCCGCCCACAGGGCGATCAGCAGCGGGACGGCCGGGGAGCGGCGCGGGCGGATGCGGCGCATCGTCTGGCGGCGGGCGGCACGTCCGCCTGCGAGCGTGGTGGTCACGGTTCCTCCGTGGGGACTTGACCCTTGGCCCACACATACGTGCCGGGACACGGGAGTGTTCAGTCGTGTGCCGAGTCGTGTGCGGACAGGAGTGACCGGAGGTAACACGCCTGCGTTCCGGGCGGGGACGGTCCTAGTACCGGGTGACGGCCGTGATCCCGCGGGTCGTGCCGACCGCGATGTGGGGATGCTTCGCCGGGTCGGCCCAGGCCAGGATCCGCCGCATCGCGTCCTTCGGCACGGACACGCAACCGGCTGTCGCACCGCGCCCGTTGACGTGCAGGAAGATGCCCGCCCCGCGCCCCCGCACCGGGCGCTCGTAGTTGAAGCCGACGACGAGGGCGTGCGCGTACCGCTCCCCGTAGCCGATCAGGTGCTCGGACTCGGCGGCCCGGCAGTCGGCCGCGAGGGGCTCGGTCCAGCGGTTGTAGGAACGGGAGCCGATGTCCTGGCACCACCAGGAGTCCCGGCCCACCCGGCGGTACGTGAACGCCGTCCCGCGCGGCGCCGCCTGGATGCCGAAGGCGTACGGAAGGCCGTACAGGCCCGTGGGCGTCGTGTCGGTGCCCTGTTCGCGGGAGGTGCCCCGGACGAGTCCCTTCGCCCCGAAGCGGGCGGGCGCGGATCCTGCCTTCACCCACCGCCCGCCCCTGCGGTCCCACCAGGTGACGGTGCCTCTCGTCGAGGCCTTCTTCGGGGCCACCGCGGTGATGAGCTGGGTACCGCCGCCGGTGTCCGCCATCCGGGCCGGCAGCGGCGCGGGGGCCGGCGGCCCGGCGCCGAGCACGACGAGGGAGGAGAAGGCGAGGGCGACGGCACCGGGGCGCATGCCTCAGACCGTAGAGGGCGGCAGCGGCAACGGCAGCCCGGGGAGTCCGTCCAGGCTGGTCGCGACGTGCTCCTTCTTGGTGAAGTAGGCGCTGAGCGAGGCGTCGTCCTCGCGGGCGAAGCGCTTGCCGTGCAGATCGCGGTCCGCCTCGTACGCCATGTAGGGCACCGCGTAGCCGCAGGTGTCGCGGACGAGTTCGGCGGTGACGACGATGACGGCGCGCAGGCCGTGCTGCGTCGGGTCGATGTCGGGGAAGTGGGCGAGCAGTTCCGCGAAACGGGCGTCGTCGCGGAAGACCGGCTCGCCGCGGCCGTGCACGCGGACGATGTTCGGCGGGCCCTGGAAAGCGCACCACATCAGGGTGATCCGCCCGTTCTCCCGCAGGTGGGCGATGGTCTCGGCGTTGGAGCCGGCGAAGTCGAGGTAGGCGACCGTGTGCTCGTCGAGCACGGCGAAGGAGCCCTTGAGGCCCTTGGGGGAGAGGTTGACCGTGCCGTCGGCGGACAGCGGAGCGGTGGCGGTGAAGAAGACCGGCTGCGCCTCGATGAACGAGCGGAGCCGGCCCTCTATGCCCTCATAAGTCTTTCCCATGTCACATGATTATGTGCCCAGGTCCTTCGACTGTCTAAGGGATTGCGGGTTCCGGTGTGAGCGCGGGATCCGGTCACCTCTGCCGGATCCCGCGCAGGTCCCTGTCCGTGGCCGCCCCGGCCGGCGCTCACACGGGGCGGCCACAGCGCCTGTCACCTCACTTGTTGAGCGTGCAGGCAGCCAGGGAGTCCAGGCCGGCCGGCTTCTCGGCCGTGCGGCCGATGGCCGTGGCGATGCGGTTGACGGTGGAGGTCCGCTTGTCCTCCAGCGGGCCGAGGATGGCGTTCTGGACGAAGTTGGGGCCGCCCTGGCCGACGGTGTCGACCAGGCGCTTGTTTGCCTCCGCGATCTGCGTGTCCAGCAGCGCCAGGTTGCGGTCGACCTCGGCCTGGGCGGAGGCCGGAACGGCAGGCAGCTGGGAGGCGACGTCCGGGCAGGTGATCGTGCCGGCCGCGGCGTTCCCCGCCTCGCCCGCACCCGCGCCGCCCTGTTCGGCGCCCGCACCCGCACCGGCACCGGCTCCCTCCTCGGCATCGGCTCCGGCCTCGGCGCCGGCTTCGGCTCCGGCCTCGGCACCCGCACCCGCCTCGGCTCCGGCCTCTGCGCCCGCGCCCGCCTCCGCACCGGCGCCCGCCTCACCACCGGCCGCCTCGCCCGCCCCGGCCCCGCCGTCGGCGTTGAGCTGGCAGGCGGCGAAGGCCTCGAGGCCCTCCGGCTTCGCGGCGGCCCGTCCGATGGCGGTCTCGATGCGGTTCAGTGCCGCGGTCCGCTTGTCCTCCAGCGGGCCGAGGATGGCGTTCTGGACGAAGTTGGGGCCGCCCTGGCCGACGGTGTCGACGAGACGCTTGTTGGCCTCCGCGATCTGCTTGTTCAGTTCCGCCAGGTTGCGGTCGACCTCCGCCTGCGCCGAGGCCGGGACCGCCGGCAGCTGGCCGGTGACGTCCGGGCACGTGATGGTGCCGGGACCGGCCAGCGTCCGGGCGTTCGTCGCACCGCTCCCGGACGACTCCCCGGCGAGGGCGAAGCCGGCGATGACCGTGCCGGACAGCGCCACCGCGGCGGCGCCGCCGATGAACGTGACGCGACGCTTGTTGTACTTCGGAAGAGCCCTGGACATGGGGGTGCCTCACTCGGGGTCGGTGGGTCGTGAGTGTTCAACGCGGCGCCTGCGTTCGGCGAGAGATACGGGTAAGCGGTTTCCCGTGTTCAAAGGATCTTCAAATTCTTCTCGGCATGGCCGGAATCAGGGTCCCGGACCGAAGTCGATTGACGAATCATGCAGAGCTCTGCATAATCATGCATGTCAGTGATCGCAGTATGAGGCCTAGGAGCAACGCAAGTGAGCAGCAACAGCGGTGACGTCCGGCTCTGGGGCGGCCGTTTCGCCGACGGTCCCGCCGAGGCCCTGGCCAAGCTGTCCGCGTCCGTCCACTTCGACTGGCGGCTCGCGCCGTACGACATCGCGGGTTCGCGTGCGCACGCGCGCGTGCTGCACAAGGCGGGTCTGCTCACCGAGGACGAGCTGACCCGGATGATCGCGGGGCTCGACCGGCTCGAGGCGGACGTAGCCGACGGCTCCTTCGTCGGCACCATCGCCGACGAGGACGTGCACACCGCCCTGGAGCGCGGCCTGCTGGAGCGGCTCGGCCCCGATCTCGGCGGCAAGCTGCGCGCGGGCCGCTCCCGCAACGACCAGGTGGCGACGCTCTTCCGCATGTACCTGCGCGACCACGCCCGGATCGTCGGCGGCCTGATCGCCGAGCTCCAGGACGCGCTGATCGGCCTGGCCGAGGCCCACCCCGACGTGGCGATGCCCGGTCGCACGCACCTCCAGCACGCGCAGCCCGTCCTCTTCGCTCACCACGTCCTGGCCCACGTCCAGTCCCTCTCCCGGGACGCGGAACGGCTCCGGCAGTGGGACGCGCGCACGGCGGTGTCGCCGTACGGCTCGGGGGCCCTGGCGGGTTCCTCCCTCGGCCTGGACCCGGAGGCGGTGGCCCAGGACCTCGGCTTCGAACACGGCTCGGCGGGCAACTCCATCGACGGCACGGCATCCCGTGACTTCGTCGCCGAGTTCGCCTTCATCACCGCCATGATCGGCGTCAACCTTTCCCGGATCGCCGAGGAGGTCATCATCTGGAACACGAAGGAGTTCTCCTTCGTGACCCTGCACGACGCGTTCTCGACGGGCTCGTCGATCATGCCGCAGAAGAAGAACCCGGACATCGCGGAGCTGGCCCGTGGCAAGTCCGGCCGCCTGATCGGCAACCTGACGGGTCTGCTCGCCACCCTGAAGGCGCTGCCCCTCGCCTACAACCGCGACCTCCAGGAGGACAAGGAGCCGGTCTTCGACTCCATCGACCAGCTGGAGATCCTGCTGCCGGCCTTCACCGGCATGATGGCCACCCTCACCGTCCACCGCGACCGCATGGAGGAACTGGCCCCGGCCGGCTTCTCCCTCGCCACGGACATCGCCGAGTGGCTGGTCAAGCAGGGCGTCCCCTTCCGTATCGCCCACGAGGTCGCCGGCGAGTGCGTGAAGGTCGCCGAGTCCGAGGGCAAGGAACTGGACGAGCTGACGGACGAGCAGTTCGCGAAGATCTCCTCCCACCTCACCCCCGAGGTGCGGACGGTGCTGAACGTCCCCGGCGCCCTGGCCTCCCGGGGCGGCAGGGGCGGCACGGCCCCGAGCGCCGTCGCCGTCCAGCTGGCGGAGGTGAAGGCCGACGTGGCGGCCCAGCACGAGTGGGCGGTGGCCAAGAAGCAGGCCTGAGGGATTCGCCCCCAGGGGCGCGGGGAACTGCGCGAACAAGCGCAGACGACCCGCACTCGCCGAAACACCGCACCGGTCGAGCTCAAAGGCGAAGGTCATCGCGGGTTACGTTGGTCGTCAGCCGCCGACCGAACGGAGCCAGCGATGCCCTTCGCCCGTCTCGCGAACGCCACAACCCCCACCTGCCACATCGGCCTTGGTCTCGCCGCCGTGGGACGCCCCGGCTACATCAACCTCGGCCGAGACCAGGACCTCGGAGACGACCGCAGCGTCGAAACGCTGCGCACCCGCACCCACGAACTCCTCGACGCCGCCTACGCCCAAGGCGTCCGCTACTTCGACGCGGCCCGCTCCTACGGCCGCTCGGAGGAGTTCCTCGCCGACTGGCTGGGGAGCAAGCCCGGCCTCGACGACATCGTCGTCGGCAGCAAGTGGGGCTACACCTACACCGCCGACTGGTCCACCGACGCCGACACGCACGAGGTCAAGGACCACACCCTCGCCACCTACGAACGGCAGCGCGCCGAGAGCGACGCCCTGCTCGGCGACCGGCTCGACCTCTACCAGATCCACTCCGTGACCCCGGACAGCCCGGCCCTCACCGACAAGGAGCTGCACGCGAAGCTCGCGGAAGCCGCCGCCCAGGGCCTCACCGTCGGCTTCTCCACCAGCGGCCCCGCCCAGGCGGACGCGATCCGTGCCGCCCTGGCCGTGACGGTCGACGGCGAGCCCCTCTTCCGTACGGTGCAGTCCACGTACAACGCACTGGAGACCTCCGCCGCGCCCGCCCTCGCCGAGGCCCACGACGCCGGCCTCACCGTGATCGTCAAGGAGGGCATGGCCAACGGCCGACTCGCCGGGCCGCACGCGCCGGACGTCGTCAAGGAGGTCGCCGAGCAGGCCGGACTGGGCTGTGACGCCGTCGCCCTGGCCGTGATCCTGCGGCAGCCCTGGGTCGGCGTCGTCCTCTCCGGCGCCGCCACGACCAACCAGCTCGCCTCGAACCTGCACGCCGCGGTCGTCGACCTCGACGACGACCAGCTGTCCCGCCTCGCCACGCTGGCCGAGGAACCGCAGGCGTACTGGGAGCATCGCGGGCAGCTCCCCTGGCACTGATCACCCACCTTTCTGATCGCTGACCCTCTCTCCGCGACGCGACAGCCATGAGTCACGCATGCCCAGAGTGAGACATTGATGTCTCATATGGCCTATGCTCGTCTCATGGCTGTCGACCCTGACCATGTGCTGCGCTCCGCCGCCGCCCTGCTGACCCGCAAATCCACCGCGACCATGGACGAGGTCGCCAAGGCCGCCGGGATCAGCCGCGCCACGCTGCACCGCCACTTCGCCGGACGTGACGCCCTCGTGCGCGCCCTGGAGTCGCTGGGCATCGAGGAGTGCCAGGCGGCGCTCGACACGGCCCGGCTCGACGAGGGCACGGCGAGCGAGGCCGTCCGCCGGCTGGTCGGGGCCATGGAGCCCGCCGCCGGACTGCTCGCGTTCCTCTACACCGAGAACCAGCTGTTCGAGGGCGAGGGCCAGAACGCCGGCTGGACCCTGATCGACGACCGGATCTCGGCCCTGTTCCGGCGCGGCCAGCTCGCCGGCGAGTTCCGCATCGACCTCACACCGGTGTGGCTCACCGAGGCGCTGTACGGCCTGATGGCCTCCGGCGCCTGGATGGTGCACAGCGGCAAGGGCGCGCCCAAGGACTTCCAGCACATGATCGTCGAGCTGCTGCTCGGCGGCGCACTACGGAGAGAGGAATCATGACCAGCACCCTGCAGGCGGCGAAGACCGACGAGGCGGTGAAGCGCCCGGGCCGCTGGCTCGCGCTCGGCGTTCTCGTGCTCGCCGTGCTGCTGGTGGCCGTCGACGCGACCGTCCTCGGCCTCGCGACCCCCTACATCAGCGAGGACCTGAAGCCCTCGGGCACGCAGCTGCTGTGGATCGGCGACGTCTACTCGTTCGTCATCGCCGGTCTGCTCGTCTCCATGGGCAGCCTCGGCGACCGCATCGGCCGCAAGCGGATCCTGCTCGTCGGCGCCACGGCGTTCGGCGCGATATCCGTGTTCAACGCCTACGCCACCACGCCCGAGATGATGATCGTGGCGCGGGCGCTGCTCGGCGTCGCCGGCGCGACCCTGATGCCCGCCACGCTCGCACTGATCCGCAACCTCTTCCACGACCCGCGCGAACGCAGCCTCGCCGTCGGTGTTTGGGGCGCCACCGCCTCCGCGGGTACGGCCGTCGGCCCGATCGTCGGCGGTTTCCTGCTGGAGCACTTCTGGTGGGGCTCGGTCTTCCTGATCAACCTGCCCGTGATGGTGGTGCTGGTCCTCGTCGGGATGAAGCTGCTGCCCGAGTCGCGCACCGCGAACCCCGGCCCCTGGGACATGAGCAGCGTCGTGCTGTCGCTGGTCGGCATGGTCGGCATCGTCTACGCGGTCAAGGAGATCGCGGCGCACGGCTTCGCCTGGACCCCGACCGCCGCCGGCCTGCTGGGCGCCGCCGCCCTGTACGGGTTCGTCCGCCGTCAGCTCCGGCTCCCGGCTCCGCTGCTGGACATGCGGCTGTTCCGCAACCGCGGCTTCAGCGGGGCGGTCCTGGCCGACCTGCTGACCATCCTGGGCCTGTCCGGGCTGGTGTTCTTCCTCTCGCAGTACCTGCAACTCGTCCAGGGCAGGCGTCCGTTCGAGGCGGGTCTGGCCGAACTGCCCGCCGCGATCGGGGCGGTGGCGGCCGGACTGGTCGCGGGGCGGGCGGCCCGGCGTTTCTCGGTGCGGTCCGTGGTCTCCTGCGGTCTGGCGGCGATCGGACTGGGGCTGGCCGCGCTCACGGTGATCGGCCAGTCCACGGGCTATCCGCTGCTCGGGACCGCGCTGCTGGTGGTCGGTGTCGGTGCCGGTTTCTCGTTCACCGTGACCGCCGACGTGATCCTTTCCAGCGTGCCCAAGGAGCAGGCGGGCTCCGCCTCCGCGGTGTCCGAGACGGCGTACGAACTCGGCGCCGCCCTCGGTATCGCCGTGCTCGGCTCGATCGTGACCGGCGTCTACCGCGACTTCACCGGCCCGGCGGGCACCCCGGACGCGGCCCATGAGTCACTGGGTGGCGCGGTCGAGGCCGCGGCGCACATGCCCGCGCACAGCTCTGCCGTCATGCTGGACGCGGCCCGCACGTCCTTCGTCGACGGACTGGCACTCGCGGCCGGCGTCGGAGCGGCGGTCCTGCTGGCCGCGGCGGTGGCGGCCTGGTTCCTGCTGCGGGGGCAGAGGCTGGAGAACGGCACGGACCACGCCTGACCCGGCCGGCCCCCCTGCCCGCACGACGCCCCTGAGGGACGCCCCCTCAGGGGCGCGGGGAACTGCGGGACCAGCCCCACACACACCCGCAGCCGCCACCGGCCGCAGCCGCGGCCGGAAGAGTTACGCGGCTTCCTTGGCCTTGCTCGCGTACATGTCGACGTACTCCTGTCCGGACAGCCGCATGACCTCGGCCATCACCGAGTCGGTCACGGCACGCAGCACATAGCGGTCCCGGTCCATCCCCTCGTACCGGGAGAACTCCATCGCCTCACCGAACCGCACGGTGACCTTGCCCGGCCGGGGCAGGCCCGCCCCGCCCGGCTGGATCCGGTCCGTGCCGATCATCGCGAAGGGCACCACCGGAGCCCCGGTCATCAGCGTGAGCCGGGCGATGCCGGTACGCCCCCGGTACAGGCGGCCGTCGGGCGACCGCGTGCCCTCCGGGTAGATACCGAAGACCCGGCCCTCCTCCAGCACCCGTCGCCCGGTCATCAGGGCGGCCACCCCGCCCCGGCCGCCGTCGCGGTCGACGGGGATCATGCCGACACCGGTGAAGAACCAGGCCATCAGGCGGCCCTTGAAGCCCTTCCCGGTCACGTACTCGTCCTTGCCGATGAAGAAGACCTGCCGGTCGCAGACGAGCGGCAGGATCATCGAGTCGATGAACGTCAGGTGGTTGCCGGCCAGGATGACCGGGCCGTCGCCGGGAATGTGCTCCGCACCTTCCACCTGCGGGCGGAACATCAGGCGCATGATCGGGCCGAGCACTGCCTTGATGAGCGCGAAGCGGGACAACGGGCCCTCCGGTGTCAAGGGATTCTGTATGAGTCTGTGCAGGTGAGGACGATACTCGCGGCCCCCGGGATCGCGCACATCGGGCACGGCGACTTAACCGAGGCCTTACACACTGTTGACGCGTGTTTACCTGCGGTGACGCCCCGTCGACGGCGCGGGACCCGGCCGTCACGATGTGACGGACATCGCTCCGGGTGGACCAGTACCGGCCTCGCACGCGTTCCCAGAACCGCCGCGCCGAATCCGCCCGGACGCGACGAACTCGACGGCCCGTCAGTTCGCCACCCCGGCGGCCACGGTGACATCACGTGTCACCCGCGTGTTCCGCGCGGCGTCTCCCGCTGGTCATGTACGCGATCGTACGATCGGCCCGCACTGACGAGCCGACGGCAGGAGGGCGCTCATGGGAACGCAGAAGTCGAACGAGCAAGCGAGCGGGACCGGACGGCGGGCCCTGCTCGGCGCGGCCGTGCTCGGCGCCGGCGGAGCGGTGCTCGGTGGGACCGGCACGGCGAGAGCCGACAGCGCCCGGTACGGCAGCGGCGGACTGAGGAGCCTCCCCAAGCCGACGATCGTCGGCCACCGCGGGGCCAGCGGCTACCGCCCGGAGCACACCATCGGCTCCTACCAGCTCGCTCTCGACATGGGCGCCGACATCGTCGAGGCCGGCGACCTGGTGCCGACGAAGGACGGGCACCTCGTCTGCCGCCATGAGCCCGAGATCGGCGGCACCACGGACGTCGCCGACCACCCCGAGTTCGCCGGCCGCAAGAGGACCAAGGTCCTCGACGGCGTCTCCACCACCGGCTGGTTCACCGAGGACTTCACGCTCGCCGAGCTGAAGACGCTGCGGGCGATCGAGCGCATCCCCGCCAACCGCCCGCACAACACCCTCTACAACGGGCGCTGGGAGATCCCCACCTTCGAAGAGGTCCTGAGGTGGCAGGACCAGCAGACCCGCGAGCGCGGCAAGCAGGTCTGGATCTACCCCGAGATGAAGCACCCCACCTACTTCCGCAAGCAGGGCCTGCCGCTGGAGGAGCGGGTCGCCAAGGCGCTGCGCAAGCACCGCAAGGACGAGCGGACCTCCCCGGTCATCGTCCAGTCCTTCGAGCCCACCAGCATCGAACGCCTCAACAAGCTCGTCGACAACCCCCTGGTCGTCCTGCTGTCCGGCGCGGACACCCGCCCCTGGGACTTCGTCGAGACGGGCGACCCGCGCACGGTCGCCGACCTGGTCAAGCCGGCCGGCCTCCGGGAGCTCGCCTCCTACGCGCGGGGCATCGGCCCGACCCTGGACCTGGTCATCCCGCGCGACGCCGAGGGCAACCTCACCGAGCCGACGACGCTCGTCTCCGACGCGCACAAGGTGGGCCTGATCCTGCATCCGTGGACCATGCGCAACGAGAACCCCTTCCTCCCCGCGGACTTCCGCAAGGGCACGGAGGCCGACGCCTACGGCGACGTCTTCGGCGCCTACGAGGCCTACTTCGCGACCGGCATCGACGGCGTCTTCACCGACCAGCCGGACACGGGAGTGCTGGCCCGCGAGGCCTTCGTCCGCGGCTGAGTGCGTCAACAGCCGAGATCGCACCCCCCGGTCGAGTGAGCTTCGGCCGCCCGGGCAACCCACCGCCCGGGCGGCGCGTCGCTCCGCATATGACGCACGAGCTGGTCACCTCCCTGCGCCCGTTGCTCACCGCCGAGGCCTCCGCGGAGGCATATGCCGCCGGAGCCGAGCCCGGCGACCTGGAGCAGGCGGTCTGGCTCCGTCTGCTGGAGCGCCTCGACGCCGAGGACCCGCCGCGCGACCCGCGGGGTTGGCTCCGCCGGGCCGTCCGTTCGGAGGCCCGGCGCACCCGCCGGACGAGCCGCCTCGAGCGGCCGTACGGCGTCGAACCGGTCGACGGTGTCGGCCGTGACCCCGAACAACTCGCCCTCGACGCGGCCCGCGGCCGTGCCGTGCGCGAGGCCGTGCGCCGCCTCCCGGGCCGCTGTCCGCGGCTCATGGCGGCACTGCTCTCTCCCGAGGACCTGACATACCGGGAAATCGCAGGGGAGTTGGGTATCTCACAGGGCAGTCTCGGCCCGGAACGTTCCAGATGCCTGGGATGTCTGCGCAGATTGCTCACACCGGAGGTTGCGGCCCACTGAGGGCGGGGATAGGAGTGGGGGACGACCGATGATCAGATGAGCGGGAGGCGTGCGCACATGGGCATGAGCGTGACCATCTCTGCGGCGACCGAGCAGGACGCGGAGCAGATCTTCAGACTGCAGTACCTGTGCTTCCAGACGGAGGCGGCCCTGTACGGGAACTACCGCATCGACCCGCTCGTCCAAACCCTCGACTCGGTCCGCGAGGAAGTCGGCCGCGACTGCGTCTTCGTGGCCCGGCTCGGCGACGAGGTCGTGGGCTCGGTCCGCGGCTCGCTCACCGAGGGCGGCGCCGCCGCGATCGGCAAGCTCTGCGTCCACCCCCGCCTCCAGGGCCACGGCATCGGCGCCCGCCTCCTCCGCGCGGCCGAATCGGCCCTCGCCGACCAGCACGGCGCCACCCGCTTCCGCCTCCACACCGGCCACCGCAGCGAGGGCAACCTCCGCCTCTACCGCCGGGTCGGCTACGAAACGGTGGGCACGTCCCAGGGCCCCGACGGCGTCCCGATGATCGTCCTGGAGAAACCGGCCGGCACCTACGCGGCGACGGCTTGACGTCGCCCCTCTTTCAGGGGCGCGGGGAACTGCGCGAGCAACCACACACGGCCCGCGGCCGCCTGACGAATCTCAGGCGGCATCCTCATCCCGCGAACGCGAAGACCGCAGCCAGTAAATGGCGGACACCGGCAAGAGAATCGGGATGAACACGTACCCCATCCCGAAATCCGACCACACGGTCGCATCAGGAAACGCCGACGGCTCGATCAACGTCCAGGTCCCCACCGTCAAGACCCCCACCAACTCGGCGACACAGCAGGCCAGCGCAGCTTTCCGCGCCGTCTCCCCGCCCCGCACCAACGAGTACGTGATGAACCCGTACACGACACCGGCCACCGCCGACAGCGAGTACGCCAGCGGTGCCCGGTCGAACTCCGTCGCGATCTGATAAACCGAGCGCGACACCGCCCCCACGACCATCACGCCGTACAGCCACACCAGCAGCGTGCCCGGCCCGCTGATCAGCCGCTGCCGGCCCACCTCAGCCTCCCCAGATGTCATAGAGCCGCACCTCCAGCACAGCCAGCACCACACCGCCCGCGGCGACCGTCACCGAGCCCCACCGTGAGCGCTCGGCCAGTGACATGAACCCCGCCGCCGGGACGCACGCGAACGCCCCCAGCAGATAAGCCACGAAGATCGTCGTGCCCTGCTCCGGCTTCTCGCCCCGCGCCAGCTGCACGATCCCCACCACCAGCTGGATCAGCGACAGCAGGCTGACGACGGCCATCCCGATGAAGTGCCAGTCCTTCGTCGGCTGGTCACGGTAGGCCGCCCAGCCGCACCAGGCGGCCAGCAGCAGCGCGGCGACCCCGGTCACCAGCGTCAGGACATCAAGCATGCTGCGACCTTATTACGGCCGAAAAGGCCCGATGCTCCCGGCCCTGGCCCGCCCCGTAGGGTCGAGGGCATGAAGATCCACGCGCACGCCCTGCTGTTCGACAACGACGGGACCCTCGTCTCCTCCCTCGCCTCCGTGGACCGCTGCTGGACGCGGTGGGCCGCCGAGTACGGGATCACGGCCGAGGACTTCGCCCGGGTCGAGCTGCACGGCCGGCCGGCCGCCGAGATAGTCGCCGACCTGCTGCCCGCCGAGGTCGTGCCGGCCGCAGTCGCGCGGATCGAGGACCTGGAAGTGGAGGACGTCCCCAACGGCGGGGTGCACCTGCTGCCCGGGACCCTCGCGTTCCTCGACGCCCTGCCCGCCGAGCGCTGGGCCGTCGTCACCTCCGCCACCCGCCGGCTGGCCGAGGCCCGGCTGGACGCCGTCGGCATCCTGCCCAAGACGCTCGTCGCCGCCGACGACATCACCCGCGGCAAGCCCGACCCCGAGCCCTACCTGCTCGCCGCCCGTACCCTCGGCGTCGACCCCTCCCACTGCGTCGTCTTCGAGGACGCCCCCGCCGGCCTCGCGGCCGGACGCGCCGCCGGAATGACCACCGTGGCGTTGACCACAACCCACCAGGCACACGAACTCCAGGCCGACCTCGTCGTCGAGGACCTGTCGGCCCTGTCCGCACTGGTCACCCGGCAGGGTGTGGAGATCTCCCTCCGTGGCTGACCCGTCCCGGCCCCTGTCCACCACTGTCCACCATCCGGACAGCGGCGGCCTGTCAGGACCGTACGCGTGTTTTACTGACCGCATGACCACGACGAGCGACCGCATCCCCGCGACCGAGGCGACCATGCCGCCCGGTGCTCGTTGTACGTGTCGAATGTGCGCCTTCTAGAGGGCCCCCGCACGACCCCCTGAGCTCGCGCCCCGAAGCGAGACCGCGGCATGTCCGCGCGCCCTGAGCGGTGCGTGACGCCCAGCCGCCCGCGCACATGTTCTCTCCGGTTCCACGCCCCTGCGAGAACCGTGTCGCGTCCCTGAACGAATGCAGCTGTGCCCGGGCACACCCACGCCCGCGCACTCGACAGTGACGGAAACCCACGTGATCACCACAACGGACCTGACCAAGGTCTACCGTTCACGCGGCCGCGAGGTCACCGCCCTGGACGGCGTCGACCTGCACGTCCGCGAAGGCGAGGTGTACGGCGTCATCGGCCAGTCCGGCGCCGGCAAGTCCTCCCTCATCCGCTGCGTCAACCTGCTGGAACGCCCCACCTCCGGCACCGTGACCGTCGCCGGAGACGACCTCACCGCCCTGGCCGGCCGCGGCCCGCGCGCCGGGAAGGAACTGCGGCAGGCGCGCAGCCGGATCGGCATGGTCTTCCAGCACTTCAACCTGCTGTCCTCGCGCACCGTCCAGGACAACGTCGAACTGCCGCTGGAGATCCTCGGCAAGTCCGGCAAGGAGCGCTCCCGCAAGGCGCTGGAGCTGCTCGACCTGGTCGGCCTCGCCGACAAGGCGAAGTCCTACCCGGCCCAGCTCTCCGGTGGCCAGAAGCAGCGCGTCGGCATCGCCCGCGCACTCGCCGGCGACCCGAAGGTGCTGCTCTCCGACGAGGCCACCAGCGCCCTCGACCCGGAGACCACCCGGTCGATCCTGGCCCTGCTGCGCGACCTGAACCGGCAGCTCGGCCTGACCGTCCTGCTCATCACCCACGAGATGGACGTCGTGAAGTCGGTCTGCGACTCGGCCGCGCTCATGGAGAACGGCCGCATCGTCGAGTCGGGGACGGTCAGCGAGCTGCTGGCGACCCCGGGCTCCGAGCTGGCCGCCGCACTGTTCCCGCTCGGCGGCGAGGCCTCCGGCGAGGACCGCACCGTCATCGACGTGACCTTCCAGGGCGAGAGCGCGACCCAGCCCGTCATCTCGCAGCTCGCCCGCACCTACAACATCGACATATCGATCCTCGGCGCCGCCATCGACACCGTCGGCGGCCTCCAGGTCGGCCGCATGCGCATCGAACTGCCCGGCCGCTACGAGGACAACGTCGTGCCGATCGGCTTCCTGCGCGAACACGGCCTCCAGATCGACGTGGTGGGCGCCGCGGAGAAGGCCGCGCTGGTGAAGGAGAGTGCCAAGTGACCTGGTCCGAGATGCAGCCCCTGCTGGCACAGGCGTGTTGGGACACGCTCTACATGGTCGGCTGGTCCACGCTCATCGCCGTCGTCGGCGGACTGCCGCTCGGCATCCTGCTGGTCCTCACCGACCGCGGCGGCCTGCTGCAGAACCTCGCCGCCAACAAGGTCATCGGGCAGATCGTGAACATCGCCCGCTCCCTGCCGTTCATCATCCTGATGGTCGCGCTGATGGGCTTCACCCGCTCGATCACCGGTACGACCATCGGCGTTCAGGCCGCCATCGTGCCGCTCGCCGTCGGCGCCATCCCCTTCTTCGCGCGCCTGGTGGAGACGGCCGTCCGCGAAGTGGACCACGGGCTCGTCGAGGCCGTGCAGGCCATGGGCGGCAACACCTGGACCGTCGTCCGCAAGGTCCTCGTGCCCGAGTCCCTGCCGTCGCTGATCTCCAGCACCACCACCACGATCGTCGCCCTCATCGGCTACTCGGCGATGGCGGGCACGGTCGGAGCCGGCGGCCTCGGGGACATCGCCATCCGCTACGGCTACCAGCGCTTCGAGACGCAGCTGATGTGGATCACCGTCGCGATCCTCGCCGTCGTCATCTCGGTCATCCAGTTCGCCGGCGACTACGCGGCCCGCTCCCTGCACCGCCGCGGCGCCCACTCGGGCCCCGCGCCCAAGCTGAGGCTGCTCAAGGCAGCCTCCTGAACCTCCCGTTCACCCACGACGGGACCGCACCACCCGCAAGGTCATAAGGAAAGGCACTTTTCGTGCGTAACACCGCCAAGATCACCACCGCCGTACTCGCCGCCGGAGCCCTCACCCTCGGGCTCAGCGCCTGCGGCGCGGGCAGCTCCGGCACCGACGGCCCCCTGATCGTCGCCGCCAGCCCCGTCCCGCACGCCGAGATCCTGAACTACGTCAAGGACAACCTCGCCAAGAAGGAAGGCCTCGACCTCCAGGTCAAGGAGTTCACCGACTACGTCACGCCGAACACGGCGACGCAGGACGGCTCCGTCGGCGCCAACTACTTCCAGAACAAGCCGTACCTCGACGACTTCAACAAGAAGAACGGCACCGACATCGTGCCCGTCGTCACGGTCCACCTGGAGCCGCTCGGCCTCTACTCCCACAAGGTCAAGAAGGCCGACGACCTGAAGAGCGGTGCGACCGTCGCCATCCCCAACGACACCGTCAACGAGGCCCGTGCCCTCAAGCTCCTCGCCACCAACGGGCTCATCACCCTCAAGGACGGCGTCGGCAGCGAGGCGACCCCCTCCGACATCACCAAGAACCCGAAGAAGCTCAAGTTCAAGGAGCTGGAGGCGGCCCAGACCCCGCGCTCCCTCGACGACGTGGACGCCGCCGTGGTCAACGGCAACTACGCCATCGAGTCCGACCTCAAGCCGTCGAAGGACGCCCTCGTCCTGGAGTCCCCGAAGAACAACCCGTACGGCAACTTCCTCGCCGTGAAGAAGGGCAACGAGGACGACCCGCGGGTGAAGAAGCTCGCGAAGCTCCTCACCTCGCCCGAGGTGAAGAAGTTCATTCAGGACAAGTACGCCGGCTCCGTCGTCGCCTCCTTCTGAGCCCACGCCCGGCACCCGCCACGCACGGCGTCCTCCCTCACCCGGCGGGGGAGGGCCCCGTGGTGCGGATCGGTGCTTGCATGCTGCATGCTGGGCAGTTCAGCAGGCACCGAAGGTTCACCGAAGGTTACGGAGCGGCGCATGACGAGCACCTTTCCCAACGTCTCCATCAGCACGGAGCGGTTGGTGCTGCGTCCTCTTGACGAAGACGACGTCGCCGCCCTGGCCGCGATGATGAACGACGAACAGGTGGCGGCCTGGACCTCCGTCCCCCAGCCCTTCACGGAGGACGGCGCCCGCACCTGGATCACCGAGTACGCCCCCGCGGAGCGCTCCGAGGGACGCGGCCTCGACTTCGCGGTCACCGAGTTCCTCACCCAGCGCCTGGTCGGCGTCATCCAGCTCGGCAAGACCAACTGGCGGGTACGCTCCACCGAACTGTCGTACATCATCGCCCCCTGGGCCCGCGGCGAGGGCTACGCCTCCGAGGCCGCGCTCGTCACCGCCCGGTGGCTCTTCTCCGACCAGAAGTTCGAACGCATCGAACTGCGCACGGCGGCCGGCAACACCGCCTCCCAGCAGGTCGCCCAGAAGATCGGCTGTATCAGCGAGGGCGTGCTGCGCAACGCCTGTATAGCCCGCAGTCGTGCCGAGGACGGCACGTGGACGGACGTACGCACCGACTTCATCGTCTGGAGCCTGCTCCCCGAGGACCTGGAGGGCGTCGGCGGCCGGCTGTCCGGCGGTTCCACGTCCTACGGCGACTGGAACTGACCGCGACGGCCACCTGCGCCGCAGCACCGCCACCCGCTCCGTCGCCTCCACCGGGTACTCTCACCAAGCCCGCTCGCGGGTCCCTCACGACACGACACGCAGACCCCCTGCGAAACCCTCTGGAGACTGACGACGATGGCCGACCGGGTCACGGTGATCGGCTGGGACGGTTCGCCGCTGACCGACGCGGCGCGCTCCGCCCTGGGTGCCGCCACGCTCGTGGCGGGTGCCGCCCACCACCTGGCGCTCCCGGAGGTCCCCGCCGGCGCCGAGCGCATCCGCCTCGGCAGCGTCGCCCTCGCCGCCCGCCGCATAGCCGCCCACCGCGGCACGGCCGTCGTGCTCGCCGACGGCGACCCCGGATTCTTCGGCGTCGTACGCACCCTGCGGGCCCCCGAGTTCGGCCTCGAGGTCGAGGTCGTCCCCGCCGTCTCCTCGGTCGCCGCCGCCTTCGCCCGTGCCGGTATGCCCTGGGACGACGCACAGGTGGTCGTCGCACACCGCCGCACCCTGCGCCGTGCGGTCAACGTATGCCGAGCCCACACCAAGGTGGCTGTGCTCACCTCGCCCGGTGCCGGGCCGGCCGAACTCGGCCTGCTCCTCGAAGGAGTCCACCGCTCCTTCGTCATCTGCGAGGAACTCGGCACCGATCGCGAGCGCGTCACCGTCGTCACCTCCGACAAGGCAGCCGACCACACCTGGCGCGACCCCAACGTCGTCATCGTCCTCGGCGGCCCGGCCCGTCCCGGCACCGCGGGCGAGACCGGCGGCTGGATCGCCGGCCGCGACCCGTCCGCCGGGCCACGCGACTGGTCCCTGCCCGCCGAGGCCTACGGCGGCGAGTTCGGCGAGGGCGAGACCCACCTGCTGCGCGCCTCCCAACTCGCCCGCCTCGGACCGCGCATCGGCGACCTCGTGTGGGACATCGGCTGCGGCAGCGGAGCCTTCGCCGTCGAGGCCGCACGCGCCGGCGCCGCCGTCATCGCCGTCGACAGCGACCGGACGGCGTGCGCGCGCACCGACGCCACCGCCCGCCGCTTCGGCGCCCAACTCCAGATCGTGCACGGCAGCGCCCCGCACATCCTGGAGAACCTCCCCGAACCCGACGTCGTACGCGTCGGTGGCGGGGGAGCGGCCGTGGTCTCCGCCGTAGCCGACCGTCGCCCGCAGCGCATCGTCACCCACGCCGCCACCCGTGACGCCGCCGAACTCATCGGCCGGGACCTGACGGAGCACGGATACGGCGTCGAGTGCGCCCTGCTCCAGTCCGTCGAACTCGACACCCGGGCCTGGACGGAGAAGGAACGGAGCGTCGCGTTCCTGCTCAGCGGCGTCCTGCCACGCCGCGGTGCCTGACCCCGCGACCGTCCCCGTGATCGGGTTGTCGTACTGCGCGCGGTAGGCTGGCCGATCGCTGCACCGCACCAGGACGCCCGACGGTTCGTCGGTCAATGTCCGGAAAACCCGCCCGTTTTGGGCTGGGTGCGGTACGGCAGAACCGAAGGACGCGCAACGTGGCGCAGTCCACAGAGGAACCGTCGCGGATCAACGTGCCGTGACGGCGGTTCGGCCGCAACAATGCCAGTGAGTGGCTTTGTCGCCTTTTCCGGGCGGGCCGTTCGTGCCGCTGGGGACGCACGCTCGTTCTTCACTGCGGGGCGGTCGGTGCGCCGTTCCGGGTGAGCTGGTCGTAGGAGCACTAACCGATGGGCGAGGGGTACGCATGACCGACACCGGCCAGGTCCCGGGCGAGGGACTGCCGGAGAGCGCAGGCATGGTGGAGCAGCCGGGCGCCTCCGCGCACGGTGCGTACGCCTACGTCTCCGAGGACACCGTCGAGGAAGAGGACCTGTTGCTGCCGGGTTCCCAGGGTGCCTGGGGCAACGAGGTCGCCCCGCCCGTGCCGGAGCCGGTCGTCGAGACCGTGCACCAGCCGGGCCCGCACGAGATCTCCGGCCGCGACAGCGGCTCGGTCGACCTCGGCGGCGTCCGCCTGCCCGACCCGCCGCCGATCCCGCCCATCACCCCGCGCCGGCCGCTGCACCTCGGCCCGCCGCTGCCCGACAGCTCCGCGAGCCCGGTCCGCTCCCTGGCCGACCGCGGCCCCGCCGACGCACCGGTACGCCAGCCCGCACCCGCGTCGGCGGGTCCCGAGTACCTCGACGCACCGCGCGCCGCCGAGCCCCTCTCGCCCCCGGCGGCTCCCTGGGTCGCACAGGCCGTGCCCCAGGGCCCGGTGGGCACCGGGGCCGCACCTGCGGAAACGGTTGTTCCGGCTCCGCAACCGACGGGCACGGCCCAGGCCGTCGCGACCGGCGGGGCGACGGAGACGGGCGAGCCGGCGTTGGCTCACCCCGCCGAGTCCGGACAACTCCCGGCGCCCGCCCAGTCCCCGGACCCTGCGACCGCCCCCGGCCCCGACGAGGGTCAGGCGGTGGCCGCCGAGGCAGGGCAGGCGATGCCGGTGCAGAGCACGGAAGCCGCCGGCGAGCCGGGTGCCGGCCCGGACGCAGCCCAGGCGGTTGCCCCTGAGGCCGGGCAGGCGGTCCCGACGGAGGGCACGGAGGCCGTCGGTGAGCCCGGGGTCGCTCCGGACGCCGATCAGGTGGCCGTCGCCGAGGCCGGACAGGCGGTGCCCGCGGAGGGCACGGAGACCGTCGGCCCCGACGCGGGTCAGGCGGTGACCGCCCAGGCCGGACAGGCAGTGCCGGTACAGGGCACGGAAGTTGCCGACGAGCCGGATGCGACGGGCGTCGCCCCAGAAGCCGACCAGGCTGCCGATGCCGAGGCGGGGCAGGCCGTACCCGCGAGTGACGTGGCTGGTGCCGAGGCGGGACAGGCCGTACCCGCGAGTGACGTGGCCGGTGCCGAGGCCGGGCAGGCCGTTCCCGTGCCTGGGGTGGCGGATGCCGCCGGTACGGGCGCCGATCCGGAAGCGGAGCCTCTCGATGCTCCCGCGACCGAGCAGGCCCCGCCGGCCCAAGACGCTGCCGTCGTAGGCGGTCCCGCCGAGGCGGGTGCCGTACCGGCGCAGGCCGAGGAGCCCGCGCCGGTCATGGACGGTGCCGGTCAGGCCGGTGAGCAGGAGCTTGCCGCCGCTGCTCCCGCAGCCCCCGGCCCGGCCCCCGCAGGCGACTCCGCCGACGGCGCCGAACAGGCCCCGGTGGCCGCTGCCACGGAGCAGGGCGTGGCGCCCGCTCCCGTCCCCGAGGCCGCACCGGCCCCCGAAGCGGTCCCCTTCCCGGAGGCTCCCGTCATGCCCGAGCACGCCGTCGCGGCACCCGAGCCCGGTCCCGGGGAGACGGTTGCCGCCCCCGAGGCCGCCGCACCCGCGGGCCCCGACCCTGCCGTGCAGGCGCCCGACGCGCCCGCCCCCGAGCCCGTAGTGCAGGAGCCGGACACCACCGGCACCGAGCCTGCCACGCAGCCTGCCGAGGAGACCGCCCAGCAGGCCGACCCCCAGGCCGCTGAGGCAACTGACGCCGGGACAACCGCTCACGCCCCCGAGGGGGCGGCTGCACAGGCCGCCGCCGCTCCCGAAGCACCCGCCGACGCCACTGCCGTCCCGGCCCCCGGAACGCAGGCCCCCGCCGCGCCGGCCGAGGCGCCCGCACCCGAGGCACCCGCCGACGCACCGGCGCAGCCCACCGCTGAAACCGTGCCCGTCCAGCCCGCCGGTACGGTCACCCCCGACTCCCCGGCGGAGACCCCCGTGCCCGCTCAGGCACCCGAGCCGATCGCCGCCGCCCCGGCGGACGAGGAAGCCCCGGAGACGGCACAGCCCGCCCCCGAGCAGGTCGCCTCCCCACCGGCCCCCGCCGAGGACGTCACCGTGCCGACCACCGACGAGCAGCACGCACAGCCCGTCCCGCAGGGCCCGCAGCAGTCCCCGTCCGCCGTCGAGGCGGACACCGTCGTCATGGTCCCCGCGCCCCGCGAGGGTGACGCCGAACTCGTACAGAACGCCGACGACCTGGACACCCGGGCCGCCGAACAGGAAGACCTGGCGGACCAGGAACGTCACGAGGGAGAGGGCGCGGCCGCAGTGGCAGAACCACGAGAGTCCACCGGCCCCGCCGCACCCGGCTACGACCCCGCCGAGCGCGAGGCCGTGCTGAAGGTGATGCGCGAACGCCGCGACATCCGCAACGGCTTCCGCAGCGACCCGATCCCGCACGAGGTGCTGCTCCGTGTCCTGGAGGCCGCCCACCACGCGCCCTCCGTCGGCCACTCGCAGCCCTGGGACTTCGTCGTCATCCGCTCCGCCGACACCCGGCGCGCGATGCACGAACTGGCGATGCGTCAGCGCGACGCGTACGCCAAGTCCCTCCCCAAGGGCCGGGCGAAGCAGTTCAA
This sequence comes from Streptomyces sp. NPDC006372, assembly GCF_040612515.1. NCBI lineage: Bacteria > Bacillati > Actinomycetota > Actinomycetes > Kitasatosporales > Streptomycetaceae > Streptomyces > Streptomyces sp. NPDC006372. Next base: position 52,253 of record NZ_JBEXQJ010000023.1, on the reverse strand, counting down.
GGAACTGAAGATCGAGGCCATCCTCGACACCCCGGTGAACATCGTGGTCACCGCCGACCCGACCCGCGGCGGCCGTCACACCCTCGGCCGTCACACCCAGCCCCAGATGGCGCCGTACTCGGCAGCCCTGGCCGTGGAGAACCTCTGGCTCGCCGCCCGCGCCGAAGGCCTCGGCGTCGGCTGGGTCAGCTTCTTCGACGAGCGCGAGATGGTCCGCGCCCTCGGCCTGCCCGAGCACCTCGAAGTCATCGCCTACCTGTGCGTCGGATACGTCGACGAGTTCCCGGACGAGCCCGAGCTGCTGCAGGCGGGCTGGTCCAAGCGCCGCCCACTGTCGTGGGTCGTGCACGAGGAGACGTACGGCCGTCGCGCCCTGCCCGGAGAGGAACCGCACGACCTGCTCGCCGAGACCGTGGCGCAGATCCGCCCGCTGGACGCCAAGGCGCTCGGCGAGGCGTGGGAGCGCCAGAAGCGTATGACCAAGCCGGCCGGTGCGCTGGGCATGCTGGAGATCATCTCCGCCCAGCTGTCCGGCCTGTCCCGCCAGTGCCCGCCGCCCATCCCGGAGCCCGCCGCCGTCGCGATCTTCGCCGGTGACCACGGGGTCCACGCCCAGGGCGTCACCCCCTGGCCGCAGGAGGTCACGGCCCAGATGGTGGCCAACTTCCTCGGCGGCGGAGCCGTCTGCAACGCCTTCGCCACCCAGGTGGGCGCCGAGGTCTGCATCGTCGACGTGGGCGTGGCCGCCGACCTCCCGGCGACCCCGGGCCTGCTGCCCCGCAAGGTCCGTGCCGGCACGTCCGACCTGACCACCGGCCCCGCGATGACCCGCGAGGAGGCCAAGCAGGCCATCGAGGTGGGCATCGAGACCGCCCGCGACCTGGTCGCCGCCGGCAACAAGGCCCTGCTCACCGGCGAGATGGGCATCGCCAACACGACCGCGTCGGCCGCGCTGATCTCCGTGTTCACGGGTGCGGACCCGGCCGAGGTCACGGGCCGGGGTACCGGCATCAACGACGAGACCCTCGCCCGCAAGACCGAGGTCGTCCGCCGCGCCCTGGAGCTCCACCAGCCGGACCCGGCCGACCCGATCGGCGTGCTGGCCGCGGTCGGCGGGTTCGAGCACGCCGCCATCGTCGGGCTCCTGCTCGGCGGCGCGTCCCTGCGGACGCCGGTCATCCTGGACGGCGTCAGCGCCGGTGCCGCCGCCCTGGTGGCGCGCGCCATCGCCCCGGAGGTCCTCGCGGCCTGCATCGCCGGGCACCGCAGCGCCGAGCCGGGCCACGTGGCGGCCCTGAACAAGCTGGGCCTGCGCCCCCTGGTCGACCTGGACCTCAGGCTGGGCGAGGGCACGGGCGCCCTCCTGGCCCTTCCGCTCGTCCAGAGCACGGCCAGGGCGATGCACGAGGTGGCGACGTTCGATTCGGCGGGAGTCACCGAGAAGTAGGGCTCCCGCGGGCCGGGCCGCCCGCGGGTCCGTTGCCCTCGTGGGCTCGTGGGCTCACGGGTCCGTGGGTCTGTGGGCAGTCGTTCCGCAGGGCGGAACGGGTGGGCACGGACCCACGCACCCGCACCCGGCCACGATGCCCAGCCATCGGACACCCTCGCCCCCGAAACCCCTCGCGCCTTAAAATCCGCACGTCAGGGCACCGAACACCGCCACAACAGGAGCCACACCCTCATGGCCGAACACCCCGCCTACCCCGTAGGCCTCCGCCTCACCGGCCGCCGCGTGGTCGTCCTCGGCGGCGGTCAGGTCGCCCAGCGCCGCCTGCCCGCCCTCATCGCGGCCGGCGCGGACGTCCTCCTCGTCTCCCCCGAGGTCACCCCCTCCGTGGAGGCCATGGCGGACGCCGGGGAAATCACCTGGCGCCGACGCCCCTACGAGGAAGGCGACCTCACCGACGCCTGGTACGCCCTGATCGCCACCGGCGACCTTGACGCCAACACCCGGGCCTCCGCGGAGGCGGAGCGCCGCCGCGTCTGGTGCGTCCGCTCGGACGACGCCGACGAGGCGACGGCCTGGACCCCGGCCACCGGCCACAGCGAGGGCGTCACGGTCGCCGTCCTCACCACGGACGCCCGTGGCCGCGACCCCCGCCACACCGCCGCCATCCGGGACGCCGTCGTCGAGGGCCTGCGCGACGGCACGCTGGTCGCCCCGCACCACCGCACCCGCACCCCCGGCGTCGCCCTGGTCGGGGGCGGCCCCGGTGACCCGGACCTGATCACGGTCCGCGGCCGGCGCCTGCTCGCCGAGGCGGACGTCGTCATCGCGGACCGCCTCGGCCCGCGCGACCTCCTCGCCGAACTCCCGCCGCACGTCGAGGTGATCGACGCGGCGAAGATCCCCTACGGTCGCTTCATGGCCCAGGAGGCCATCAACAACGCGCTGATCGAGCATGCGAAGCAGGGCAAGTCGGTCGTCCGCCTGAAGGGCGGCGACCCGTACGTCTTCGGCCGTGGCATGGAGGAGCTCCAGGCCCTCGCCGAGGTCGGCATCGCCTGCACGGTCGTTCCCGGGATCTCCAGCTCGATCTCGGTCCCGAGTGCCGCGGGCATCCCGGTCACCCACCGCGGGGTCGCCCATGAGTTCACCGTGGTCAGCGGCCATGTCGCGCCCGACGACGAGCGCTCCCTGGTCGACTGGCCGTCCCTGGCCAGGCTGACCGGCACGCTGGTCATCCTCATGGGCGTCGACAAGATCGGAAAGATCGCCGAGACGCTCGTCGCGCACGGAAAGCCCGCCGACACTCCCGTCGCCCTCGTCCAGGAGGGCACCACGGCCGCTCAGCGCCGGGTCGACGCGACCCTCGCGACGGTCGCCGAGACCGTACGGGCGAAGGACGTGAAGCCCCCGGCGGTCATCGTCATCGGCGAGGTCGTGAAGATCGGCCCCACGGTCACCGCACCGAGCGAGTAACCCCGGGTAACCAACCCGTCCCAAGCCGTTGGCACCGTACCCAGGACAAGGCAGTATCACCCTGTGGCCGATCTCATCACCGTCGAGGATCCCGACGACCCGCGTCTGCGCGACTACACCGGCCTGACCGACGTGGAGCTGCGCCGCAAGCGCGAACCCGCCGAGGGCCTCTTCATCGCCGAGGGCGAGAAGGTCATCCGAAGGGCCAAGGAAGCCGGCTACGAGATGCGCTCCATGCTGCTCTCGGCCAAGTGGGTCGACGTCATGCGCGACGTCATCGACGAGCTCCCCGCCCCGGTCTACGCCGTCAGCCCGGAGCTCGCCGAACGGGTCACCGGCTACCACGTGCACCGGGGGGCGCTCGCCTCCATGCAGCGCAAGCCCCTCCCCACGGCGGCCGACCTCCTCCGCACGGCCCGCCGCGTCGTGATCATGGAGTCGGTCAACGATCACACCAACATCGGCGCGATCTTCCGCTCGGCCGCCGCCCTCGGCATGGACGCCGTCCTGCTCTCCCCGGACTGCGCCGACCCCCTCTACCGCCGCAGCGTGAAGGTCTCCATGGGCGCGGTCTTCTCCGTTCCGTACGCCCGGCTGGACAGCTGGCCGAAGGGTCTGGAGTCGGTCCGCGAGGCCGGCTTCACGCTCCTGGCCCTCACCCCCGACGAGAAGGCCCGCTCCCTCGACGAGGCCGCCCCGCACACCATGGACCGGGTGGCCCTGATGCTCGGAGCCGAGGGCGACGGCCTGTCCACCCAGGCCCTGGTCGCCGCCGACGAGTGGGTCCGCATCCCCATGTCCCACGGCGTCGACTCCCTCAACGTGGGCGCCGCGGCCGCCGTCGCCTTCTACGCCGTCGCCACCGGCCGCCCCCAGGCGTAGGAGGTGCGGGGGAGCAGCGCGAGCCGACGGCCACCCGCCCCGGCCTGACGGGGAACCTCCGAACGGCTCCTGCCCGGGCTGTGACGGCCCGCCGAACATCCGGCGCCGATGCCCTACGGTCCGAAGTCGTCCGGCGTGTGACCCTGCTGTACACGCTCCTGCCGCACGCCGCCCCCGTCGCCGCCGAGTCCCCGCGCCGGTCCCTGGCAGCCCTGGACGAGAGCGATGCCGAGCGCCACGACCAGCGTGACGACGACGAACACGAACAGCCGCTGCCGCAGCAACCGCGGATTGGCGGGCCGCAGCCGGGTCCCCGTGTTCCTGGACGCCGGGCGCCCGGTCCCGCTGTGCGGAGCAGGACGGCTGCCGCTGTTCGACCGTGTCCCGTTGCGCCCGGTGGGCGTCGGCCTCGACCCGGACCGTGAGGGGGCGCCGCCGCGAGGGCCGCCGCCCGCCGGAGTTCCACCGCGGGCACCGCGTCCGGCCTGTTGGCCGTTGCCCTGCGCGCCGTTCCCGCGCCGGGGAGACCCGTCCCCGGCGGCAGCCGAACCCCGTGGCGGGGGAGTGCCCCGGCCCCGCTGTAGGCCGGACGCTCCCGCACCCTGCTGTCCCTGCGGCCGCCGGGCGCGCTCGGGGTAGGTGTCGGCGGGCCGCTCGGTCTCGGCACCGCGTGGCGCGGGCGGCCGTACACCCGTGAGGCCTTGCGACTCGCGGGCCGCGATCTCCTTCAGCCGCAGCGACAGTTGGAGCGTGCTCGGCCGCTCCTCGGGGTCCTTGGCCAGGCACGCCCGGACGAGCGGGGCCAGCGCGTCCGGCACGCCGTGCAGCTGTGCCTCCTCGTGCACGACGCGGTACAGCATCACTTCGGAACTGCCGTGCCCGAAGGGCGAGTCGCCCATCGAGGCGTACGCGAGCGTGGCACCGAGCGAGAAAACGTCCGTGGCCGGCGTGACGGCGGCCCCGCGCACCTGCTCCGGCGCGAGGAAGCCCGGCGAGCCGACCGCCGTACCGACATGGGTGAGCGTCGAGGCGCCGGTGGCCCAGGCGATGCCGAAGTCGATGATCCGCGGCCCCTTGGGGGACAGCAGGATGTTGGACGGCTTGAGGTCCCGATGCACGACCCCGGCCTCGTGCACGGCGACCAGACCCTCCGACAGCGCGGCACCGACGGCGGCGACGTCGGCCGCCCCGAGCGGTCCCTCGGCGGCGATCTTGTCGTGCAGAGAGGGGCCGGGTACGTACTGGGTGGCGAACCAGGGCCGCTCCGCGTCGAGGTCGGCGGCCACGAGCCGGGCCGTACAGCCGCCCCGGATCCGCCGCGCCGCCGAGACCTCGCGGGCGAACCGCGAGCGGAACTCCTGATCCTCCGCCAGGTCGGGACGGATGACCTTCAGCGCGACCCGCTGCCCCTTCTTGTCTGAGCCCAGGTAGACCACGCCCATCCCGCCCGCGCCGAGCCGTCTGTGAAGCCTGAACGAGCCGACGACGCGCGGGTCCTCGCGCCTCAGGCGCATCATCGCCATGTTCATCCCCGCTGCCCGGTCCTGTGACGAGCCACAGCTTACGTTTCCACGACCGCCCGCGCGCAGAGGCCGCGCCCTCTCGGGGCGATGGATTGTCAGTGGCGGGTGGGAGATGTGAAAGGTGGTCACGGGGCGTGCGGACAGGTCGCGTTCGCACGGCGGTGTGCCCCAACCGCGCGCCGCAGAAGGGAGATTGGCGCCATGCAGGGTGATCGTGTGGAATCAGTCGCGGACGCGGGCGGCACGACGTGCCGCAAGGGGGAGGCGGCGGTACGCCGAGGTGTCATGGAAGTGAGCGAAGTCACGCGTACGGGGACAGTGGTGCGTACGGCACGCTTTATGGCGAACTGGGTGCCGGGGCCGGCGGAGCGGCCGACTCTGCGGAAGAAATGTCAGTGCAAAGCGGGGTGACTCGGGCGTCCCCTCGGGGAACACCCTGAGACCCGGGTCCGCGTCTCCACCCAGGGGAGTACATCGCAGGCGACGGCTCATCCTCCCGGAGGCCCGCCAATCGGTACGAGGGCATGACGCCCAGGATGGGCCGGACGCCTAGATTTGAGGTCAAGCGGCGGGTGGCAGCACTCGTCCCCCGAGGTCAGACACCCGCCGCTACCCATGACAACTGAGAACGGTCAGGAGAGGGACCATGGCCCACACGGCGCCGCGGACGATGATCCGCGAGGAGGGACGCAAGGCGTACGCCGCCGCGTTCCGCTCCCGCCGCCAGGGCCGTCGCCACCCCGTGGTGGCGACGCTGATGGCCCTTCCCCTGGCGGTCCTGCTCCTCCTCGTCTTCGACGGGTGGGAGACAGTGGCCACACAGGCGTCGTCCGTGGGAGAGATGCTGGGGCGCTGAGCGGCGACCCCAGGCCCGGAAGAGCGGTCCGGGCGGGGACATCCACCCATGAAACCCCGTGGGGACGGGGGTGCGGCGGACGGCAAAAATGCCGGCGCAGCTGGGGAGCTGCGCCGGCATTGCTTTGCCTCCAGCGCTTACGCCATCGCCGCGGGCGCGCTCCCGCTGAGCTGCGGGCAGTCGTGCCACCCGAGCTGCGGGCAGTCGTGCCACCCGAGCTGCGGGCAGTCGTGCCGCTGGGGCGATGGGGGTCCCCCCTGCTCGAGCGAAGCCGAGAGCTTGGGGGAGGGTGGGCGCAGCGGCACCCCGCTCCGCCGGGCTGCGCAACGCCCCGCCCTCAGCCCCAACGCAGAGCACCTGCCCCCAACAGTCCCGTACAGCTCGCCCCCTCCACACGTACCCTCACCCCGTGACCCCCGCCCCCCTCCTACACGCCCTCACCACCAAGGCCCGATCCACCGCCCACACCCGCTCCCCAACCTGCCCCTGCGGAGCAGAAACCCTGGCCGACCGCCCCGACGGCACCGTCGTCCGCCACGCCGACACGGTCGCGAAGGCCCACCCCCCGGACACCGACCCCACCGAACTGATCCACCGCCTCACCACCGCCACCCGCCACCCCGACATCCTCCTGCCCCCGCTCGCCCCGACCCCGGCGCCCCTGCACGACCGGCTCGTGACGCTCTGGCCGTACGGCACCCCCGTGGACCCGGACGACCCTGACGCGGCCCCTTGGGAAGCCGCCGCCACACTCCTCGCCCGGCTGCACCGCGCACCGGCCCCGGACGCCCTGCCCGCCATGCGGGGCCCCACCAAGGCGGCCCGCGCCCTCGTCCGGCTCCGCGAGGCCGGCCCGCATCCCGCTGCCGCCCCCGTCCTCCGGGCCTGGAGCACCCTCCCCGCCTGGGCCCGGGCCGAGGCCCCGATGCCGGACACCACCACGCTGTGCCACGGCGACCTCCACCTCGGCCAGCTCGTACGCCACCCCGCCCCGGAAGGCCCCTGGCTGCTGATCGACGTGGACGATCTCGGCGTCGGCGTCCCGGCCTGGGACCTCGCCCGCCCCGCCGCCTGGTACGCCTGCGGGTTGCTCCCGCCCGACGAATGGACCCGGTTCCTCACCGCCTACCGGGCGGCCGGGGGTCCCGCGGTCCCCGCCGAGGGGGACCCCTGGCCGGCCCTGGACGTCCCCGCCCGTGCTCTCACCGTCCAGACCGCGGCCCGGGCCGTCGCCAAGGCGGTCGTGGCCGGCCGGCCGCTGGACGAGGTGGAGCAGTCGGTGGTGGAGGCCTGTGACCGAATGGCTGCCGTCCCCGCGCAGTTGGCACGGGAGTGTGCGAAGTAGGGTGCAACCGACCACAGCCGGACAGAGTCTGTCCTGGCGACACATGAAGCAGGACCGACCGGCGAGGAGTTGAACGCCCATGCAGTGTCCGAAGTGCCATGCGCCGATGCACACGTACAACCGCAACGGTGTCCAGATCGAGCAGTGCAGCGGCTGCCGCGGCATCTTTCTCGACTACGGCGAGCTGGAGTCGCTGACGCGCCTGGAGTCCCAGTGGTCCCAGGGGGCCCCGCCGCCCCCTCCGGCCCCGCAGGCCTACCCCGCTCCTCCGGCCCCCGCCTGGGGAGCCCCGCACGGTGGCCACGGTCACCACGGCCATCACGGACACCACCGCCACAAGAGCTTCGGGCACATGCTGTTCTCGTCGTGACACGTTTTGTGACAGGTGTCGTGACACGCGTCGTGACACAACGAGCGTGATCGCCAAGAAGCCCCCGGCCGATTCGCTCGGCCGGGGGCTCCGGTGTGATGTGGACGATACTGGGATTGAACCAGTGACCTCTTCCGTGTCAGGGAAGCGCTCTCCCGCTGAGCTAATCGTCCTCGGGGTCATGACCACGCTGTGCGTCGGATCATGGGCACTGCGTGCGCGATACTGGGATTGAACCAGTGACCTCTTCCGTGTCAGGGAAGCGCTCTCCCGCTGAGCTAATCGCGCGGGTTCGGATCTTCGACGAGATCCAGTGGACGATACTGGGATTGAACCAGTGACCTCTTCCGTGTCAGGGAAGCGCTCTCCCGCTGAGCTAATCGTCCTTGGAGGTGGAGACGGGATTTGAACCCGTGTAGACGGCTTTGCAGGCCGTTGCCTCGCCTCTCGGCCACTCCACCAGGAGTGTAGGGGGCCCGGAAGCCCCCTGTTCCTTCGAGCGGACGACGAGGCTCGAACTCGCGACCTCAACCTTGGCAAGGTTGCGCTCTACCAACTGAGCTACGTCCGCTTGTCGTTTCGACCCGCTCTCGCGGCCCGGCGACGTGTTGAACTCTAGCGGATTCCGGGGCCAGTACAAAAACGCGTTTGTGCAGCGTGCTGCGCTTCCCCTGCTCAGGCGTGTCGCGGAGCCCCCCGACGGGACACGCCCCGGTCACTCGCGGGACACCCGCCATAGACTCGACCGCGTGCTCCACCACCCTCCTCTCGCCCGCTTCGGCGACCGCGTCGCCACCGGGCTCCTCGACGTCACCGACGACCCCGAGGCCCTGGAATCCAGTGGCTTCTGGGCCGTCTGCGCCGACTTCGAGGGCCGTCTGACCTGCGCCCGCTTCCGCGAGGTGCGGAAAGCCCGGGTGCCCGCTCCCGTGCCGGGGGCATGGCGCGGACCGGCGGCGGGTGAGTGGACGTCCTCGCTCGACCGCGCCGCGTACACGGCGGCGGTACGGCGGATCCGCGAGCACATCGCGGCCGGCGAGGTCTACCAGGCCAACCTGTGCCGGGTGCTGTCGGCGCCCGTCCCGCCCGGCGCCGACGTGGACGCCCTCACCGCACTGCTGGCCCGCGGCAACCCGGCACCCTATGCAGGAACGATCCGCCTACCCGGTCACGGCGTGGAGATCGCCACCGCGTCCCCCGAACTGTTCCTGCGACGCGAGGGCCGGGTCGTCGAGTCCGGGCCGATCAAGGGCACCGGCCGCACCGAGGCGGACCTGCTGCAGAAGGACTACGCCGAGAACGTGATGATCGTGGACCTGGTCCGCAACGACATCGGGCGGGTCTGCGCCACCGGCAGCGTGACGGTGCCCGACCTGTGCGCCGTCGAGAAGCATCCCGGGCTGGTCCACCTCGTGTCGACGGTCCGCGGTGAACTGGGCGACGGGGCCGGCTGGGCCGACCTGCTCGGCGCCGCGTTCCCGCCCGGATCGGTCACCGGTGCGCCCAAGTCGAGCGCCCTGCGGATCATCGACACGCTGGAGACCGCGCCCAGGGGCCCGTACTGCGGCGGCATCGGCTGGGTCGACGCCGACCGGAAGGCCGGCGAGCTGGCCGTCGGCATCCGTACCTTCTGGATCGACCGGGCCGACGGCATGCTGCGCTTCGGCACCGGCGCCGGCATCACCTGGGGCTCGGACCCCGAGGGGGAGTGGCGGGAGACCGAGCTGAAGGCGGACCGGCTGCTCGCGATAGCGTCGGGAGCGTACGACGTGAGTGGAGAGGACCTGACGTGAAGATCTGGCTCGACGGCGGGTTGCAGGACATCGAGTCCGCCCGCGTCTCCGTCTTCGACCACGGGCTGACCGTGGGCGACGGCATCTTCGAGACGGTGAAGGCCGTGCACGGCCAGGCGTTCGCGCTCACCCGGCACCTCGACCGGCTGACCCGGTCGGCACGCGGCCTCGGTCTGCCGGACCCGGACCACGACGAGGTACGCCGGGCCTGTGCCGCCGTCCTGGAGGCCAACCCGGCGCCGCTCGGCCGGCTGCGCATCACCTACACCGGCGGCCACGGCCCCCTGGGTTCCGACCGCGGCGAGCACGGCCCGACCCTCGTGGTCGCCCTCGGCGCCACCACCCGCCGCCCCGACTCCACCGCCGTGATCACGGTCCCCTGGACCCGCAACGAACGCGGCGCCCTCACCGGCCTGAAGACCACCTCGTACGCCGAGAACGTGGTCGCCCTCGCCCGGGCCCGCGAACGGGACGCGTCCGAGGCCCTGTTCGCCAACACGGTGGGACAGCTCTGCGAGGGCACCGGCTCCAACGTCTTCGTGGTCCTCGACGGCGAGCTGTACACACCGCCGCTCGCTTCGGGCTGTCTCGCCGGCATCACGCGCGCGCTGGCGATCGAGTGGACCGGCGCCGAGGAGACGGACCTGCCGCTGGACGTCCTTCAGCGGGCCGACGAGGTGTTCCTCACGTCCACGCTGCGGGACGTGCAGGCCGTGCACCGGGTCGACGACCGTGAGCTGCCGGGTGCGCCGGGCCCGGTGACCGCCAAGGCCATGCGGATCTTCGAGGAGCGGTCCGGGAACGACCTCGACCCCTGACAGCCCTCGGATATTCGGCTGACCGAGGCCGTGGCCCGGGGGTAGAACACCCCTGATGACCACGACCCTGCGGCCGACCGAGCCGCTTCAGCAGAACGCCGACGGGACGCGCTCACGCCGCTACCAGGTGTGCGTGAACAGCCGTCCCGTAGGGGCGATACACCTCGGCACGCATCCCGTGTTCGGCGACGCCGTGGCCCAGGTCCGGAGCCTGCGCATCGAGGAGCCGGACCGCAGACGCGGCCGGGGCACGGTGGCCGCGCTCGCCGCCGAGGAGGTGGTGCGCGGCTGGGGGTGCCGCCGTATCGAGGCGGCGGTGCCCGCCGACTCCGAGCCGGCGTTCCGGCTCGCCACGGCGCTCGGCTACGTCGTGCGCAACCGCGGCATGGACAAGGCCCTCGGCGACACCCCGCCGGACCTGCCGGAGGGCAGCCGCGCCCGTCCCATGACCGAGGCGGAGTTCGGCCCCTGGCTGGAGAAGGGCACGGAGGACTACGCGCAGAGCTGGATCGAACGGGGTGTTCCGGAGGCCGAGGCCCGGGCCAAGTCGGAACGCGACCACGCCACCCTGCTGCCCGACGGCCTCGCCACCCCCGGCATGCTCATCAGCATCGTGGAACACGAGGGGACACCGGTGGGCACGCTGTGGCTCGCGCTGCGCGAGGACAACGCCTTCGTCTTCGACGTCGAGACCCACGCCGCCCACCGGGGCAGGGGACACGGCCGCACCCTCATGCTGCTGGCCGAGGCCCAGACGATCGTCGAGGGCCGGCGGACCATCGGCCTCAACGTCTTCGCCGGCAACGCCCCGGCGGAACGGCTCTACGCGTCGCTGGGCTACGAGAACCGGCTGTACGCCATGTACAAGCCGCTCCTGTAGGGCCCGGCGCGGGACACGGGTCAGGGGCGGACGGTCAGTCCTGCTGCTCCTGCCCCGCCAGCAGCCGGTCCGCGATCTCCTCGATCCGCTCGCGCAGCCCCTCCTGGCTCTTGCCCCCGTCCAGCCGCTCACCGCCGATGACGTACGTCGGAGTACCGGTCACGCCGATCGCCTTGCCCTCGGCCTGGTCCGCGTCCACGAACAGGATGTGCCGGCCGTCGATCAGCGCGGTGTCGAACTCCTCCGCGTCCAGGCCAAGTTCGCGGGCCAGCTCGACCAGGAAGGGCTCTCCCGCACGGCCCAGTTCCTCGACCCGCCCGAGCAGGGCCTCGACGTACGGCCAGCCCCGGCCCTGCTCCCACGCCTCCTCTGCGGCCTGGGCGGCGGCGAAGGCGTGCTTGTTCTTGTCCAGCGGGAAGTGGCGCAGCCGCACCTCCAGACGGTCGCCGTAGCGGGCGCGCAGGGCACCGAGGTCGCCCAGGGCGGTACGGCAGTCCGGGCACTGGAGGTCGCACCAGACCTCGAGCACGGGGGCGGCGGGACGGGCGGGGGAGGAGTCGCTCATGCCGACAGTCTTCCAGCCCTCGGGGCTCGTACCCCAATCGGACGTACCGGGGCCGGGTCCACCGGCACCTGCGGAGGAGACGACCCGGAGATGTCCCTGATGTCCGCCCGGGGCGTGGCCCGCCGGGGTGCGGCGGGTGCAGGATGGAAGGGACGAAGCCCCTGCTCGACCGCGCCATGCTGGAGGACCGGATGATTGCCGAGACCGTCTGCTCCGCCGTGTCCGCGGCAGGCCTGGGCATTGCGGTCGTCACGGCGTACCGCAAGCGTTTCCTCGCGGCCACGCGCATCGCGGCCTACTCGCTGGTGCCGATCGGCCTGGTGATGACCGGAGTCGTCGAATGGCTGGCCGACACCGCCTTCAGTCCGACGGCCTGGGCCGGCTTCGGCGTGCTCGGCGTCGCATGGGTGCTCTTCATGACCACGCGCGTCGTGGAGCGCCGCCGCGGCGGCACCCGCAAGGAGCGCAGAGCCGCCCGTGCGGCCGACCAGCCCGACGCGGTGGCCCCGGCGGCCTCGGCGCCCTCCCTGGCCACGGGCTCCCGCCCCGCTTCCCGCCCCGCGGCGGCTCCCAAGGGGGACGACGACTTCACCGACATCGAGGCCATCCTCAAGAAGCACGGCATCTGACGGGCCCGCGTCGGCTGAATCGTCACAGTGGGTCCGAGGACGCGCGGAAATGATCACAACCCGAACCGGACCTCACGGATTCGGCGCACTCCCGCTCTGAACAGGGGCGCTGATCGCGCCCGGTCGGCCGACTGCGTCATCATCGCCGCGAGATGCTGGACACGACACAGAGCGACCCCGCGCCACCGCAGGACGAGCCCCGCGGTTGCCTTTTCGCCCTTTCCCAGCCACCGCTGATGATCTTCCTTGCGGTGATCGGGAGCCTGCTGCTCATGGCCTCGTTGCACGACCTGCTGCTGCTGTGAGCCTCACCCGCGGTACCCGGCGCCATCCGCCGGGACCGCGTCGGCATCGATGTCCCTCCGGAGTCCCGCCGGCCAGGCCGCTCGGCAGGACAGCCGTGCTCAGCCCGCCGCCTCCTTGCGGCGCGCCCGGTACGCGGCCACGTGCAGGCGGTTTCCGCAGGTGCGGCTGTCGCAGTACCGCCGCGAACGGTTGCGGGACAGATCGACGAAGGCGCGCCGGCAGTCGGGCGCCTCGCAGCGCCGAAGCCGCTCCTGCTCCCCGGCGACCACGAAGAAGGCCAGGGCCATTCCGCAGTCGGCGGCCAGGTGGTCGGCGACGGAGGCACCGGGCGCGAAGTAGTGCACATGCCAGTCGTAGCCGTCGTGGTCCGTGAGCCGGGGGGTGGTGCCGGCGGCCGCGACCAGCTCGTTGATCAGGCCGGCGGCGGTCCGGGGGTCGGGGGCGGCGAAGACGGAGGCGAACCGGCCGCGGATCTTGCGCACCGCCGAGAGGTCGAACTCCGAGAGCACTCCGACATCGCTGATCTCGTGGTTCCGTACGAAGTCCGCGAGGGTCGCCACGTCGGGCAGCCCGTCGGACGCCGTGTCGTCCTCCGGTGCGGTGTTCACCAGATCGACCACGGTGTCGAGGGCACACCGGGTGTCGTGGGTGATCAGCACGATTCGCTCCCTGGCCTGGGGGGTCGGGCGGGCGCCCGCCGATGCTGGCCGATGGTAACGGCTCCACTGCTGCCGGACCGCCCTCATGCCCGCACATGGCTTCGAATACAACGCCTCCTGGCGCGTCATGGTTCCCGGTCGGCCGGTACCGGCCGACCGGAGGTGGGAGCGGGCGCACGAGAACCGGCGCCGCCCCGCGAGATGCGCGGTGCCGACGCCGGTGTGTCCCGTGTGCGGTTGTCCGAGCCCGAGCCGTCTCCCCGAGTCGACGGCGCCGGGCGGCCTTGTGAGGGCCTCGCCCTAGCTTTCCGCCAGGATGTGCGAGAGCTCCTGATCGAGGTCGAAGTGCCGGTGCTCCGTGCCGGGCGGCACAGCGGCGTCGGTGCGCTTCAGGAAGGACTCCAGGGCCCTCGCCGGGGCCTCGAGCAGGGCCTCGCCCTCCGGTGAGCTCAGGGCGATGCACACGACGCCCTGACCGTGGCTGCGCGACGGCCAGACGCGGACGTCTCCGGTGCCCGTAGGGCGGTGAAGTCCTTCGGCGAGCAGATCGCGGGCGAACACCCACTCGACGGTTTCCTCGGCTCCGGTGTGGAAGGTGGCGTGCACGGCGTAGGGGTCGGCCGTGTCGTACCGCAGGCCTGCGGGGACAGGCAGGGAGGACTCGCTCGACACAACGAGGCGCAGGTGCAGCTCGCAGCTGACCGTGGTGTTCATAAGCGCCAGGGCCTTTCGCTCAGTGTGCGCTCGGGGATTCGCACGTCGGCGAAATCGACATGCCACCTACGGTGCCGTTGTAAACCCCTCTGAGTGTTTTGCGTGCCTTTACGTAACTCTTCCGGCCGAGAGATCGTTCGCGTCGTGCGTCCATTCCAGTGACTGGTTTCGCTCGGGTAGTGTTTGTCCGTATGAATACGGGGAGTAACGAGCCGGGCGAGGTGGCCGTGGCGTCGGACGAGACGGGGACTGACGAGGTGCACAGCGAGCCGGAGCGGGCGCTCGGCTCGCGTGCTCCGGAATTCATCAAAGCGCGCCGCGCGCTGCACGTGAGCTGGCAGGTCGGGGTCTTCATCATCGGGCTCGCGGTGGTCGTGGCGGGCATCATCATGCTGCCCCTGCCCGGGCCGGGCTGGGTGGTGATCTTCGGCGGCATGGCGATCTGGGCGACCGAGTTCGTCTGGGCCCAGCTGGTGCTCCGCTGGACCAAGCGGAAGGTCACCGAGGCGGCGCAGCGCGCCCTCGATCCCAGGGTGCGGCGCCGGAACATCATCCTGACGTCGATCGGGCTGGTGATCGTGGGCGTACTGGTCGGTTTCTACCTGTGGAAGTTCGGCATGGTCATGCCGTGGAAGATCGAGGACCAGTGAGCCGCAGCGCGGGTGCCGACGGCGGCCGTCCGGTCACGGGCACCCTCTGACATGGGGTAATGTTCTTCCTGCGCCCGGGCGATTAGCTCAGTGGGAGAGCGCTTCGTTCACACCGAAGAGGTCACTGGTTCGAACCCAGTATCGCCCACCCCGGATCGGCGGCCCATCTGCACGCATGTGCGGGTGGGCCGCCGTCGTCGTGTACCAGGGCCAGCTTCTCCGGGTGTCCGCCGTCCGACTCCGGAGCGCCTCGCAGGCCGTCATCGCCGGTCGGAAACCGGACACCGGTCGCCCCGCCCCACGCTCTCCATCCTGCCCTCGGCTTTCGGTCGCGACCGAAACCCCCGTGGCCCGCACCGCCTTGTTCGGCCCTCCGGTCACACCCGTCTCACCAGTGACATCGCCGAGCGGAAGCCTCGCCGGACCGGCACCACCTCCGCCCGCCCGCCGGTCGCTCGGTGAGAAAATCTTGTCCGAATCATTGACGCACCCTCAGCCCCTCCGTAACTTGTGCCAGCAAGCGCTTACTTGAAACGATTCATGCGAGCGGGACGACGTGCGGGGAGGCCAACCGTGGTGAACGGCAGGAATGTTGAGAGACGTACGATCCTGAAGGCGGCCGGCGCCACGGCGGCCACACTGGGGCTGGCCGCGACCACCGGCTGCGGTGGCGACGGAGGGGCTTCCGCGGACGGGACGGTGACGATCCGTTACGCGTGGTGGGGTGCGGAGGACCGTGCCCAGCGCATCAACAAGACCATCGCGCTCTTCGAGAAGAAGTACCCGAAGATCAAGGTGAAAACGGACTTCCAGCCCTATCTCGACTTCTGGAAGAAGTTCAACACCCAGGCCTCCGGCGGAAATCCGCCGGACGTCTTCCAGAATGCCATCGGCTTCCTGCGTAAATACGACGCGAAGAACGTGCTGCTCGATCTCGGTGAGCAGGTGAAGGCCGGCAACCTGTCGATGGACGGATTCCGGGCCGATCTCGACAAGTTCGGCGAGATCGACGGCAAGCTCCTCGGTGTTCCGGTCGGTTCGAACTCGATGGCCCTGGTCATCGACAAGCCCGTCTACACGCGTGCCGGAGTGAAGCCGGAACAGGGCTGGACCTGGGACGACTTCGACGCGGCGATGAAGAAGATCCGCGACAAGGCGGGCCGCGCCGGCGACAGCGGCATGTACGGCGTCATGTACCTCTACGACCTGTACCTGCGGCAGAACGGCAAGGCGTTCTTCACCGAGGACGGGCTCGGCTTCACCGAGTCGGACCTGACGGACTGGTGGACGAAGGCCGAGAAGGGCGTGAAGGACGGCATCTACACCGACGCCAAGAAGGTCGCGCAGATCAAGCCCAAGTCGGCGGTCGCCGCCGAGCTCGCCGGCGGCGAGTTCACCTGGGACAACTTCACCGTCCGCTACACCAGCGAGGGCAAGAGCGAGTACGGCCTCGCCCCCATCCCGACCACGGACGGCAAGAAGACCGGCCAGTACCTCGGCTCCCTCATGCTGAGCGCCTCCAAGCGCACCCAGCACCCCAAGGAAGTCGCCCAGTTCATCGACTTCATGGTGCACGACCCCGAGGTCGCCAAGATCATGGGCTACGACCGGGGCGTGCCCGCGACCCAGGCCCAGTACGACGCGTACAAGCCGACCGACGAGGTCAACAAGGCGATCGCCGCCTACGAGGAGTCCCTCGTGAAGGCGGGCGTTCTCGAGCCCATCACGCCGCACCCGAACGGCGCGGACATCTGCGAGTCCGCGTTCCTGCGCATCGCCGAGGAACTCGCCCTGGGCAAGCGCTCGGTGGACGAGGCCGTCAAGCAGTTCTTCACCGAGTCGAAGACGGCTCTCGCCGGCTGATGGGAACCACCGTGACACACGCCCCTGCGACGGAGGGCCTGTCCAAGGACTCCGAGCCGCGGCACGGTCCGGTGAAGCCCGAGCGCCCCGCCGCCCTCAAGCGGCGGCGGCGCCGGGAGAACCTGGCCGGCTATCTCTTCATGTCCCCGTGGATCGCCGGGTTCCTGCTGCTCACCGCGGGCCCGATGGTCGCCTCGCTGTACTTCGCGTTCACCGACTACAACCTGTTCGACGCGCCCCGGTGGATCGGCCTCGACAACTTCTCCGAGATGTTCGGAGATCCGCGCTGGCGCCACTCGGTGCAGGTCACGCTGTGGTACGTCGTCGTCGGTACGCCGCTGAAGCTGCTCGCGGCCCTCGGAGTCGCCCTGCTGCTGGCCCAGAGCCGGCGCGGGCAGGCGTTCTACCGGGCCGCCTTCTACGCGCCGTCGCTGATCGGCGCGAGCGTCTCCGTCGCGATCGTGTGGAAGGCGATCTTCTCGGACGACGCGATCGTCGACCGCACGCAGAAGCTCTTCGGCATGGACGTCGGCGGCTGGACCGGCGACCCCGACATGATCATCTACAGCCTGGTGGCGCTCACCGTCTGGCAGTTCGGCGCCCCCATGGTCATCTTCCTGGCCGGCCTCAAGCAGGTCCCGCGCGAGCTGTACGAGGCGGCCGAGGTCGACGGGGCGGGCAAGCTGCGGCGGTTCTGGAACATCACCCTGCCGATGATCTCCCCGGTGCTCTTCTTCAACGTCCTGCTGGAGACGATCCACTCGTTCCAGATCTTCAGCTCGGCGTACATCGTCGGCGGCGGCGCCGGAGGCAACGCCTGCGGCCCCGCGGACGGCTCCATGGTCTACACCTGCTACCTCTACGTCCAGGGCTTCGAGAACAGCCGCATGGGCCTGGCCTCCGCCATGGCCTGGATGCTGCTCGTAGCGGTCGCCCTGGTCACGGCGGTGCTGTTCTGGTCCCAGAAGCGCTGGGTGCACTACGAGGAGGGCGCCCGATGAGTGCGCAGGCCACCGACGTCACCCCGCGAGCGGGCGGACTGCGGCACAAGCTGCCCGGCTCCCTCGCCTGGCACCTCGGATCCCTGCTGATCCTCGCGGTGATCCTCTACCCGGTGATCTGGGTCATCGGCGGGTCCTTCAAGAAGAGCGAGGACATCGTCGGCAGCCTGGACCTCTTCCCGGGCGATCCGGTCCTCGGCAACTACACGAGCCTCGCCGACGGCATCGCCGACATCTCGATCTCGACGTTCTTCTTCAACTCGCTCTTCCTCGCCGTCGGGTCGGTCGTCGGCATCCTGGTGTCCTGCTCGCTGACGGCCTACGCCTTCGCGAGGATCCGGTTCGCGGGCCGCAACCTGCTGTTCACGCTGATGATCGGCACGCTCCTGCTGCCGTACCACGTGCTGCTGATCCCGCAGTACGTGCTGTTCCGCAACATGGAGCTGATCAACACCTACACACCGCTGCTGCTCGGGAAGTACCTTGCCACCGAGGCCTTCTTCGTCTTCCTGATGGTGCAGTTCATGCGGAACATGCCCAAGGAGCTCGACGAGGCGGCCCGCCTCGACGGCTGCGGGCACCTGCGCATCTACTGGTCGATCGTGCTGCCGCTGAGCCGCCCGGCCCTGATCACCAGTGCGATCTTCACCTTCATCAACTCCTGGAACGACTTCATGGGCCCGCTGATCTACCTCAACGAGCCCGACAAGTACACGGTCTCGCTCGGCCTGAAGATGTTCGTCGACCAGGAAGGGCTGGCCAACTACGGTGGCATGATCGCCATGTCACTGATCGCGCTGCTGCCGGTGCTGGCCTTCTTCCTCGCCTTCCAGCGTTATCTGATCGACGGCATGGCCACGTCGGGTCTGAAGGGCTGAGGCGGGCATGGCCGGAGCCAGGGTGAAGGCACGTGGCGAGTCGGCGCTCGCCGAGCGCTTCGCCGTGTTCGCCGAGTGTCTGCTCACCGGTGTCTGGATCGCGGTGGCCGCGCTGGGTGTCGTCACGTATCCCGCCGCGTTCGCCGCCGGGGCCCGGCACCTGCGGCGCCGTACCGCGCACGAGGGCGGCGGGTGGCGCGAGTTCGTCGCCGACTTCCGTACGGCTCTGCGCGGCGGGTGGCTCGCCGGACTCGCCGGGTGGGCGGCGGTCGCCGCGGTCTGGGTGGACGTCCAGGCGGCCCGGGCAGGGATTCCCGGCGGGCCGCTCGTCGGGGCCGTCGGGGTCGTCGCGCTGATCGCCCTCGTGGTGGCGGGACTGCGCGCGGCGGCGGTCTGGGAACCGGACGCGCGCTGGCGCACGCTGCTCGCGGTCGCCTGGCGCCGGACCCTCCTCGACCCGGCCGGGTCTTTTCTGATCATCGCCGGGCTGGCCGTCGTGGCCCTGTCCGCCTGGTTCGCCGCGCCGCTGGCGGTCCCCGTCCTCGGGGCCGTCGCGGCGGCGGCCGTCGCCGTGGAGGAGCGGTACCGGCACCGCTGACCGGCGGTGCCCACTCGCTGGGTCGGCGCCCCCGGGTGCCGCACCCTTCACTGTCATGCCCCTGACCAGCGCACGGAATCGCTTTCCGCACGGACAAGGAAAGGCAGCATCTCTATGTCTCCCATCCCCCGCAGATCCCTCCTGAAGGCGGCCGCCGTCGCCGGAGCAGCCGCCCAGTTCAGCTGGGCGCTGGGGGCGCAGGACGCGCAGGCCGCCCCCGGAGCCGAGACCGCCGAGCCCGACCCGGTGACCCTCGACTGGCTGGAGGACGGCGGCCTCGGCGCGGCCCCCGGCTCCACGGTCGGCGTCCCCTGGCCCAAGGGCGCCTACCAGAAGGACCAGACCTTCGCGCTGACGGACGCGGGCGGCAAGGCCGTCCCCGTGCAGTCGTGGCCGATCGCCTACTGGCCCGACGGCTCCCTCAAGTGGACCGCGCACGCGGTCGGTTCCGGCGACGGCAAGCTCACCCTCAAGGCCGGGACGCCCGCCGCCCCCGAGAAGAAGGTCACCGTCGACCAGCGCGGCGGCACCATCGACATCTCGACCGGCGTCATCACCGCGAAGATCGGCACGTCCGGTTCGACGATCGTCAAGTCGGTCAGCCGGGGCTCGACGGAGATCGCCAGGAACGGCCGGCTCGTCCTGATCCGCCAGCCCGAGATCGAGGACGAGGACCAGGGGGCGGTGAAGACCGAGCGCTTCGACGGCGCCGTCTCCAAGGTCACCGTCGAGCAGGAGGGCCCGGTCCGCGCGGTCGTCCGCATCGACGGCAAGCACCGCAAGGGCGGCCGCAGCTGGCTGCCCTTCTCGATCAGGCTGTACTTCTACGCGGGCGCCGACTCGTTCCGGATGGTGCACACCATCACCTACGACGGCAAGCAGGAACCGGGCAAGGCCAGTGGCGACTTCATCCGCGGCCTCGGAGTCCGCTTCACCGTGCCCCTGCGGGACGAGGCGTACGACCGCCACATCCGCATCGGCGGTGACGGCACCGGTCTGCTGCGCGAGGCCGTCAAGGGCATCACCGGACTGCGCCGGGACCCGGGCGCGGCCGTGCAGACGGCCCAGTTCGAAGGCAAGAAGCTGCCCGATCCCGCCACCTGGGACCAGCGCGTCACCACCCGCCTCCAGTACATCCCCGAGTGGGGCGACTACACCCTCTCCCAGCTCTCCGCCGACGGCTTCACGCTGCGCAAGCGCACCAAGAAGGGGCACGGCTGGGTCGCCGCGGGCGGCGGCCGGCGCGCCTCCGGCTTCGGCTACGTCGGCGGCGCGAGCGGCGGCTTCTCCTTCGGACTGCGTGACTTCTGGGAGAAGTTCCCCGCCCAGCTCGACATCCGGGGCGCCCAGACCGACGAGGCCGAGGTCACCCTCTGGCTGTGGTCACCCGAGGCGCAGCCCATGGACATGCGCTTCTACCACGACGGCATGGGCCAGGACACCTACGCCGAACAGCTCGAGGGCCTCAACATCACCTACGAGGACTACGAGCCGGAGTTCGGCACCCCGTACGGCATCGCCCGGACCTCGGAGCTGATGTTCTGGGCCAACGAATCCACCCCGAGCGGCGAGACGCTCGCCCGGCAGGTCGAGGCCGTCCGCGTGCTCCCGCAGCTCGCCGCCCCGCCCAAGCAGCTCATCGAGGCGGGGGTCTTCGGACCGGGCCTGTACTCCGAGCCCGACCGTTCCACACCGGCCAAGGCGAAGATCGAGGACCACCTCGACTTCCTCTTCACCTACTACAAGGACCAGGTGGAGCAGCGCCGCTGGTACGGCTTCTGGGACTACGGCGACATCATGCACACCTACGACACGTTCCGGCACCAGTGGCGGTACGACATCGGCGGCTACGCCTGGGACAACTCCGAACTCTCGCCGGACCTGTGGCTCTGGTACGCCTACCTGCGCTCCGGCCGCGCCGACATCTTCCGCTTCGCCGAGGCGATGACCCGGCACACCGGCGAGGTCGACGTCTACCACCTGGGCAAGTGGGCGGGCCTCGGCACCCGGCACGGCGTGCAGCACTTCGCCGACAGTGCCAAGCAGCAGCGCATCGCCAACACCACCTACCGGCGCTACTACTACTTCCTCACCGCCGACGAGCGCGTCGGTGACCTCATGCACGCCAACGTCGACTCCGACGAGACGTTCCTCGTCCTCGACCCCATCCGCAAGATCCGCACCGAGCCGTACACCCCCGACCGGCACGCCCTGTCGATCGGCTTCGGCACGGACTGGAGCGGGCTCGTCTCGGCGTGGCTGACAGAGTGGGAACGCAAGGGCCCGAAGTGGGAGAAGGCCAAGGCGCGCGTGCTGTCCACCATGGAGACGATCGCCGCCCAGCCCAACGGCTTCGTGCAGGGCAACGGGCTGTACGACCTCGACACCGGCAAGTTCGCCGTCGCGGACAAACCCGTGGTGAGCGTCTCCCACCTGTCGGCCGTCTTCGGCCTGAACGAGCTGTGCGCCGAGCTCATCGACCTCGTCGACATGCCGAAGTTCAACGAGGCCTACTTCGACTACTGCCGCTACTTCAACGCCACCAAGGCCGAGCAGAAGGCCCGCTACGGCTCCGACTTCGGCAGCCTGCTGCTCTTCCAGGGCCACTCGCGCCTCGACGCCTACACGGCCGTCAAGACCGGCGACGAGAAACTCGCCAAGCGGGCCTGGGAGAAGTTCTACAACTCCGACGGCTACAAGGAGTCGGCGCCCTGGAAGACCGAGAAGCTCGGCGGCCCCGTCGCGCTGGTGCCGGGCAGCGAGGCCACCTGGGTGTCCACCAACGACACCGCCCTGTACGGCCTCGCCGCCATCGAGAACCTGGCGCTGCTCGGCGACAAGATGCCCTAGCCGACGGCTGGTGCCGCAAACAGGCAACGTCCGCCCCGTCGGGCAAACGTTGCCTGCCGCGGCACTAGTTCATCCGCCCCAGCACCTCCCGCACCCTCCGGACGTCCCGGATCCGCTGCTCGTACGTCGCCCCGAGTGCGAGCAGCAGGAGTCCGGCGAGGGCGGGCGGCGCCCAGCGGGGGAGCGCCCCGGTCACCTGCACGACGTACGGGGCGAGTTCGTGCAGGGTGACCAGGGCCAGTACCGACCCGCCGAGCGTCAGCGGGGCCTGGAGACGGTGCCGGGCGCCCAGCAGGGTCACCAGCAGTGCGGCCGTGCCCAGCAGCAGCGGGCGCGTCCAGTGCGGGTCGGCCCAGGCCGCGACCAGACTCGGCACGAGCGTGGCCGTGAGCCCGGCGCCGTACGCCGTCCAGGACGAGGTTTCTGGGTCGCGACGCCGGCGCAGGGCGCCGAGCAGCAGCGCCGGCACGGTCACCGGCAGGGTGTACGCCTCGGGCGTGCCGACGTCCCAGGCGGCCAGGCGTACCCAGGCCGCCAGCACGAAGAGGGCCGTGGCCGCGTGACCGACGGGACGGCGGCCCGGACGCACCGCCGTGCCCGCGGCGATCACGCCGCACAGCGCCAGCACCAGGGCGAGCAGCGGCGGGTCCGTGACGGCGAGGCCCACGGCGAGCAGGCCGGCGGCGGCTCCCGCGACCTCGACCGGCACCGTCGCCCGGGACTCTCCGAGACGCGCCGCGAGCAGGGCGGCGGCCGCGGGGACGACCAGGACCAGCAGCGCGACACGGGCCGGCGGCCAGTCCGCGGCGGCACCCGTCGCAGCGGCCAGGGCGGTGGCGTACGCCAGGGCGGCCGGGGCCGTGACGGAGGCGAGGCGCGCCCGCCACGACGCCGCCGCGAACATCGCGATCAGCGCAGACAGCGTGACGAGGGTCGCGGTCTGCGAGGCGAGGGACGTCAGGGCAAGGCCGACCGAGGTGACCAGGGCCAGGACGTGAGCGGCGAGCCGTACGGCGGACACCGCGGCCCGGGAGACGTACAGGGAGGCCGCTGTGATCACCCCCAGAACCAGCATCCCCGCGACATACGGGATCCCCAGGACCGCCGGAAGGACCAGCGCCGTGGCCGCCACCAGGCCCAGCGCGCCGATCCGCGCCCGCGCACGCCACTGCTCCGCACGGACCGCCAGAGCGAGAACCGCCGCCACGGCCGCCAGTACGACAGGGACTCCCGCCGCGTCCGGTGGCCAGGGGACCTCGACGGCGACCGCCGCACGCGCGTCCACCGGCGCACCGCTCCACACCCCGCCCAGCCACCCGGCCGGCCCCAGCACCGCCACGGCGACGACGGGCAGCGCCCACAGCACGGCCAGCGCCTGTACGGCACCGCAGGCCCAGGCGAAGCCCGCCCGCACCGGGCCCGGCAGCCGCCCGGCGCGACCCGCCGTCAACAGGGCGACACCGAAGACCAGATGGGCGGGAACCGTCCATGCCCCCGGCAGCAGGGACCGGGCCACTCCGCCGAGCGCGGCGACCGTGAGCAGCCCCGCGGCGATCGTGAGGCCGAGGGGGTGCTGCTCGCCCGGCGTCCGCCAGGCCGCTGCCAGCGCGATCCCTGCCGCGAACAGAAGGAGAGCCCCGGCACGAGCGGCGGCGCCCGGGCCGTCGGCCGCCAGGGACAGCCAGCCGGCGGCCAGGGCGCCCCCGCCACCCACGGCGTACGCGGCGACCAGGGCGGTGATCCGCACGGAAGCATTCGTGACGCGCAGCGCCACCGCCGCGTCGAGTCCGGCCGTCACCAGCAGCGCGGCTGTGATCACGTACGGACCGGCGTCGCCGGCCAGGGCCCACAGCAGCAGCGGGAACTGGCCCGCCGACAGGGCGCAGGGGAGGGGCAGCCGCAGCACGGCCGTGGCCGGCAGCAGACCGTACGCCGACCAGCCCGCCGCCAGTACCGCCGACGCGAGTGCCGCGTACCCGGTGCCGTCCGTCCCGGCCAGGGCGGCCGCGTGCAGCGCGTAGGCGTCCAGCACCGTCAGCGCCAGCCCGAGCCCCGCCACGGACTCGGCCGTCGACCGCAGCCCGCGCTTCAGCAGCGGCACCGGTGCGGCGAGCGCGGCCAGCGTGACCGCGCCGAGCACCAGCGCCCGCCCGGTGATCCCCAGATGGCCCCAGCTGACCAGCGTGAACACCGCGGCGGCGAGGGTGAGGAGAACACCGCCGAGGACCAGGAGCACGTTCTGCACACTGGGCGCGGCGGTCTCCGGGCGGGGCGGTGCGGTGGGCGGCGCCTGCGGTGGCTGCGGCGGCTGCGTCTGCGGCTGTCGCAGGGCCGCGAGCAGCCAGGCGCGACGAGCCAGCAACTGGCCGCGCCGGGCCTCCAGTTGCCGGAGTTCGGCGTCGAGGAGCCGCAACTCCTCGGCCGGGGGCGGAAGGTGCGTCATGCCTCGCAGTGTGGTGCGCGTCACCTCGCACGGCATGAGTGCGGATACTCAGGCGCGTACTCAGACCGTCCCCATGGCCAGGAGGGCAGACTGCCGTCATGGACTGGAACCATTACCGCTTCCGCAGTCTCTGGGCCCTGCCCGCGCCGCCCGCCACCGTGTACGCGGCGCTGGAGAGCGCCGAGGACTATCCCCGGTGGTGGCGCCAGGTCCGGGAGGTGACCCGCCTCGACGACACGACCGGGGTGATCCGGATCCGCTCCGTCCTGCCGTACGACATGACCTTCACCGCACGGGAGGTGCGGCGCGACCCCGCATCCGGTGTGCTGGAGATCGCGATGTCCGGGGACATCGAGGGCTGGGCGCGCTGGACGGTCACCCCGCTCGGGACGGGCACTCGCGCGCGGTACGACCAGGTCGTCGACGTCCGCAAGCCGTTGCTGCGGCGGCTCGCGGTGCCGTGCCGGCCCGTCTTCCGGGTCAATCACCGCCTGATGATGCGGGCGGGAGAGCGCGGACTGGCCAGGCACCTCGAAGCGGTTTGAAGGAAGCGTGCCGGGACCTGTATGGTTCAGTGCGTTCCCGGGCGATTAGCTCAGTGGGAGAGCGCTTCGTTCACACCGAAGAGGTCACTGGTTCGAACCCAGTATCGCCCACCGGAAACAGCCGGTCCGTCTCAGACGGACCGGCTTTTGTGTGCCCGGGCTCAGGCCGCCGCCGGCATCTCCGGACGCAGCGGCCAGGCCGGGTCGACGGCCTCCTCCACACCGCTGCGCGCGAACCACGCCTGGAGCCCCCGGGCCTGCGCCGCGTGCCACACCGCCTGGAGGGTGTGCAGCTCACCGGGTGCGAGCCGCTCCAGCCGGGACGCGAAACGTCGGCCCACCGCCCGGGTGACCTCCAGTGCCGCCACCGCGTCGGCCGCCGCGTCGTGCGCTCCCTCCAGGGCGACGCCGTAGTGCGCGCACAGGTCCGTCAGGGTGCGGCGGCCCTTGCGGTACCGGTCCAGGTGCTTGTCCAGCACCCTCGGGTCGAGCACGCACAGCGGCTCCGACTCGAACCAGCGGCCCAGGGCCGAGGCGCGGTGGCGGCGCAACTCCCGGTCGAGCAGGGTCAGATCGAACGGCGCGTTCATCACCACGACCGGACGTCCGGCGTGGGCCTGCTCGGCCAGCGCCTGCGCTATCTCGTACATCACCGGCGCCGGCCACCGGCCGTTGCGCTGCAGGTGTTCCTCCGTCAGCCCGTGCACCGCCGTCGCCTCGGCGGGCACCGGTATCCCCGGGTTCACCAGCCAGCGGCTGACCCGCGGCCGGACGCCCGGGGCGTCCTGGACGACGACGGCAGCCGACACGATCCGGTCGGTCTCGACGTCCACGCCCGTCGTCTCCGTGTCGAAGGCGGCCAGCGGCCCCTCGTACCAGCACGTCGTCATAGCCACACAACCCCTCGTTCACCTTCGGCAGTTGACGCACCGTCCGCTGCCCGATTCGGTAATACCCGGGCTGTTTGCGCCGTACGCCGGGAGGAGACAACAGGAGTACGGGTCGGTGCAGTTCAGCGGCCCGCACGGGGAATCACTTGTTCTGGAAGGCTGTCGGCCATGGCCATTGCGCAGCCCGAACGGGGCGGGCTGCTGCCCGAGCGCACGGCTCCCTCTCGCGGCACTCTCGCCACCACCGCCTGCATGGAGACGCTGCAGGTCGGCTATCTGCACGCCGTCGCGGCGGCGGCCGGCTGCTCGCTGTCCCAGCCGTTCCCCGACAACGGCATCGACTGGCACGTCAGCCACAGCGCCCCGGGGCACACGGTCGACGACGAGGTCACCATCAAGGTGCAGCTCAAGGCCACCTACCAGGTGCCGCCCCACCCGCCGGGCCGCACCTTCGCCTTCACGCTGGACAACGACCACCTGGCGAAACTCGCCCGCACGCCCGTCTCCGTGCACAAGATCCTCGTGGTGATGCTGGTGCCGCGCTCCCAGGACGACTGGCTGCGCGCCGGCCACGACCGGCTCGACCTCAGGCACTGCTGCTACTGGACCAACCTCGCCGGCCACCCGATCACCGGCCGCCGCCGCACCACCGTGCGGATACCGACCTCACGCATCTTCGACGACCGGGCGCTGTGCGAGATCATGACGCGGGTCGGGACGGGAGGAACACCGTGACGCACCGCCCCACCGAGGAGCCGGTGAGGCAGGTCCGGCCGCACCCCGTCGAGACGACGAGCCGGCACGGCCGCCCGCCCGAGCCCGCCGACGTCGACCCGGCCGTGCTGACCGCCCTGCTGCGCCGGCACGGCTGGCAGCGGCGCGGCGGCGCCCCCGGGCGCTACGGACGCTGGACCCCGCCCGGCCCCGGCGGCAGCGGCAGCGGCAGCGGCACCAGTCTGCTGGTGCCCGAGAGCCGCGCCTTCCCCGACAGCGACGACCTGCTCGGCGAGGCCCTGCTCGCCCTGTCCCGCAGCGGCTCGCCCTCCGCACGCGACGTTCTCGTCTCCCTCACCGTGGCCGGAGACGAGATCCACTGGTGGCACGACGTACCCGCCGGGCCCGCCGGTGCGGCACCCTGGGTCGTCGAGGACCGGCTGCGCACCGCCGCCCGCCGGATGCTGCTCGCCGCGGCCCTCGCCGCCCGTGCGCGGGCCGGCTACCACGGCACCCGCCACCGGGGCTCCGCGGCCGCGTCCCTGGAGAACGTGCTGGTGGGCTCCACCACGGACAACCACCTCACGGCCTTCGTGCCCGTCACCGGCGGCCGCACCTTGGCCGTGCGCCTGCACCAGGCGCTGTACGCCGCCCGTGAGGCCATCGACTACCGGCGCGCCACGGGCGGCATGGACGCCTTCGACACCGCGGTCGAGGCCGGCGTGAGCCACGAGCTCACCGAGGCCCTCGTCGCCCTGGTCCGGGGGACGGAGGGCGCCCGGATCGCCGTCGAGTGGGCACCCGCGGCCGGTGTACCCGAGGGCTGCGCCCCCTCCGCCGAGCCCGTCGAGTTCTCACCCGGCGACCTGCCCGTGCTGCGCGAGGCGAGCGTCCGCTACCTGAGCGCGGAACCCTCCGTGCCGGTGCGGATCACGGGCTCGGTGGTGCGGCTGCGCAGGTCCGGGCCGCGCGGCGAGGGCACCGTACGGCTGCGCGTGCTGGCCGGGGCCGACGTACCGAACGTCCGGGTCACCCTGGACGAGGAGGCCTACCGGATCGCCGGGCACGCCCACCTCGTAGGGCTGCCGGTGCGGGTCCAGGGCCGGCTGGAGAGCCGGGGTGGCTTCCGTCGCCTCACCGGCGCCCACGGCGTCGCACCGGTGCAGGTCGACGACGCCGAGCGGGACCGGCTGATGAAGTCGCTCCAGGAGAACGCCGGGATCGCGGCCTTCTTCGAGGAGGCCTGCGGAGGGGACGCCTGCGCGGCGGACGGCGAGGAGGGCGGGGACCGCGGGGACTGATTTCGCGGTGAACGGTCAGGGGTCGGTACGATCCATACTCGTGCGCGCGCTCCGGTATGGCGCACGCGACCCCACCTTCAGTCAGGAGAGACCGGTGTCAGACGTCCGTGTGATCATCCAGCGCGATTCCGAGCGGGAAGAACGCGTGGTGACGACGGGCACTACGGCCGC
This sequence comes from Streptomyces sp. NPDC006372, assembly GCF_040612515.1. Classification (NCBI taxonomy): domain Bacteria; kingdom Bacillati; phylum Actinomycetota; class Actinomycetes; order Kitasatosporales; family Streptomycetaceae; genus Streptomyces; species Streptomyces sp. NPDC006372. The sequence goes on along the minus strand of NZ_JBEXQJ010000023.1, from coordinate 24,086 downwards.
CGAGCTCTTCGCCGGCGAGCGTTCCATCATCGCCGCCCGCGTCGGCGGCGAGCTCAAGGACCTGTCGTACGCCCTGGCCGAGGGCGACGAGGTCGAGGGCGTCGAGATCTCCTCCGAGGACGGCCTGAACATCCTGCGCCACTCCACCGCGCACGTCATGGCGCAGGCCGTGCAGGAGCTCTTCCCCGAGGCCAAGCTCGGCATCGGCCCGCCCGTCAAGGACGGCTTCTACTACGACTTCGACGTCGAGAAGCCGTTCACGCCCGAGGATCTCAAGGCCATCGAGAAGAAGATGCAGGAGATCCAGAAGCGCGGGCAGAGGTTCGCCCGCCGCGCCGTCACCGACGAGGCCGCTCGCGAGGAGCTCGCGAACGAGCCGTACAAGCTGGAGCTGATCGGCCTCAAGGGTTCCGCGTCCAGCGACGACGGCGCGGACGTCGAGGTCGGCGCCGGCGAGCTGACGATCTACGACAACCTGGACGCCAAGACCGGCGAGCTGTGCTGGAAGGACCTGTGCCGCGGCCCCCACCTGCCGTCGACCCGGGCCATCCCGGCGTTCAAGCTGATGCGCAACGCGGCCGCCTACTGGCGCGCCAGCGAGAAGAACCCCATGCTCCAGCGCATCTACGGCACCGCCTGGCCGACGAAGGACGAGCTGAAGGCGCACCTGGAGTTCCTCGCCGAGGCCGAGAAGCGCGATCACCGCAAGCTCGGCAACGAGCTCGACCTGTTCTCGATCCCCGAGCAGATCGGCTCCGGCCTCGCCGTCTTCCACCCCAAGGGCGGCATCATCCGCCGGGTCATGGAGGACTACTCGCGGCGCCGCCACGAGGAAGAGGGCTACGAGTTCGTCTACACCCCGCACGCCACCAAGGGGAAGCTCTTCGAGACCTCGGGCCACCTGGACTGGTACGCCGACGGCATGTACCCGCCCATGCAGCTCGACGAGGGCGTGGACTACTACCTCAAGCCCATGAACTGCCCGATGCACAACCTGATCTTCGACGCCCGCGGGCGCTCCTACCGTGAGTTGCCGCTGCGCCTGTTCGAGTTCGGGACGGTGTACCGGTACGAGAAGTCCGGTGTCGTGCACGGCCTGACCCGCGCCCGCGGCTTCACCCAGGACGACGCGCACATCTACTGCACCCGTGAGCAGATGTCGGTGGAGCTCGACAAGACGCTCACCTTCGTCCTGAACCTGCTCCGCGACTACGGCCTCACCGACTTCTACCTGGAGCTGTCGACCAAGGACCCGGAGAAGTTCGTCGGCTCGGACGAGGCCTGGCAGGAGGCGACCGAGACCCTGCGCCAGGTCGCCGAGAAGCAGGGCCTTCCGCTGGTCCCGGACCCGGGCGGCGCCGCCTTCTACGGGCCGAAGATCTCCGTCCAGGCCAAGGACGCCATCGGCCGCACCTGGCAGATGTCGACCATCCAGCTCGACTTCAACCTGCCGGAGCGCTTCGACCTCGAGTACACCGGCGCGGACGGCGCGAAGCAGCGTCCCGTCATGATCCACCGTGCGCTGTTCGGCTCCATCGAGCGGTTCTTCGCGGTGCTCCTGGAGCACTACGCCGGTGCGTTCCCAGCCTGGCTCGCCCCGGTCCAGGCGGTCGGCATCCCCATCGGCGACGCGCACGTCGAGTACCTGGAGAAGTTCGCGGCGGCGGCGAAGCGGAAGGGCCTGCGCGTCGAGGTGGACTCCTCCTCCGACCGCATGCAGAAGAAGATCCGCAACGCCCAGAAGCAGAAGGTGCCCTTCATGGTCATCGCGGGCGACGAGGACATGTCCCACGGGTCCGTGTCCTTCCGCTATCGCGACGGCTCGCAGGAGAACGGCATCCCGTTCGACGAGGCCATCGCGAAGATCCAGAAGGTCGTCGAGGAGCGCGCGCAGGTCTGATCACAGGGTGCACGGGCCCCCGGGAGATCCCGGGGGCCTTTGCCGTCCCCCCAGCTCGACGCCATATGCTGCACTGCATGACGAGTGAGCCGGAGCAGCAGCTGGGAGTGGGGACGCAGGACGCGTTCCAGCGCCTGTGGACGCCCCATCGGATGGCCTACATCCAGGGCGAGAACAAGCCGACCGGCCCGGGCTCGGGCGACGGCTGCCCCTTCTGCTCGATCCCGGCCAAGTCCGACGAGGACGGGCTGGTCGTCCGGCGCGGCGAGCAGGTCTACGCGGTGCTCAACCTGTACCCGTACAACGGCGGGCACCTCATGACCGTGCCCTACCGCCATGTCGCCGACTACACCGACCTCACGGCGGGGGAGACCGCCGAACTCGGCGAACTCACCAAGCAGGCGATGACGGCCCTGCGCACGGCCTCCGGCGCGCACGGCTTCAACATCGGCATGAACCAGGGCTCGGTCGCCGGCGCGGGCATCGCGGCGCACCTGCACCAGCACATCGTGCCGCGGTGGGGCGGGGACACGAACTTCATGCCGGTGGTGGGCCACACGCGGGTCCTGCCCCAGCTCCTGGCCGACACGAGGAAGATGCTGGCGGACGCCTGGCCGTCCTCTTAGCCTGCGGCGCAGGCGGCACCTCGTAGCGCCGAGTTGCGCACCCACCCGCGCCTCAGCCGAAACGCCAGCACCCCACCAACTAGGCGTCGTACACATCCGCCTTCTTCGGCGAAGCCTCCTGCACCGCCCCACTGAGCACAGCAGACCGCGACCCGAACTTCTCCACATCCACCCCGTTCTCCCGCAGCACCTTCAACGCCGCCGCATGCACCACACGCAGCACAGGAGTCGCAGCCCGCAGCGCGTCGTCCGCCATGAACCGGTGCCGCCACGGCTGATCCGCCCACGCGTGCCGCAGACCGAACGGCTCCGGCAGCGTCAGACTGCCGCCGAGCCAGTTCAGCAGCGGCGGGTACCACGTCAGCGGGGCGCGCGCGGCCAGCCGTACCACCTCGTCGGCGTCGATCAGCGGGAGCTTCACCGTGCGGGTCTCCCAGAACCGCAACGACTTCTGGACCGTCTTCTCCTTGGCCGCGGGCTTCTCGTTGAACAAGGCGTTGACCGGCCCCAGCGCGTGCCCGGTGACCTCGATGCGCAGGGTGTCGTGCAGCACCGTCACCGTGATCAGCATCGTGATCACCAGATGGCCGTCCCACAGGGTCCACTGCACACCGAGGTAGTGCCGGTCGCCGCTGCCGAACTGCTGCTTGTTGCAGATGTCCTGTACGGCGTGCGTCCGGATCGTGTACGCGTCGACGTCCGTGCCGCTCGGCCGGGACACCTCCGTCGCCTTCTCGCCGATCGGCGTGACGATCCAGTGGGTGATGGACGGCTTGGGGAAGCCGCCGGTGTTGATGGACGTGCGCTCCAGCATGGCCAGTCCGCCCTGGATCGCCACGATGACGTCCCAACTGCGGAAGGGATGGAACTCCTTGCCGGGCTCGGCGGAGACCAGCTCCTCGGCCAGTTGCCAGCTGCCCCACCGCGTACCCATGCCGAGTATGCCCTTGGGACCGGCGTAGAAGACGGAGTTGGATCGCTGCTCCGCGCCGAGGCGGGCCAGTTCCTTGCGCACCTGCTCGGCCGCGTCGCCGGGGTTGCCCGGGACCGCCTCGGGGATCTTGGCCCCCACACCGCCGCCCGACAGCAGGCCCGACCAGCGCTCCCGCAGGTCACGGGCGGTCCGCTCGCAGATCAGCTTGGCCCAGAACCAGCCGACGACCGGCATGACGACCGCCGCGCGCCCGTACAGGGCCCAGAAACCCGTGAACGGCATGCGGATCAGGAACAGCACGGCGAGCGCGCCCACCGCGACCAGCAGCGTCGTGGCGAGGGCGCCGGTCCGCTTGTCCTCGCGCTTGGCCATGGTGGTGCGCAGCGTGAACACCAGCAGCCACACGAGGAAGCCCGGCAGGAAGAGCACCCCGCAGAGCACCGTGATCGCCGACAGCCAGTTGTCGCGGTCGCGGCGGATGCGGTGGGCCGCCAGGCAGTGCTCCACGACGACCTGGGGCTCGATACCGAAGGACTGGATCAACGGATTGCGCCCGGCACCCAGCATCCGGTCGATGACGGCACGGGAGAAGGCCTCACCGAACCGGGGGCGGAAGATCTTCGCCCAGGAACGCGGCGGTGTCACCTTCGACTGGTGCCACTCGTTGTCCGCGTTCAGGATCTTGGTGACCTCGTCGTCACGGTAGGCCGCGGCGGCCAGAGCGTAGGTCGCCGCCGTCTGGCCAGTCGCACCCGCCAAAGGCACCTGGGCCCCTGGACTGAAGTCGAATCCGTCCGTCACTGCCGCCCCCATCGCTGCCGCATCTGCATTGCGGCCTTCCCGACTTCCGCGCTCCGCACACCTGTTGATCAGGTCATCAGCGTATCGGCACGCACCGGCGTCCGTCGGCGGACGGCCACGCAAGCCGCCCGCCGACGCGCACAGAAGCCCTCACGGGGCAGTTGGTGGCGCCCGGCGCTCGTTACGAGGCCTTGCGCTCCTCTTCGCGGACCCGGTCCGCGACCTGTGGCGGCATCGGTTCGTGCCGCGCGTACCGGCGGCTGAAGTGTGCCGTGCCGTGCGACAACGACCGCAGGTCGACCGCGTACCGGCCGATCTCGATCTCGGGCACCTCGGCCCGGATCAGGGTGCGCCCCCCGGGTGTCTGCTCGGTGCCGAGCAGCCGGCCGCGCCGTCCCGACAGGTCGCTCATCACGACACCGACGAAGTCGTCACCGATCAGCACCGACACCTCTGCCACCGGCTCCAGCAGATGGATCTTCGCGTCGGTGGCCGCCTCCCGCAGGGCGAGCGCGCCGGCGGTCTGGAACGCGGCGTCGGAGGAGTCCACCGAGTGCGCCTTGCCGTCCAGGAGGGTCACGCGCACGTCGATGAGCGGATACCCGGCGGCGACTCCCCTGGCGGCCTGGGCCCGTACGCCCTTCTCCACCGACGGGATGAACTGCCGTGGCACCGCGCCGCCGACGACCTTGTCCACGAACTCGATGCCCGAACCGCCCGGCAGCGGCTCCACTTCGATCTCGCAGATGGCGAACTGGCCGTGCCCGCCCGACTGTTTGACGTGCCGGCCGCGTCCTGCCGACTTGCTCGCGAAGGTCTCGCGCAGGGAGACCTTGTGCGGCACGACGTCGACCTGGACGCCGTACCGGCTGCGCAGCCGCTCCAGGGCGACGTCCGCGTGTGCCTCGCCGAGGCACCACAGGACGACCTGGTGGGTGTCCTGGTTCTGTTCGAGCCGCATGGTCGGGTCCTCGGCCACCAGCCGGGCCAGGCCCTGCGAGAGCTTGTCCTCGTCCGGTTTGCTGTGCGCCTGGATGGCCAGCGGCAGCAGCGGATCGGGCATCTGCCACGGTTCCATGAGCAGCGGGTCGTCCTTGGCGGACAGCGTGTCGCCGGTCTCGGCGCGGCCGAGCTTGGCCACGCACGCGAGATCGCCCGCGATGACGTGCGACACCGGGCGCTGCTGTTTGCCGAACGGCGTGGACAGGGCGCCGATGCGCTCGTCGACGTCGTGGTCCTCGTGCCCGCGGTCGGCCAGCCCGTGCCCGGAGACGTGGACGGTCTGGTCGGCGCGCAGGGTGCCGGAGAACAGACGGATCAGCGACAGCCGGCCGACGTACGGGTCGGAGGACGTCTTCACGACCTCCGCGACCAGCGGCGCGTCCGGGTCGCACGGCTTGAGCTCGCGCGGCTTGCCGTCGATGGTGGTGACCCGCACCGTCTCGTGCTCCAGCGGTGTCGGGAACCCACGGGTGACGAGCTCCAGCAGTTCCACCGTGCCGAGTCCCTGCCGGGCGCCCTCGGCCGCGGGGGCGGCGGCCAGGACGGGGAAGAAGACACCACGTGCGACGGCCCGCTCCAGGTCCTCGATCAGCGTCCTGACGTCGACCGGCTCCCCGCCGAGGTAGCGGTCCATGAGGGTCTCGTCCTCGCTCTCCGAGATGATCCCCTCGATCAGCCGGTTGCGGGCCTCCTCGATCAGCGGCAGCTGGTCCTCGCCCGGCTCGGACTCCTTGCGCTCGCCGGTCGAGTAGTCGAACAGCTTCTGCGACAGCAGCCCGATCAGACCGGTCACCGGCGCGTGCCCGTCGGGTGCCTGGGGGCCGTGCAGCGGCAGGTAGAGCGGCAGGACCGCGTCGGGGTCGTCCGCGCCGAAGGCCTCCGCGCAGACCCGTGTCATCCCCTCGAAGTCGGAGCGCGCCGCCTCCAGGTGCGTGACGACGATGGCGCGCGGCATGCCCACGGCCGCGCACTCGTCCCACACCATGCGGGTCGAGCCGTCCACGCCGTCCGAGGCCGAGACGACGAAGAGGGCCGCGTCCGCGGCTCGCAGACCGGCCCTGAGCTCACCGACGAAGTCGGCGTATCCGGGGGTGTCGAGAAGGTTGACCTTGATGCCGTCCCACTCGACGGGCACCAGGGAGAGCTGCACCGAGCGCTGCTGCCGGTGCTCGATCTCGTCGAAGTCGGAGACGGTGCCGCCGTCCTCCACACGGCCCGCCCGGTTCACCGCCCCCGCCGTGAGTGCGAGGGCTTCCACCAACGTGGTCTTGCCCGATCCGGAGTGGCCGACCAGCACCACATTCCGTACGGACTGAGGGTGGTCGGCCGCCTGTGCCCTGCCGGCGGCCCCAGGGTGTGTCTGTGCCTTGTCGCCCATGATCCTGCCTCCCGTGCACGGTGAGGTCACTGTGGGCGCGGAGACGCGGGATCCGCGTGCGGTGCGGCTCCGGCGACGCCCGCGGTTATTCGAGCTTTCCACTCCTGTCACGGTGCGTCCATACGAACGACGTGATCGCGCCCCGCACCCCGCCCCGCGCCACGCTCCGCCGGGCCGTGACACGGGCCTCGGGTCCCGGCCGTCGCGTGCCCGCCCGCGTGGCTACGATGGGCCAGCCGGTGGCCAGCAGGGGCCAGACGGCGACACCGACCCTCGGGAAGGCCATGCTGAACAAGTACGCGCGTGCATTCTTCACGCGTGTCCTCACACCGTTCGCCGCGTTTCTGATCCGGCGGGGCGTCAGCCCCGACACCGTCACACTCATCGGTACCGCCGGTGTGGTCGCGGGCGCGCTGGTCTTCTACCCCATGGGCGAGTTCTTCTGGGGCACGGTCGTGATCACGCTGTTCGTGTTCTCCGACCTCGTCGACGGCAACATGGCCCGTCAGCTCGGCCGCTCCAGCCGCTGGGGCGCCTTCCTGGACTCCACGCTCGACCGGGTCGCCGACGGAGCGATCTTCGGCGGCTTCATCCTCTGGTACGCCGGTGGGGGCGACGACCTCGTCCTGTGCGCCGTCTCGATCTTCTGCCTGGCCAGCGGGCAGGTCGTGTCGTACACCAAGGCCCGCGGCGAGTCGATCGGCCTGCCGGTCGCCGTCAACGGGCTCGTCGAGCGTGCCGAGCGGCTGGTGATCTCGCTGGTCGCGGCCGGGTTCGCGGGCCTGCACAAGTTCGGTGTACCCGGCATCCAGTACCTGCTGCCCATCGCCCTGTGGATCGTCGCCGTGGGCAGCCTCGTCACCCTGATCCAGCGGGTCGTCACGGTCCGCCGGGAGTCCGCCGAGGCCGAGGAGGCCGAGGCCGCGCAGGACAATGGCGACGAGCAGCACAACGCCTCTCACGGGAGCGAGGCAGCCACGTGAGCGCACAGGACCGGCTGACGGACGCGCTGTACGGCCTCGGCTGGGGCACGGTCAAGAAGCTCCCCGAGCCGGTCGCCGTGCGGCTCGGGCACACCATCGCCGATCTCGCCTGGAAGCAGCGCGGCAAGGGCGTACGGCGGCTGGAGAGCAACTACGCGCGCGTGGTGCCCGGCGCGAGCCCCGAACGTCTCGCCGAGCTCTCGCGCGCGGGCATGCGGTCCTACCTGCGCTACTGGATGGAGTCGTTCCGGCTGCCCGCCTGGAGCAAGGAGCGCATCAGGGGCGGCTTCGACCCCAAGGACCTGCACTACCTCACCGAGGGCATGGCCACCGGCAAGGGCGTCATACTCGCCCTCCCGCACCTGGCCAACTGGGACCTCGCCGGCGCCTGGGTCACCACCGAGCTGGGCATCCGGTTCACCACGGTCGCCGAGCGCCTGAAGCCGGAGACGCTGTACGACCGGTTCGTCGCCTACCGCGAGGGCCTCGGCATGGAGGTCCTGCCGCACAGCGGCGGCACCGCCTTCGGCACCCTGGCCCGGCGGCTGCGCGACGGCGGCCTGGTCTGCCTGGTCGCCGACCGTGACCTGTCCGCCTCCGGCGTCGAGGTCGGCTTCTTCGGCGACACGGCCCGGATGCCGGCCGGACCGGCCCTGCTCGCCCAGCAGACGGGCGCCCTGCTGCTGCCCGTCACGCTCTGGTACGACGACTCGCCCGTGATGCGGGGCCGGGTCCATCCGCCGGTCGAGGTGCCCGAGTCAGGCACGCGCGCCGAGAAGACGTCTGTCATGACACAGGCGCTGGCCGACGCCTTCGCCACGGGCATCGCCGACCACCCGGAGGACTGGCACATGCTGCAGCGCTTGTGGCTCGCGGACCTCGACCCTGCGAAGGGGACCTCGTGAGGATCGGCATCGTCTGCCCGTACTCCTGGGACGTACCGGGCGGCGTCCAGTTCCACATCCGGGACCTGGCCGAGTACTTCATCCGCCTCGGCCACGAGGTGTCCGTCCTCGCCCCGGCCGACGACGACACGCCCCTCCCGCCGTACGTCGTCTCCGCCGGGCGCGCGGTGCCGGTGCCGTACAACGGCTCGGTGGCCCGGCTGAACTTCGGCTTCCTGAGCGCCGCCCGGGTACGCCGCTGGCTGCACGACGGCGCGTTCGACGTGATCCACATCCACGAGCCGACCTCGCCGTCGCTCGGCCTGCTGACCTGCTGGGCGGCCCAGGGCCCGATCGTGGCCACCTTCCACACCTCCAACCCGCGCTCGCGGGCGATGATCGCCGCCTACGCGATCCTCCAGGCCGCGCTGGAGAAGATCAGCGCGCGGATCGCGGTCAGCGAGTACGCCCGCCGCACCCTCGTGGAGCACCTCGGCGGGGACGCGGTGGTGATCCCGAACGGCGTCGACGTCGACTTCTTCGCCGGGGCCGAGCCCAAGGCCGAGTGGCAGGGCGAGACGATCGGCTTCATAGGGCGCATCGACGAGCCTCGCAAAGGCCTGCCGGTGCTGATGAGGGCCCTGCCGAAGATCCTCGCCGCGCGCCCGGAGGCCCGGTTGCTGGTCGCCGGACGCGGTGACGAGGAGGAGGCGGTGGAGACGCTCCCGGCCGAGCTGCGCTCCCGCGTCGAGTTCCTCGGCATGGTCAGCGACGAGGACAAGGCCCGCTTCCTGCGCAGCGTCGACCTGTACGTCGCGCCCAACACCGGCGGGGAGAGCTTCGGCATCATCCTGGTCGAGGCCATGTCCGCCGGGGCCCCCGTCCTCGCCTCCGACCTGGACGCCTTCGCGCAGGTCCTGGACCGGGGCGAGGCCGGCGAACTGTTCCCCAACGAGGACGCCGACGCCCTGGCCGACGCGGCGGTACGGCTGCTGGCGGACCCGGTGCGCCGCGCGGAACTGCGCGAGCGGGGCAGCGTCCACGTACGGCGCTTCGACTGGTCGACCGTCGGCGCGGACATCCTGTCCGTGTACGAGACGGTGACGGCGGGAGCGGCGGCCGTGGCCGAGGACGAGCGGGCGACGGGGCTGTGGGGACGGCTGGGGCTGACCCGGGACTGACGATCCGACGCCTGGCCGCGGGCGCGTTCCGAGCCACTTCGAACCAAGGCTCGGACGGTCCCGCGTCGGTGGTACGACGGGGCGCAGTGCACGGGCGGACCGGCCCTGACGCTAGCCTTGCCGCCCGTGACCACCACTCTCATCTGGATCGCCGTCGCCCTGGTCGCGATCGGGCTGTACCTGAGCTGGACCGCCGGGCGCCTCGACCGCCTCCACGCCCGGATCGACGCCGCCCGGGCCGCCCTGGACGCGCAGTTGCTGCGCCGGGCCTCGGTGGCGCAGGAACTGGCCACGTCCGGGGTCCTGGATCCGGCCGCCTCGATCGTCCTCTACGAGGCCGCCCACGCCGCCCGGCAGGCCGAGGAGGAGCAGCGTGAGGTCTCCGAGAGCGAGCTGAGCCAGGCCCTGCGCGCCGTGTTCGCCGAGGCCGCCCAGGTGGAGGCGGTACGCGAGGCGCCCGGGGGAGAGGAGGCGGCCCGGGAGCTCACCGAGGCCGTCCGCAGGGTCCCGATGGCCCGGCGCTTCCACAACGACGCCGTACGCGCCGCCCGGGCCCTGCGCCGGCACCGCAAGGTGCGCTGGTTCCGCCTGGCCGGTCACGCCCCCTTCCCGATGGCCTTCGAAATGGACGACGAGCCTCCGGCGGCTCTGGTGGACCGGGCCGCGTAGACCGGCACCGGCCTTTTCTGGTCAACCGAACCGCCCGCATTCGTATCGGCACGAAAAAGATTGCACGGCTCTGTGAATGTGGGTTAGCGTCTTGGCGGCCGGCCTGACCAGCTTGGCCCTAAGGCAGTGATGCTTCGGCGGACCCGACACTCCCCGAGGCGCTTACTCGTGCGGGGGGATATCAAAAATGCGGACGTCTGTCTTGCTGCGCCACCAAGTGCGTCTTCGTCCCATGGCACGGTAGGCGTACGCCTTTCCCTGTGACGCTTCAGCGTCTTTCGGACTGGCTGATTTCTCTCGCCTTCTTCTTCGTATTTCAGGGTTCCTGAGGCCGCTGCCTCATTCAGAATCCCAGACTTCGCATCTGCGTATCACTGAACGGCGCGTACGAGTGCGGGTGCCGCCACGCCGGCGACGTACCCCCTTGTCCTGCGCCTGCTTCGCCGTGGCTGCCGCCCCGCATCGCGCCGGCAGCCACCCTCCCCCTTCGCCCTGCTCATTTGGCGAGCTGCCCGTAAGAGGCGGCGGAAAGGTTTCACCACAACCATGAACAGCAAGCCCATTGCTTCCGCACGTATGGGGCGGATCATGACGCGCGGCCTCGTGACCGCAACCGCTCTCGCGGCCGTCGCCGGAGCTGTCGCGCCGGGAGCGGTCGCCGACAGTGCTCCGGACGTCGCGGCAGCGGATGTCGCGCCCCGTGCGGCGGGCATCGGGACGACCGACGCCGAGCGTGTCGAGGCCGCGGCGGTGGTGCGTCTCGACCCGACCGCCGAGGTGCTCCTGCTCAGCGACTACGACTTCATCCACGCGCTGTGGCAGAAGGCCAGCGAGGCGGGCGAGAAGCTGGACACCGTGCGCACCGCCGCCGAGCAGGCGATGGCCAGCACGGCCGACGAGGACCACGTGCGCTTCATCGTGACCGGCGTCCACGAGGCGTACCGGCTCGACCAGCAGCGGGAGCGGGAGAAGGCCGAGGCCGAGCGGGCGGCCCGGTTGGCCAAGTCCCAGGTCCTGCTCACCATCGGCATCCCCAGCACCCCCGAGCTGCTGGCCCTCAGCGACGACAATTTCATCCGGGCCGTCGCCAGGCACGAGGCGTCCGGTCCCGAGGTGCGGGCCGCGGCACTGCAGGCGCTGCTCGGTGAGCCGGCGGACTGGCGGGAGTTCATCGTCAACGGCGCCCGCGAGGCGCACAAGCGGGACGTGGCCAAGGAACTCGAGGACCTCGCCGAGAAGGACCGTCTGGAGGCCGAGCGCCGCAAGGAGATCGCCGCCCGCAAGAACGTGGCGGCCCTGTTCCGTATCACGCCCTCCGAGGCCATGCTCGGGCTGAGCGACGACAATTTCATCCGCGAGCTGCTGCGCCTGGCCGCCGCCGACCTGCACGGCACCGAGCTGTACACCGAAGGGCAGCGGGCCACCCTCAGTTCCGACCCGGCGGTGTGGAAGGCGTACATCCACACCGGCGCCGACGCCGCGTACAAGCGCGACGACGAGAACCGGCGCAAGAAGCTCGCCGAGGCGAACCGCAAGCTCGCCCTCCAGATACAGGCCGCCGCCGAGAACGGCGGAGTCAACCCCCACCTGGTCGCCGCTGCCAAGAAGGCCCTCGCCGGCAGCGATGACGACGTCGCGGTCTTCCTGAAGGCGGACACCCAGTACCGGCTCAAGCGCCAGTCCCTCAGGGCGATGAGCGGCAGTGAGTACGCGCGCCAGTCCAGCGCGGACCGGGGGAAGGTCGTCCTCAACGACACGCTCAAGAGCACCAGTGCACTGGCCGACCGCGAGGACGCCACCTGGGTCATCGTGCCCTCCCTCGCGAGCCGGCCCGGCTGCTACTCCTTCGAGTCCGTGCGCAAGCCCGGCTACTACATCAGGAGCGGCAAGGCCGAGACGAACGGACTGCGCGTGGAGATCGCCGCGGACGACCGGAGCGCTGCGTTCCGGAAGAGTGCCACGTGGTGCAGCAAGCCGTTCCCTGTGCGACCGCTGCCCGGCCCGCTCAACGGTGTGTCTTTCACACAGGCCGCCGGTAGCGGCGTGAACTGGCTCGCTCCCACGACGACCGAGGTCTACGCCCGATCCGAATTCTCCTTCCCGCTGCCCGGTGGGAAGCCGGGCGAAGCCCAGCCGGTGCGCCCGGCGGCCTGGCGCATCGCCGCACCGCTGGCGCCCTGACGAGACACCGGCCCAGTGGAGAGAACAGCAGTGGTGGCAGATTCCGCCGGTCACGGCGTGAGACGTCAGAGATGGGTCGTGTCCGCGCTGGTGGCCGGGGTGCTGGCCGGTGGCGGCGCGCTCGTGCCGGCGGCGCCCGCCCGCGCGCACACCGCGGTGCAGGCCGTCGACCCGGCCGACCCGGCGTCGCTGGTGGTCGCCGCCGCGGCGGACGAGGCGCGGGCGCGTGTGCTGCGGCTGGCCAAGTCGGGCCTGCCCGCGGAGATCCGCACCTCGGCGTGGAACGCGCTGCGCAGTACGCGGGGCGACGCGGCGATCTCGGAGTGGCTGGCCCCCGGGGGCGGTTACGACGCGGCGAAGCAGCGCCTGCGTGACGCGCGGTCACGCAACCGGGCGTTCTGCGAGCGGGTGGTGAGCACGCATCCGGTGGCGTTCTCCCCGCAGGTGCGATCGGCCGCTGAGCGGGCGCTGAGGGGCACCGACGCCGATCGGGCCGCGTTTGTGAAGACCGGTTACGCCGAGGCCCAACAGGCTGACCGTGTGATGCGGGAGGCTGACGCGCAGCGCCGTCTGGAGGTGGCCGAGAAGGACCGTGCCTTCGTGCGGGTGATCGCGGAGAGCGATCCGGGCGAGCAGGTGCGGGTGGCGGCACAGTGGGCGCTGCGGTCCGGCTCCACGGACGCGGACGTCGCGGAGTTCTTCGGCTACGGCTGGGCGACGGGCGCGGCGTTGGACGTCGAGGCGTACCGGCTTCGGGTGGCGGACGGGGAGGTGCGGCGCCAGCACGTGCTGTCGTCGCTGATCGCCCAGGCGGTGGCCGCCGAGGAGGCGTTGAAGTCGTCGGCCGACGCCGCGAAGGCGCGTGCCGAGGCCGAGCTGGCCTGGAGGGCGGTCGCCGATCACGCGGACGGCGCGCAGACGGCCTGGCTGGCCGAGCAGGAGGCGGCCAGGGTACAGGCGGAGAGCTGGCAGAACATCGCCCGTCTGTCCAAGGAGAGCGCGGACGCCGTCTGGGAGAAGATCGCCGCGCCGGCCGAGGCCCGGCAGGGCGACTGGGCCGCGGAGCAGGCGGAGGCCGCCGAGACGGCCGCCTTCTGGAAGGACATGGCCGACCGGGCCCGCGACAGCGAGAACCGCGTCAAGGGCTGACGCCGCCGCGCCGGCCCGGCGCACGCCACGCCGGGCCGGCCCACCGGGCCTACGGCCGCACGGCAGCTCCGTACCGCTGCCGTGCTTCGCGGCCGAGGCCCAGATCACCCCTGCCCGCGTATGGGGGCAGGGGCTTGTTTTTGCCGAATCCCTTTGGCCTGGCCACTTTTCAGAAGGAGTTCCCGTGAGAAAGAGATACCGGCCGAGACCCGGGCCATTACGCCGGCGTGCGCCCGGCATGCTGGGCAAAGCGGTGTCGACCGTCATGGCCCTGGCCGTCCTCGCCACTGTGACCGGGGAAGCCGCCGCCGTCGCACCGGAGGAGCCGGGCAGAGTCGAACTGACCCGGATTCTGGCCGACTTACCGAAAGCGGCGACCGACCCGGCGCCGCCCCATTCCGCACTGGACGAGATCAGCGCGGACCGCGACCGCCAATTGGTGGAGGACTTCGCGGAGTTCGACGAGGAGGAGGAAGTCCGCGAGGCCGCCAGGAAGGCGTTGGAGAGTACGGATCCAAACGCGATCCGGGACTTCCTGGAGCGGGGAGAGGCCGAGGCGCGGCAGCGCGCCAAGGACAAGAGGGACGCGGCCGATGTCGCCAACCGCCGCCAGATCGAGGCGATGCGGGGGACGGGCGGTCCGTTCTTCAACGCGGAGGTCGAGCGGGTCCTGAAGGGCACGGCGCGCGACCGCGCCGATTTCCTGGCCTTCGGCGCCGAGATCGCGCGGCAGCGGGACAAGGCGACGGAGCAGAACGACAAGGACCGCGCGGCGGAGAACCGCAAGCGGGTCGAGATGCTCGTCGCGGTCGGCGGCCCCGCGGTGAAGAGCGCCGCGCAGGCCGCCTTGGCCACGGGCGACGACAAGGTGATCGCCGAGTTCCTGGACAAGGGTTATCTGGTCGCCGCGCAGAAGGACGCGGATGACCGGGCCGCGCACGAGAAGGCGCAGAAGGAGGCCCTGGAGGCGGCGGAGCGGCTGCGCGAGCTGGCGGAGAAGGCGGCCACCGCCGCCGATGCCCGTACCAAGCTGATCGCCGCGCACGGCAGAGCGGTCAAGGCGCTCAAGACCGCGTCGAACGCGATGAGCGCGGCGGGCGCGCAGTCCCGCGAGGCCGACCGGATGCTCGCCGCGGACCGGGCCGGCAAGCGCCTGTCCGACTACGGGCCGGTCAAGACCGAGATCGCCCGGCAGGTCGGTATCGCCGAGGACGCGGCCAAGCAGGCGCAGGTGGCGGCGGGCCAGGCCAAGGTACAGGCCGATGTCCTGGTCGAGACGGGCCTCACCCACGGTGTCCAGTGGTCGGAGGTCGCCTCCGGTATCGCGGGTGCGGCGGACGCGGCGGCCAAGGCGGCGGCCACCGCGCAGCATGCGGTGGACGCGTCGGCCGCCGACGCCGCCGGGCTGAACTCCAAGAATCAGGCCGAACTGCACGCGCGGCAGGCTGCCAAGTGGCGGGAGAACGCCGAGGAGCACGCGAAGGCGGCGGCCCGGCTCGCCGAGGCGGCGGCCAAGCAGGCGAAGATCGCGGCGGACGCGGCGGCCAAGTCCCGCCAGGCCAGGATCGATGCCGAGCAGGCCGAGAAGCAGGCGTGGGACCACGCCCAGAAGACGCGCGACGCGCGGATCGAAGCACAGCGCCAGGCCAAGATCGCAGCCGAGCAGCGGAAGATCGCCGAACGCGAGCGCGACCTGGCGGCGGCCGCACGGGCGCGTGCCGAACGGGAACGCGACGTGGCCTCTCAGGCACGGGCGCGTGCCGAGGCCGAAGCACGGACTGCCTCGGCCAAGCGGGCCGACGCGCAGGCCGCCGCGGCCGAAGCGGCCGAGAAACGGGCCACCGCGCAGACCCAGGAGGGCATCGCCGCCAAGGCCGACGACCTGGCCAGAGGCGAGGAGACCAAGGCCCGCAACGCCCGGAACAAGGCGGTGGAGGCCGAACGCGTCCACAAGGCGGAGGAGGCCCGGGCCAAGGCGACCGAAGCGCTGGCCGCCAAGGCGAAGGGCACCGAGCACGCCGAGACCGCGCGTACGGCCGCCACCGAGGCACGGTCCGCCGCGGACGCGGCCGGGACAGCCGCCGGCGCGGCTCGTGGTGCAGCCGATCAGGCGTCCTCGGCGGCGGTGCGCTCGCGTTCCGCGGCCATCGAGGCCGCCGGTGCGGCCGCGCGGGCGCGGGCGGCGGCCAGTGAAGCCACCGCGCACGCCGCCCGGGCCAACGCCGCCGCCAACAAGGCCGAAGCCGCCGCGTTCGCGGCGAACGCGGCGGCGAGCAAGGCGGAGTCCGAGGCCGCGGCCACGCACGCGGCGACGCAGCGGGCCAATGCCAAGGCAGCCGAGGCCACCGCGCAGGAAGCCCGGGCCGGTATCGCCGCCCACGAGGCCTCCCGGCTCGCCGGGCTGGCCGCCATCCATGCCAACCAGTCCCTTCAGGCGGCGGGCCGCACCCGGGATGAAGCCGACGGCGCCACCAGGGAAGCGGCGATGGCCCGCCTCCAGTCCACCATCGCCGTCCAGGCCGCCACCTCGGCCCGTACCACCGCCGCAGGTATCGCCGACCCGGCGAACACGGCCCTCCAGCTCACAGCGCCGTTCACCGGCACGGACGTGAACGCCGACTTCGCCGCGGAGGTGGCGCAGGCCGCCCTGGCGATGGGGCAGGCGGAGGTGACCAAGGCCGAGGCCAGGGCGACGGAGGCGGTCAAGGCCGCCGATGCGGCCGAAGCCGCCGCCGCACGCGCCAACGCCGAGGTGGGCCCCGCGTTCAAGGCGGCAGCAGCAGCGGCGCGTTCCTCCGCGGACGCGGCGCGCTCCTCCGTGGCCGCGATGAAGTCGGCGGCCCAGGCAGCCGAGGACGGAGCCAAGGCCCGAGCCGCCGCGGCACGGGCCAACGAGGCCGACGCGCAGGCCCAGGCCGACGCGAAACTCGCCCGGCAGGCCGCCAACGAGGCGTTCGCGGACGCGGCGGCGGCACGCAACGCCGCCACCCAGGCCGAGGCCGAGGCCGCACGCGCCCGTGGAGCCGCCACGGACGCGGAGAACCACGCCGCGGCCGCGAGCAGCGCCGCCACCCTGGCCGAGAAGGAAGCGAGCGTCGCCCAGAGCGCGGCCACCCAGGCGGAGAAGGACGCCGCCGACGCCGACAAGCTCGCCACCTCGGCCGAGGAGCACGCCAAGTCGGCCGAGACCGCCGCCAAGAACGCCGGCACCTACGCGAAGGAAGCCGACGAGGCCGCCAAGAAGGCCGAGGAGTACCAGCGCGAACTGGAGCGCAAGGAGCGCGAGGAGGCTGCCCGGAGCAAGGAGAAGGGCGACGCGTACTCCCTTGAGGAGGCTGAGCGCAAGGCGCTCGAAGCCGCCGGCATCAGCGAGGCGGAGTACGAGGCGGCCCGGGCGCTCGCGCAGAAGGACCTGCTGGACTATCTGAAGGAGAACGGCGCCGAACTCCTCGTCGAACTCGCCGCCGAGGAGATCAAGGAATGCTGGAACGACCCCGACATCCCGACCTGTCTGTGGGCGGTGGTCACCAACCTGCCCTGGGGCAAGGCCGCCAAGCTCGTCGGCAAGCTCCCGAAGATCGCCAAGGTCATCTGGGGCATCAACGACTTCCTCGACAAATCAGCCAAGGCGAGGAAGTTGGTCGACAAGGGCGAGAAGATCCTCGACGACGTCTGGAAAAAGCTTCCCGCCTGCGTAACCGACAGGAAGAAGAACGGTCCCGCGGCACAGCGTCCCGCGCGGTCGGTGGACGGTGCGCACAGCTCCTCGGTCATGGCCGGCGGCGGTAGTGGCGCGGGTGATCTGGGCCTCGCCCGCGAGGAGTACATCGCTAAGCTGATCGGCGGAAAGGTGGCCAAGGGCGAAAACGGGCAAGACATCCCGATCGTCATGCCCAACGTGGGATCCAGTGGCCTCGACGTCATCGGGCCGAACGGCGAGTACGTCTTCGTCGGCGGCGGCGCCAAGGCCGCGAACCCGTCCAAGTTCGGAACGGCCCTCAAGATCAACAAGTACGCGGCCGACCAGGCCGGTGTGAAGGCGATCTACTACCTGGCCGACAACACCCCGGAATCCGCTATCAAACAGGCCAAGAAGGTCTTCGGAGAAGAGAATGTGCACATCTTCACGCTGCCGAGCTGCTAGCCATGGCTGACGGATTCATTCGCTGGTACAGGGAGTCGGGGGCCACGTCGGTCTTCGCCGAGCAGGTGCAGCTCTTCGAGGAACACGGCATCGGGCTCGTGCACCCGGTGAGAGGTGCGGCCGTGGTGCTCGACGTCGAGGGGGGACAGGTCCTGATGCCTCCGGAGGAGGTGGGCCGCCTCCTGGGGCTGCGCATCTCGTCCATCACCATGGACTGGTGGTTCTCCGCGGACATCGACGTCGTCGACTCCTACTCCTATGAACCGCTCGGTTGCGAGATCCAGACGCTCTGGCTGGACGGCCTCACACAGGAACAGGCCGACACGGTCGAGGCAGCCGTCGTCGCGGCGGCGACGGGACTTCCGACGCCGACCCGCGCCGTGATCGTCGATCGGCGGGGAGTGGGCGACCCTGATGAATGGGACTCGGCCGTGCTCTACGAGGGGGAGGGGTTGCCGGTCGTCCGCGACCGGGTGCTGGTGCGCGAACCGCTCAAGGGGAAGCTCCTCAGGTCGTCGCCGGAGCTGAGGAGTGAGGAGGCCGGAGCAGGCCTGACCCTGCTCTCTCCCGCTCGTCCGCTCTGACACCCGTCCGGTCCGTGACCGCGACGGCCTCCGGGCGGAAGGCCCGCCGAACACCACGTTCGGCGGGCCTTCCGCATGCGTCTCGGGACAGAAAACGATCCACCGGCCTCCCATTGGCCCTTGCTGTGGCCTGCCCCCCTCACGTTTCCTCGTTGCTGCAGAAACCCCCCTTCCCCTCAGCGAGGTCACCCGTGTCCATCTCCGAAAACCAGGCTCCCGCAACCGGCACCGCCCGTGTGAAGCGCGGCATGGCCGAGCAGCTGAAGGGCGGCGTCATCATGGACGTCGTCACGCCGGAGCAGGCGAAGATCGCCGAGGACGCGGGAGCCGTCGCGGTCATGGCCCTGGAGCGGGTCCCGGCCGACATCCGCAAGGACGGTGGCGTGGCCCGCATGTCCGACCCGGACATGATCGAGGGCATCATCGAGGCCGTCTCCATCCCGGTGATGGCCAAGTCCCGCATCGGCCACTTCGTCGAGGCCCAGGTGCTGCAGTCCCTCGGCGTCGACTACATCGACGAGTCCGAGGTCCTCACCCCGGCCGACGAGGTCAACCACTCCGACAAGTGGGCCTTCACCACCCCGTTCGTCTGTGGCGCCACCAACCTGGGCGAGGCCCTGCGCCGCATCGCCGAGGGTGCCGCGATGATCCGCTCCAAGGGCGAGGCCGGCACCGGCAACGTCGTCGAGGCCGTCCGCCACCTGCGCCAGATCAAGGGCGAGATCGCCAAGCTGCGCGGCTGCGACAACAACGAGATCTACGCCGCCGCCAAGGAGCTGCGCGCCCCGTTCGAGCTGGTCCAGGAAGTCGCCGAGCTCGGCAAGCTCCCGGTGGTGCTGTTCTCCGCCGGCGGTGTCGCCACCCCGGCCGACGCGGCCCTGATGCGCCAGCTCGGCGCCGAGGGCGTCTTCGTGGGCTCCGGCATCTTCAAGTCCGGCGACCCGGCCAAGCGCGCCGCCGCCATCGTCAAGGCGACCACCTTCTACGACGACCCGAAGATCGTCGCGGACGCGTCCCGCAACCTCGGCGAGGCCATGGTCGGCATCAACTGCGACACCCTCCCCGAGACCGAGCGCTACGCCAACCGCGGCTGGTAACACCCATGACCGAAGCACCTGTGATCGGCGTCCTGGCCCTCCAGGGCGACGTACGGGAGCACCTCGTCGCCCTGGCCGCGGCCGACGCCGTGGCCAGGCCGGTGCGGCGCCCCGAAGAACTCGCCGAGGTCGACGGCCTCGTCATCCCCGGCGGCGAGTCCACCACCATCTCCAAGCTGGCCGTCCTGTTCGAAGTGATGGAACCCCTCCGCGCGCGCGTGCGGGACGGGCTGCCCGTCTACGGCACCTGCGCCGGCATGATCATGCTCGCGGACAAGATCCTCGACCCGCGCTCGGGCCAGGAGACCATCGGCGGCATCGACATGATCGTGCGCCGCAACGCCTTCGGCCGGCAGAACGAGTCCTTCGAGGCGGCCGTCGACGTCGAGGGCGTCGAGGGCGACCCCGTGGAGGGCGTCTTCATCCGCGCCCCCTGGGTGGAGTCCGTCGGCGCCGGTGCCGAGGTGCTCGCCGAGCACGACGGCCACATCGTCGCCGTCCGCCAGGGCAACGCTCTGGCCACGTCGTTCCACCCGGAACTGACCGGCGACCACCGCGTGCACGCCCTGTTCGTCGAGATGGTGCGCGCGAACCGGACGGCCGAGTCCTAGTAGGATTCCTGCGTTCGTTGCTGAGATGGGTTACGCGAAGGAGACAGGCAGATGTCCGGCCACTCTAAATGGGCCACGACGAAGCACAAGAAGGCCGTCATCGATGCCAAGCGCGGCAAGCTCTTCGCGAAGCTGATCAAGAACATCGAGGTCGCGGCGCGGATGGGCGGCGTGGACCTCGACGGCAACCCGACGCTCTACGACGCCGTCCAGAAGGCCAAGAAGCAGTCGGTCCCGAACAAGAACATCGACTCCGCGATCAAGCGCGGTGGCGGTCTCGAGGCCGGCGGCGCCGACTACGAGACGATCATGTACGAGGGCTACGGGCCGAACGGCGTGGCCGTGCTCATCGAGTGCCTCACCGACAACCGCAACCGCGCGGCCTCCGACGTCCGCGTCGCCATGACCCGCAACGGCGGCTCGATGGCCGACCCGGGCTCGGTGTCCTACATGTTCAGCCGCAAGGGCGTCATCATCGTCCCCAAGGGCGAGCTGACCGAGGACGACGTCCTCACGGCCGTCCTGGACGCGGGCGCCGAGGAGGTCAACGACCTCGGCGAGTCCTTCGAGGTCATCAGCGAGGCCACCGACCTGGTCGCGGTCCGCACCGCTCTCCAGGACGCCGGCATCGACTACGACTCCGCCGACTCCAGCTTCGTGCCGTCCGTCCAGGTCGAGCTGGACGAGGAGGGCGCCAAGAAGATCTTCAAGCTGATCGACGCGCTCGAGGACAGCGACGACGTGCAGAACGTCTTCGCCAACTTCGACGTCAGCGACGAGGTCATGGAGAAGGTCGACGCGTAACGCCGGGCTCCACAGCGCCAACGGGCCGACGGGACACACCCCGTCGGCCCGTCGCGTTGTCGGTGGCACCCGATAGCCTGCACAAACAGGTGAGCGACAGGGAGGGCGCGTGCGCGTACTGGGGGTGGACCCGGGACTGACCCGGTGTGGTGTCGGGGTGGTCGAGGGCGTCGCCGGACGGCCGCTCACCATGATCGGCGTCGGCGTCGTCCGGACGCCCGCCGACGCGGACCTCGGTCACCGCCTCGTCGCCGTCGAGCAGGGCATCGAGCAGTGGCTCGACGAGCACCGACCGGAGTTCGTCGCCGTGGAACGCGTCTTCAGCCAGCACAACGTGCGTACGGTGATGGGCACGGCCCAGGCCAGCGCTGTCGCCATGCTCTGTGCGGCCCGCCGCGGGATCCCCGTGGCGCTGCACACCCCGAGCGAGGTCAAGGCCGCCGTCACCGGCAGCGGCCGGGCCGACAAGGCCCAGGTCGGCGCGATGGTGACCCGGCTGCTCCGGCTCAGCGCACCCCCCAAGCCCGCCGACGCGGCGGACGCCCTCGCCCTCGCCATCTGCCACATCTGGCGCGCCCCCGCCCAGAACCGACTCCAGCAGGCCGTCGCCCTGCACACATCGAAAGGCCGTACGGCATGATCGCCTTCGTCAGCGGCACGGTCGCCGCGCTCGCCCCCGACGCCGCGGTCGTCGAGGTCGGCGGCGTCGGCATGGCCGTGCAGTGCACGCCGAACACGCTGTCCACGCTCCGCACGGGACAGCCCGCCAAGCTGCACACCTCCCTCGTCGTACGGGAGGACTCGCTGACCCTGTACGGCTTCGCGGACGACGACGAGCGGCAGGTCTTCGAGCTGCTCCAGACCGCGAGCGGCGTGGGGCCGAGACTCGCCCAGGCGATGCTGGCCGTGCACACCCCGGACGCGCTGCGCCGGGCCGTCGCCACCGGCGACGAAAAGGCACTCACCGCCGTCCCCGGCATCGGCAAGAAGGGCGCCCAGAAGCTGCTCCTGGAGCTGAAGGACCGGCTCGGCGAGCCGATCGGAGCGGCCGCGGTCGGCGCGCCCGTGAGCAACGGCTGGCGCGACCAGCTGCACGCGGCCCTGATCGGCCTCGGCTACGCGACCCGGGAGGCCGACGAGGCCGTCGCCGCCGTGACCCCACAGGCCGAGGCCGCCGAGGGCACGCCCCAGGTGGGGCAGCTTCTGAAGGCGGCCCTGCAGACGCTGAACCGAGCCCGCTGAACCGAGCCTGCCGATCCACGACCCTCTGAGGCACATCAATGAACTGGGACGACACGACCGACACCTCCGCCGGCGAGGGGCTGGCCGGCCCCTCCGCGGAGCGGCTGGTGGACTCTGTCGCCGACGGTGAGGACCAGGCCGTCGAGGCCGCCCTGCGCCCCAAGGACCTGGACGAGTTCATCGGCCAGGAAAAGGTCCGCGAGCAGCTCGACCTCGTTCTGCGGGCCGCACGCGCGCGTGGCGCGACCGCCGACCACGTGCTTCTGTCCGGCGCCCCCGGCCTCGGCAAGACCACCCTGTCCATGATCATCGCGGCCGAGATGGGCGCCCCCATCCGCATCACCTCGGGCCCCGCCATCCAGCACGCCGGCGACCTCGCAGCGATACTCTCCTCCCTCCAGGAGGGCGAGGTCCTCTTCCTCGACGAGATCCACCGCATGTCCCGGCCCGCCGAGGAGATGCTGTACATGGCGATGGAGGACTTCCGCGTCGACGTCATCGTCGGCAAGGGCCCGGGAGCCACCGCCATCCCGCTGGAGCTGCCCCCGTTCACCCTGGTCGGCGCCACCACACGCGCGGGCCTGCTGCCGCCGCCGCTGCGCGACCGGTTCGGCTTCACCGCCCACATGGAGTTCTACGAACCGGCCGAACTGGAGCGCGTCATCCACCGCTCGGCGAGCCTCCTCGAGGTCGGGATCGAGCCGGACGGCGCCGCCGAGATCGCCGGCCGGTCCCGGGGCACGCCCCGCATCGCCAACCGCCTGCTGCGCCGCGTCCGGGACTACGCGCAGGTCAAGGCCGACGGGCTGATCACCCGGGACATCGCGGCGGCCGCCCTCGCCGTCTACGAGGTGGACGAGCGCGGCCTCGACCGCCTCGACCGGGGCGTGCTCGAAGCCCTGCTCAAGCTGTTCAGCGGCGGTCCCGTCGGTCTGTCCACGCTCGCCGTCGCGGTGGGGGAGGAACGTGAGACTGTGGAAGAGGTGGCCGAGCCCTTCCTGGTGAGGGAGGGACTGCTGGCCCGCACCCCGCGCGGCCGGGTCGCCACCCCCGCCGCATGGGCGCATCTCGGCCTCACCCCGCCCCGCTCCCAGACGGCGGGAACCGGACAACAGGACCTGTTCGGGGCGTGACGGCACCGTCACCGGTTCGAGACGGCGACGTCAGTGGCCGGAGCAGGAACCCCGGTGCCATGCTGAGCGTTGTTCCATGCGCGCGGACTCGCTTAGACTCCGCCGATGCCGCCTTTGTCGGCGGCGTACATACCCCCAACCATCTGGCCGCTCACAGCGCGGTCGTGTGAAGGAAGTACCGACCCGTGAGTCTCCTGACCCTCCTCCCGTTCATCGTGCTCATCGGGGCCATGTTCCTGATGACCAGGTCGGCCAAGAAGAAGCAGCAGCAGGCCGTGGACATGCGGAACCAAATGCAGCCCGGCAGCGGTGTCCGCACCATCGGGGGCATGTACGCCACGGTCAAGGAGGTGAACGACGACACCGTCCTCCTCGACGCCGGTCCGGGCGTCGAGCTCCTCTTCGCCAAGAACTCCATCGGTGCCGTCCTCACCGACGACGAGTACAACCGCATCGTCCACGGCGTCGAGCACGACCTGAAGTCCGACGCCGACCTCGTCCCGGACGACGCCTCCTCCCTCACCGAGACCGGTGACTCCGCCGCCGACGCCACCGCTGACGACAAGGCCGTCGACCTCGGTAAGAAGGACGCGGCCGACGAGCCCGCCGAGGACGCTCCGGCCGGCGAGGCGAAGACGGACGAAGAGCCGAAGAAGACCGACGGCGACTCCGAGGCGAAGTAGTCGTGACCCGGGGTGCGCGGATCCGCCGGAGCGTTCCATCAGCGCGCTCAGCACGTGGGCGCCGAGGTCGGCCGGGTGGACGGCGGACAGCCCGCCGCCC